>NZ_JAGYGG010000003.1:0-266590 GCF_019947335.1 Pseudomonas sp. BF-R-24
CGAATGCGGTGTGTCAGGCAATGCAAATGTTGTCTGGCACACCGCTTTCGCGAGCAAGCCCGCTCCCACATTTTGACCGCACACAGCCATGGTTCAGCTAACCTGTCTGTCTGCTGAACACACCTGCGAAACACTACGTCGCAGAAAATGACCGTTGAAACCACCGCCAACCTGCCCCATCTAAGACCCATACCCATTGCGCAGGTGCCCCCATGAGCGACCAGCAGGAATTCCCCGAAGACCCGAGCGAATACGCCGATCCGGAAAACGCCCAGCAGCACAAACCTGGCAAAGGCCTGGCCCTGCCTGGCCAGAACCTGCCGGACAAGGTCTACGTCATCCCGATCCATAACCGACCGTTCTTCCCGGCCCAGGTGCTGCCGGTCATCGTCAACGAAGAACCGTGGGCCGAAACCCTCGATCTGGTCAGCAAATCCGATCACCACTCCCTGGCCCTGTTCTACATGGACACGCCCCAGGAAGACCCGCGCCACTTCGACACATCGGCCCTGCCGCTCTACGGCACGCTGGTCAAGGTGCACCACGCCAGCCGCGAAAACGGCAAGCTGCAGTTCGTCGCCCAGGGCCTGACCCGCGTACGCCTCAAGACCTGGCTCAAGCACCACCGCCCGCCGTACCTGGTGGAAGTCGAATACCCGCACCAGCCCACCGAGCCGACCGACGAGGTCAAGGCCTACGGCATGGCACTGATCAATGCGATCAAGGAACTGCTGCCGCTCAACCCGCTGTACAGCGAAGAGCTGAAGAACTACCTCAACCGCTTCAGTCCCAACGATCCGTCGCCGCTGACCGACTTCGCCGCCGCGCTCACCTCGGCCACCGGCAGCGAGTTGCAGGAAGTGCTCGACTGCGTGCCGATGCTCAAGCGCATGGAAAAAGTCCTGCCGATGCTGCGCAAGGAAGTCGAAGTCGCGCGCCTGCAAAAAGAGATTTCCGCCGAAGTTAACCGCAAGATCGGTGAACATCAGCGCGAGTTCTTCCTCAAGGAACAACTCAAGGTTATTCAGCAGGAGCTGGGGTTGACCAAGGACGACCGCAGCGCCGACCTCGAACAGTTCGAGCAGCGGCTGGTGGGAAAAGTCCTGCCGGCGCAGGTGCAGAAACGCCTCGAAGAGGAAATGAACAAGCTGTCGATCCTCGAGACCGGCTCGCCGGAATATGCGGTGACCCGCAATTACATCGACTGGGCGACCTCGGTGCCGTGGGGCGTGTACGGCGAGGACAAACTCGACCTCAAGCACGCGCGCAAGGTGCTGGACAAACACCACGCCGGCCTCGATGACATCAAGGACCGTATCCTCGAATTTCTCGCGGTCGGCGCCTACAAAGGCGAGATCAGCGGCTCCATCGTATTGCTGGTGGGCCCGCCGGGCGTGGGCAAGACCAGCGTCGGCAAATCCATCGCCGAATCCCTGGGCCGGCCGTTCTATCGCTTCAGCCTCGGCGGCATGCGCGACGAAGCCGAGATCAAGGGCCATCGCCGCACCTACATCGGCGCGCAGCCGGGCAAACTGGTGCAGGCGTTGAAAGACGTCGAAGTGATGAACCCGGTGATCATGCTCGACGAAATCGACAAGATGGGCCAGAGCTACCAGGGCGACCCGGCCTCGGCGCTGCTGGAAACCCTCGATCCGGAACAGAACGTCGAGTTCCTCGACCACTACCTCGATCTGCGGATGGACCTGTCGAAAGTGCTGTTCATCTGCACCGCCAATACCCTGGATTCGATCCCCGGCCCGCTGCTGGACCGGATGGAAGTGATTCGCCTGTCGGGCTACATCACCGAAGAAAAAGTCGCCATCGCCAAGCGTCACCTGTGGCCCAAGCAGCTTGAGAAAGCCGGTGTATCCAAGGGCAGCCTGAGCATCAGCGACAGCGCGCTCAAGGCGCTGGTCGACGGTTATGCCCGTGAAGCCGGCGTGCGCCAGCTGGAAAAAAACCTCGGCAAACTGGTGCGCAAAGCGGTGATGAAACTGCTCGACGAACCGAAAGCCGTGATCAAGCTCGGGCCGAAAGACCTGGAGGCTTCACTCGGCAAGCCGGTGTTCCGCAACGAGCAGGTGCTGGCGGGGGTCGGCGTGATCACCGGGCTGGCCTGGACCAGCATGGGCGGTGCAACCCTGCCGATCGAAGCCACGCGCATCCACACCCTCAACCGTGGGTTCAAGCTCACCGGGCAATTGGGTGATGTGATGAAAGAGTCAGCGGAAATCGCCTATAGCTATGTCAGCTCGCACCTGAAGTCCTATGGCGGCGATCCGAAATTCTTCGACGAAGCTTTCGTCCATCTGCACGTGCCGGAAGGTGCAACGCCAAAAGACGGCCCGAGCGCCGGCGTGACCATGGCCAGCGCCCTGCTGTCGCTGGCACGCAATCAGCCACCGAAAAAAGGCGTGGCCATGACCGGCGAACTGACGTTGACCGGGCATGTGCTGCCGATTGGCGGGGTGCGGGAAAAGGTGATCGCAGCGCGACGGCAGAAGATTTTCGAGCTGATTCTGCCGGAGGCCAACCGCGGGAATTTCGAGGAGTTGCCGGAGTATCTGAAGGAAGGGATTAGCGTGCACTTCGCCAAGCGGTTTGCGGATGTGGCGAAGGTGTTGTTCTGATATATCGCTAGCGCCTGCTCCATCGCCTTCGCGAGCAAGCCCGCTCCCACATTTGATCGCGTAATAAGCAAGTCACTCGGTCTAATGTGGGAGCGGGCTTGCTCGCGAAGGCGTCAGTACTCAATACGCCAATTCCCGTAGCTGTCACACTTTGTCTCATCTCGGTTATGCTCGCCGTTCGTCGTGAACGCCGGAGCCACTGACCTTATGTCCCCCATTCGCCTGTTTGTCCCCCTCGCCCTCGCCCTGCTGGCCGGATGCGCCACGCAACCTGCGCACAACGTGACAGTGGAAAAACAAAGCGAATGTCCGGTGCAGCTCAGCAACGGGCAAAACCTGATCCTGACCCTGCCGAGCAATCCGACCACGGGTTATCGCTGGGCGATCCAGGATTCGGCCGGCGGTGTGTTGCACGCCCTGGGCCCAGAGGTTTATCGAAATCCGGAAGATGCTGGCATCGTCGGCGCGGCCGGGGTCTCGACCTGGCGCTTTCAGGCTTTCGCGCCCGGCACCGGACGCTTGCGCCTGACCTCGCAACAGCCATGGGCGCCGGAAGTGCTGCCGGTGGATTCGTTCGACTGCGCGATCTCGGTCAACTGACCGTGGGCTGGCTGATTCTGGCGCTGATGGGCGCAGTGACCTTCCTTTATGGCCTGAGCGTGCATGCGTCCCTGCTGTGCCTGCTGGTCAAGCCGCTGCCGGTGCTGGCCCTGCTTGGCTGGTTGCATGACGCACCGCCAGGCGAATATCGGCGCTGGATCAGCCTGGGGTTGATTTTCTCCCTGGTCGGCGACGTGTTGCTGGCATGGCCGGGGGATTTGTTCGTGTTCGGCCTTGGGGCGTTTCTGGTTGCGCATCTGGCCTATCTGAAAGCGTATTTGAGCGATTGCCGGCGGCTGGCATTGCTGCCACTGGTGCTGGCCCTCGGTGTCGGCGCCGTCCTGTTGGGAATTCTGATTTCCAACGGCCTCGGGCCATTGTTGGTGCCTGTGATTGTCTATGGCACGGCGATCAGCGCCATGCTCTGGCGCGCCCTGGCCCGACTCGGGACCGACGTGCCCAAACGCTCTGCGCTACTGGCGGCGGCGGGCGCAGTGGCATTCGTGTTCTCCGACAGCGTGATCGGTATCAGCCGGTTTGTGGTGCCGTTCGACGCGGCGCCGTACGTGATCATCCTCAGCTATTGGCTGGGGCAATGGGGCATCACGGCATCGGCGTTCACTCAGAAACCGCGCTGACCCCATCGCGAGCAAGCTCGCTCCCACAGGTATTGCACAGCCCTTGTGGGAGCGAGCTTGCTCGCGATAGCAATATCACTGAACACACAGACTTTGCAGGCTGCTTGGCGGTTTATCAGACAACCCGCGCATCCCCGCGCCAACTTGGCTAAAATGCCGGCCTTTTCCACCTACACCGCTGGAACCGCCGTGAGCAAAGAACCCGATCGCCTTTTCGCCCAGCCTCTGGCCCAGGTGCCTGACTTCGCCTTCAACGAGGACGTGGTGCGGGTGTTCCCGGACATGATCAAGCGCTCGGTGCCGGGTTATCCGACCATCGTCGAAAACCTCGGCGTGCTCGCCGCGCAGTTCGCCCAGCCGGGCAGCGTGCTGTACGACCTGGGCTCGTCGCTGGGTGCCGTGACCCAGGCCTTGCGCCGGCACGTGCGCACCGATGGCTGCCGGGTGATCGCTGTGGATAACTCGGCGGCGATGGTCGAACGCTGCCGCGAGTACCTCAACGGTCAGGACTCGATGTTCCAGGAGTTGCTGCCGGTGGAGGTGATCGAAGGCGACATCCTGGCGCTGGAGTTCCAGCCGGCCTCGGTGGTGGCGCTGAATTTCACCCTGCAATTCATCGCCCCCGACCAACGCACGGCATTGCTGTCGCGCATCCGTCAGTCGCTGTTGCCCGGCGGCGCCCTGATCCTCTCGGAAAAACTGCGTTTCGAAGACGAGCAGGAACACGCGTTGCTCACCGACCTGCATATCGCCTTCAAACGCGCCAACGGCTATAGCGAACTGGAAATCGCCCAGAAGCGCAGCGCCATCGAAAACGTCATGAAGCCCGACAGCCTCGAAGAACACCGCGAACGCCTGCTGGCCGCCGGGTTCTCGAAAGTCGTGCCGTGGTTCCAGTGTCTTAACTTTGCCTCGTTGATTGCCTTGCCATGATTGATCTGTCCCCCCTCGCCCGCCGTCTGGCCGGCACGCCGCTGGCCGAATGGGCCAACACCCTGCAAGCGCAACTCGACAAGAAAATGGAAAAGGGCCATGGCGACCTGGAACGCTGGCAAAGCGCGCTGGACGCCCTGCCGAAGATCCAGCCGAGCGAAGTCGATTTGCTCAATGGCTTGAAGCTCGATACCGATTGCAGCGACGAGACCCGCGCGCAAATGCGCACCGCGCTGATGGGCCTGTCGCCATGGCGCAAAGGGCCGTTCGACCTGTTCGGCGTGCACGTCGACACCGAATGGCGCTCGGACTGGAAGTGGTCACGGGTCGCCCCGCACCTGAACCTGAAAGGCAAGCGCATCCTCGATGTCGGCTGTGGCAACGGTTATTACATGTGGCGCATGCTTGGCGCCGGCGCGGACAGCGTGATCGGTGTCGACCCGAACTGGCTGTTCTTCTGCCAGTTCCAGGCGGTGCAACGCTACCTGTCCGAGCCGAACGCCTGGCACCTGCCCTTCCCGTTCGAAGACCTGCCGCCGAACCTCGAAGGGTTCGACACAGTGTTTTCCATGGGCGTGTTCTACCACCGCCGTTCGCCCATCGAACATTTGCTGGCGCTGAAGGATTGCCTGGTCAAGGGCGGTGAGCTGGTGCTGGAAACCCTGGTGGTCGAAGGCGACAAACATCAGGTGCTGGTGCCGGAGGACCGCTACGCGCAGATGCGCAACGTGTGGTTCCTGCCGTCGGTGCCGGCGCTGGAGTTGTGGTTGCGACGTGCCGGGTTCACGGACGTGAAGTGTGTGGACGTGAGCACCACCACGGTCGAGGAACAGCGCGGGACGGAGTGGATGAAGTATCAGTCGCTCAGTGACTTCCTCGATCCGGAAGATCACAGCAAGACCATTGAAGGGTTGCCGGCGCCGATGCGGGCCGTAATCGTCGCCAGAAAGTAACGCAAGAACCTGTAGGAGCGAGCTTGCTCGCGATGGTGTGTCAGTCGACACCACTTAGCCTGACACGCCATCGCGAGCAAGCTCGCTCCTACAGGGGGCGGTGTTCAGTCTGAAGGTTTTGCGCGCCGGGCCTTGAAGAATTCGCTGAGCACCGCCCCGCATTCCTCCGCCAACACCCCACCTTCATGCAGTACCCGATGATTCAGGAAGCCCTGGGTAAAGAACTGCCCCTGGCTCTGCACGATCCCCGCCTTGGGCTCCAGCGCGCCGTACACCACCCGGGCAATCCGCGAGTGCACGATCAGGCCCGCGCACATGCTGCACGGCTCCAGTGTCACGTAAAGCGTACTGCCGGTTAGCCGGTAATTGCTGACGGCCTGGGCGGCGGCGCGGATCGCGACCATTTCGGCATGGGCGCTGGGGTCGTTGCCACTGATCGGGCAGTTGAAGCCGCGACCGATGATTTCCCCATCCTGGACCAGTACCGCGCCCACCGGCACTTCGCCGAGGGCCGCGCCTTGGGCCGCCAGTGCCAGGGCCTCACGCATGAATTCGCGATCACGACTGCGGTCGATGATGGCGGCGGGACGAATCTGACGCATCACGCCACCTCGATAGCGGCCATCAGGCCGGTTTCCATGTGGTCGATCACATGGCAGTGGAACATCCATACACCCGGATTATCCGCCACCAGCGCTACCTGCGCGCGCTCGTTCTTGCCCAGAAGGTAGGTGTCGGTGAAATACGGAATGACCTTGTGCCGGTTCGAGGCGATGACCTTGAAACTCATGCCGTGCAGGTGAATCGGGTGCTGATACTGGGTCATGTTTTTCAATTCGAAAATGTAGCTCTTGCCCTTTTCCAGTTTGGCGATCGGACGGTCGGCGCAAGTCTTGTCGGTGATGTCCCAGGCCTTGCCATTGATCTGCCACAGGCTTGGCGGCTTGCCATTATCGACGTTCACCGACACCGAACCGACCCATTCGAAATTGAAGTTGAGTTTCTCGGCATTGGCCAGGTCCGGCTCGGCCACCGGGTTGGCGGGCAGCGCGGGCGGCCACACGGTCGGGGCGTCGGTGTTGGCCACCGAACGCAGCGTACCCAGGCGCACCGGGCCGTTGCGCAGGGACAACTCTTCACCGGCCGGCGGAGCCTTGATCGCCAGGCAGATACGCATGCCGGGGCCGAGCCAGTATTCCTTGCCGAGCGGGCGCGGTTCGATGGGGTTGCCATCGAGCGCATAGATCTGCGCTTCGACGCCGGGAATATTCAGGCGATAGGTCAAGGTGTTATCGAGGTTGAGCAAACGTACACGGGTGATCTGCCCGGCCGGCAAATCAATCACCGCTTGCGCGATGCCGTTGATGGTCGACAGACGCCCCGCCGTGCCGCCACGGGCCGCTTCCCGGGGAATACTGAAGTCGACGAAAGCGCCCTGCTCATCGATGTGCCAGTTCTTCAGGCTCAAGGTTTTTTCGTACTTGAAGCCGGTGGGCTCACGCTCCTCGACAATCAGCGGGCCGACCAGGCCGCGACCGAGTTCCTCGCTGCTGCTCACATGGGGGTGATACCAGTAGCTGCCGGCATCGGGCACGCGGAATTTGTAGTCGAAATATTCACCCGGCAACACCGGTAGCTGCGAGACGTAGGGTACGCCGTCCATTTCCAGTGGCAGGCGGATGCCATGCCAGTGAATGGTGGTCGCGACCGGCAGGTGGTTGATGAAGCGCACCCGCAGCCATTCACCCTGGCGCACCCGCAACTCGGTGCCCGGCGCCGACGGGCCGAACGCCCAGGCCTGGGTGTTGTGCCCGGCTACCAGTTCCACGTCCAACGGCGCTGCGATCAGCTCGTAGTCGTGGCCCGCCTCGGCGTCGGCCATCTTGCCCAGCCAGTAGCGCGACGCGCCCCCTGCACCGACACCAACGACAACAAGACCGGCCAGGCCACCGAGGATTTGGCGACGGGTAAACGGCATGAACTCAACTACCTCACGTATCAGCGACAGGCCCGGGGCCTGCAAAAGGCGAATACGATACACCTGCAACTGCGAAACGGTAAGGGTGACCTGTGGCCGCACATCAGCTGTGGGCATAACTATGTAGTGCACTTGCCTTGAAAAAACCGGCCATCCTCGACATCCCGTTTTCTCAAGGAAAGAGAGTGCATGAACCCGAACGAAACACGCCCGCTGCCCAATGCCGCCGACAAGGCCGCGCTCAAGGCGATCGCCACCACCGTCATCCAGACTTGCCCGAGCCTGCAAGACACGGCGCACGAAGTCGCCAGCGACTTACTGAAAAAATCCGGCATTACCGACCTCGATCCGGATCAGGTGTACTTCCACCGCTTCGACACAGCCGAAAGCAGTTCGAAAACGTTCACCGGTTGGGAGCATGTCAAAGCAACGCCGACGTCAACCACGACCCTGACGCAGCTGGTGATCCAGCGCTTTCGCGCCAGCGATCAGGACAACGCCGACCTGCTGGACGTCTATGCAGGCTTTTATACCGCCGGCCCGAACGCCGGGAGGTTCAACGAAACCAACGAAGTACGCCTGCACGGCAACGAGGTGTTGAAGGAGTTCTGGAACATCGATTTCAGCTCGTTCTATACCGACAAGCTGACCGCGTTCTGGAAGCAGTCCGGCACCGACTTCCGAACCCTGGCCAAATGCAATTTTCTGATACAAGCCGTAAAGGCCAGGGACAAACGGCAGTTGAGCGACGATGACTTCCAGTTCGTCACGAATGCCGTAATGGGCCCGATCAACTGGCCCGTCGACCTGCAGATGCTGCGGGCTCAGCACCCTTGCACTGACATTGTTCGAGCTCTGGACGTCGACGGGTACCTTGCCACCAACATCCTGCGTTTCGTCGCACCCAAGGGGCGCCAGATCGTGTACCTGCCCGGTGAAAACGTCGCTTTCAAAGTGCTGGAAACCGCGACGGACATGCACTACTGGATGTTGCAGCAGATGAACGAAGAAGAGGCTCGCCGAGGCTTCATGACGCATTTTTCCTTGGCCGATCGTCAAACCATCGACAAGAACATCACCGATATCATGAACCGGCTGGTCAGCACCTGGGGCAAGTACGACCATCACCTGATCAATCAAAAAAACCAGGTCATCACCGGCGACGCATTCAGTTGGTTGAGCAACTCGACCCAAAACGCAATGTTTGCCGAAGCCGAACTCTCGCTGACGTCCAATGGCGATCTGCGCAAAAAACTCTGGATCGGTTACCTCAGCGCCGGTTTAAAAGTATTCGGCCCCATGGCGGTGGTCGGTTGGCCGATTGCCCTGCCGGTGGTCGGTTGGCCGATTGCCCTGCCGGTGGTCGGCGCCAGTATTGCCAGCCTGGGTTTGAACATCGATCAGGCGGTCAATGGCAAAACCGCCGGGGAGCGCAAAGCCGCCGTTCTTGGCGCCGTGCTCAGCGGTATCGATTTGCTGTTCAACCTCCTGGTGCTCAAAGGTCCGGGATCGCTGGAGGAAATCGGCCCGGACATCGACGCCGCCGAAGCCAAAGAAATGGCCGATCTGATTGAATCAACCACACCCGCCGAAACCGCCGGGTCGAAGGTCGGAACCATCGAAGGAGAATCAGAGGCTGTCACGGGCTCGACTGATGGCAGGCCAGCGTCATCAGTGCCGGACGCCTTCAGGATTAATGATGTGCCCGGCGATGACGCCCTGGTTCGTGAGTCAGGCAAGTTCCAGGGTACATATCGGCTCGCCTCGAATCCTTCGTCCGCGATCAAACTCAACGGCAACGCCTATTACGTGCGTTATGAAAACAGCCTCAACGGGCGTGGGTACTGGGCAATCATCGACCCGGCCAATCCCGACTCTTTCGCGGATTCGATTCCAGTACGGTTTATGAATGATTCGGGAGAATGGGAGGTCGTTCCCAAACTGGGCCTCAGAGGCGGGATGCAAGCAGCGGCCGTCTCCTCCCCCGCCGTCGAGGAGTGGTCACAACGGCCAGGCGTTCATGTGCCGGGCCTTGAGGACCCTGAAATGCGGGCATGGGCGCTGGGTGGACCCGACGTACGCAGCCCGTTCAGACGGATCTGGTCAGTGGCAGGCATCGATGTCCACAGCGTACTCATGTCGGATACCGGCCAAGAGGTCATCACGCTCAGCGAATTCGAGATGGCCCAGGAAGAACCCCGTCGCAACCTGATCAGCGACGCCAGGGCCTGGTACGAGCTTCACCCACCGACGCCGAGCCAACCGGCGTCCTCTGCACAAGCGTTCGCCACGCCAGGCGAGCTGCTTGAAACGGTCTACGCGGAAAAACCGGGCCTGGTTGTCGGCGAGAGCCGGGGCAGCATCGGCAGCAAACAGTTCCTGATCGAAAACATGCCAACGCTCGCGCAACATGGCGTCAAGACCCTGTACTTGCAGGAGCTGCTGGCCAACGTCAATCAACTCGAACTGGACACCTTCGCGCGCACCGGTGAAATGCCCGCCGAGCTGGAAAACTACCTGAACAAACTCGACATCAAGGCCGGCAACGACCCAACAGGCCAATTCAATCTGCTGGCGCTGGTCAAAGCCGCCAATGCCCAACAGATCCGGGTTCAGGCCCTCGACATGTCGACGACCTACAACATCAACAAAGAAGCGACTGACTGGGAATCCAACTACCAGATGGCCAGGAGTTTTTTTGCCAGCGAGGTCATCCGGTTCAACGAAGCATTGAAAGAACCGGGCAAATGGATTGCCTTGGTCAATCAGGAAAACATGGCGACGTTCAGAGGCTATCGCGGCATTAGCGAACAGACCGATGCCCTGAGTATTCGTATCGATGACGTAGCGCCGGGGCAAGCGCAACCCATCGACTCCGATCCAGGGTTGGCCGTGGAGCATGCGGACTATCCGGATTCCCCTGTTTATTACGAATCTGATGGCATGGACTTCGACAGCGTCCATGCACTGATCAAAGGCGACGTGCGCGTGCAGATGGAAACTCCATGGGCATACAGGACCCCGCAACAACTGCGAGCGCTGTTGCCTGAACCGGGGATGTTCACCTTTCAGCGCTACCGCAGCAGCGTCCTTGTGGTTTATCGCAATGCCAACAACGGGATGGCGGACAGCGTCATCAGATCCACGCCGGGTGGACGGCTGAATCTGGATACCCCGCTTCGACCAGCCTACGAGTCCATGACAGTGGACAACCTCGAAGAACTCAAGCAAGCGTTGGTTGCAAAGGGCATGAAGCCCATGGGTTGGCCCGTCGAGCTGGCAAGTGAACTCGATTCCCCTTTGTCGCAAGCCTCTCCACACATCGAAATACCGGACAACTGGCAAGCCAATGAACTGCTCGAGGGGCGGACACCCGCGAGCGAAGCCGGAAAATTCCAGGGCATCTATCAACTCGACTCCAACCCCGCCACCGCGATCTTGCTCGATGACAGGGCCTATTACGTGCGCTACGAAGCCGATCCCAACGGAGGCGGCACCTGGGCCATCATCGATCCTGAAAATCCCAACGCGTTTTCAGGTTCACTCCCTGTGCGTCTCAATGCCGAGGGTGAATGGGAGCTGACACCCAGAGCCGGGCTCAGGGGTGGTGGAAACCGGCATCCGGGCGGGTCCCGCGTTCCGCCGTCTACATCTGCTCCGGCCTCTGCGTCTGCCTCTGTTCATGAGCCAACACAGGCCATCCTGCGCCGCCCTGCTACGCAATACGATGCAACTAACCGATTCAGTATCAGACTACTGGCGATGGGCGAGAGAGAAACCCATATCAAACTGGTCCGTCAGCCAGACGGAAGCTTTCGCGCAGAGACCACTTACGCACGATACGTCGCGGCCCCGCGCGCCACGCTGTCACAAGACGCCCGTCAATTCTTTTCCCGCAGTGGATTTTTCGCTTCATTACCCCCTCGCCCGCTGCTTCCTGTCGTGACGCCATCAACCACTGCCGCAGAACTGCTTCCGAAGATATTTGAAGCGGCACCAGGCCTGGTCATCGGTGAAAGCCAGGACCGCATTGCCAGCATGCGGTTTCTCATCGAGAACATGCCGAGCCTTGCCCAACAGGAAGTCAAGACGATCTATTTCCATCGCCTGCTCAACGATTTCAACCAGGTGGAACTCGATCAATTCTTCAAGACCGGGTCAATGCCTGATGATCTGAAGGAATATTTGCAAAAGCTGAAAAGCGATCCCACCGGGAGATTCACCCCGCTTGAAGTGGTCAAGGCGGCTCAACAAAATGGTATTCGGATTCAGGCAACCGACTGCCTGGCCAGTTATCGTTTCCCCGGCCCATCACTTCCCGACATGCATGAGCAAGCCATCAAGACCTACCTCACCCACACCATCATGGAGGCCGATAGAACACTCAACGGAGCGGGAAGATGGGTGGTGCTGACGGATCAGGAAAACATCAACACCTTTCGTGGAATGTCCGGCATCAGCGAAATGCAGGGCGGTATCGGTTTGCGCATCGAAGAAGTGCTGCCTGAAGAAAGCCTGCTGATTGAAACGGATCGAGGCATTGAGGTAGGCCGCGGATTTATCACCCAACCCGAATCAGCCGACGGAAACTTCGACACCTTGCACGCTGACTTGAGCTTGCAGATGCCATTGCCGTTGCTTGAAAAGACACCGGAAGCACTCGATCGGCTGCTGTATCGGCAAGGCATGTTCACTTTCGAGAAGTCGAACGGAAACTGGACACTGATCCATCGCAGCAGAGTCGGTCAACTGGCAAGAACACCGGTCGAGCGCACGGCTGACGGCAACTACCTGATCAATCGCCCCGCATGGACCGAAGTGCATCAGGTGCCTTACGCCAGCATCGACGAGCTGTCCTGGGGGCTCAGCCGTATGGGCATGAACCTCGAAGGGCGCTTGCCGGTGTAAACAAACCTGCTCGCGACGGCGGCTTGTCAGGCGCGGGAGATGTTGGATGTGCTGGCCTCATCGCGAGCAAGCTCGCTCCCACAGGGGATTTGGGGCGAACACAACTGAAACGCAAGAAGCCCCGGGTCTCACAACCCGGGGCTTCTTTTTGTCGCTATCGTTTTGAGCCTGCGTTCACAGGCTCATACGATCATTCCCACTCAATGGTCGCTGGCGGCTTGCTCGACACGTCGTAGGTGACGCGGGAGATGCCTTCGATTTCATTGATGATGCGGCCGGAAACGGTTTCCAGCAGTTCGTAAGGCAGATGAGCCCAACGCGCGGTCATGAAGTCGATGGTTTCCACGGCACGCAGGGCCACGACCCAGGCGTAACGACGGCCATCACCCACCACGCCAACCGATTTCACCGGCTGGAACACTACGAACGCCTGGCTGACCTTGTGGTACCAGTCGGCCTTGCGCAGTTCTTCGATGAAGATGTGGTCGGCGCGACGCAGCAGGTCGGCGTATTCCTTCTTCACTTCACCGAGGATGCGCACACCCAGGCCAGGGCCCGGGAACGGGTGACGGTAGACCATGTCGTACGGCAGGCCCAGTTCCAGGCCCAGACGACGGACCTCGTCCTTGAACAGCTCGCGCAGGGGTTCAACCAGCTTGAGGTTCATTTCTTCCGGCAGGCCGCCCACGTTGTGGTGCGACTTGATCACGTGGGCCTTGCCGCTTTTCGCGCCAGCCGACTCGATCACGTCCGGATAGATGGTGCCCTGGGCCAGGTACTTGATGTTGTCCAGCTTGCAGGATTCGGCATCGAACACGTCGATGAAGGTACGGCCGATGATCTTGCGCTTCTTCTCCGGGTCGGCTTCACCGGCCAGGTTACCGAGGAACTGCTCTTCGGCGTTGGCGCGGATCACCTTGACACCCATGTTCTCGGCGAACATGGCCATCACTTGCTCGCCTTCGTGCAGGCGCAGCAGGCCGTTGTCGACGAACACGCAGGTCAGTTGGTCGCCGATGGCTTTGTGCAGCAGCGCGGCAACCACGGACGAGTCCACACCGCCGGACAGGCCGAGCAGGACGTTGTCGGTGCCGACCTGGGCGCGAACCTGGGCGATGGCGTCTTCAGCGATTTTCGACGGGGTCCACAGGGCTTCACACTCGCAGATGTCGAGGATGAAGCGCGACAGGATGCGACCGCCCTGCTTGGTGTGGGTCACTTCCGGGTGGAACTGCACGCCGTAGTAACGACGCTCGTCGCTGAACATGCCGGCGATCGGGCAGCTCGGAGTGCTGGCCAGGATGTGGAAGTCTTCCGGCATGCGGGTGACCTTGTCACCGTGGCTCATCCACACGTCGAGGCCGAACAGGCCGTCAGCGTCGATGTGGTCTTCGATGCCGTCCAGCAGGCGGCTCTTGCCGACTACATCAACGCGGGCATAGCCGAACTCACGCAGCTCGGAACCTTCAACCTTGCCGCCCAGTTGCTCGGCCATGGTCTGCATGCCGTAGCAGATACCGAAGACCGGCACGCCCAGGTCGAAAACGGCTTGCGGGCAGCGAGGGCTGTTGGCTTCGTGAACCGACTCTGGGCCGCCGGCGAGGATGACGCCTTTAGGAGCGAATTCGCGGATCGCATCTTCGTCCATGTCGAACGGGTGCAGTTCGCAGTACACGCCGATTTCACGCACGCGGCGGGCGATCAGCTGGGTGTACTGGGAACCGAAGTCGAGGATCAGGATGCGGTGAGCGTGAATGTCGAGGGCCATGATTCAGTCTCGTCTAAAAAATTCGGAAACAGTCGTGATTCAGAAACAACTCGGGGCTGAATAAAACAGCCCCGGTTGCTTAGCTTGTTGCTTGAAGGCTCAACCTACGCGGTAGTTTGGCGCTTCCTTGGTGATCTGCACGTCGTGAACGTGGGATTCGGCCATGCCGGCGCCGGTGATCCGCACGAACTCAGGCTTGGTGCGCATCTCTTCGATGTCGGCACTGCCGGTGTAGCCCATCGAGGAGCGCAGGCCGCCCATCAACTGGTGGATGATCGCGCTCAGGGTGCCCTTGTACGGAACACGCCCTTCGATGCCTTCCGGAACCAGCTTCTCGGCGCCTGCCGAGGAGTCCTGGAAGTAACGGTCGGAGGAACCCTGGGCCTGGGACATGGCGCCCAGCGAACCCATGCCGCGATAAGCCTTGTACGAACGGCCCTGGAACAGTTCGATCTCGCCCGGCGCTTCTTCGGTACCGGCGAACATCGAGCCCATCATCACGCAGGAAGCACCGGCCACGATGGCCTTGGACAGGTCACCGGAGAAACGGATGCCGCCGTCGGCGATCAACGGTACGCCTGTGCCTTCAAGGGCAGCGGCGACGTTGGCGATGGCGCTGATTTGCGGCACGCCGACACCGGCGACGATACGGGTGGTGCAGATCGAGCCAGGGCCGATACCGACCTTGACTGCGTCGGCGCCAGCTTCGGCCAGGGCCTTGGCGGCGGCGCCGGTGGCGATGTTGCCGCCGATGACCTGCACTTCAGGGAAGTTCTGCTTGACCCAGCGAACGCGGTCGATCACGCCCTTGGAGTGACCGTGAGCGGTGTCGACCACCACCACGTCAACGCCGGCGGCGACCAGTGCGGCAACGCGATCACCGGTGTCTTTACCGGTACCGACTGCAGCACCCACGCGCAGACGACCTTGATCGTCCTTGCTGGCCAGCGGGTAAGCCTTGGCTTTTTCGATGTCGTTGACGGTCATCATGCCCTTGAGGGCGAATTTGTCGTCGACGATCAGCACGCGTTCGATGCGGTGCTTGTGCAGCAGTTCACGCACATCGTTCTTGTCGGCGCCTTCCTTGACCGTGACCAGACGCTCTTTAGGCGTCATCACTTCACGGACAGTGGCTTCCAGACGGTTCTCGAAACGCACGTCACGGGAGGTGACAATGCCGACCAGGTCGCCATTGTGCAGCACCGGAACGCCGGAGATGTTGTGCATGCGGGTCAATTCGAACAACTCGCGCACGGTGGCGTCGGCGACGATGGTGATCGGGTCTTTGACCACACCAGCTTCGTAACGCTTGACCTTGCGGACTTCGGCAGCTTGCTGCTCGATGGTCATGTTCTTGTGGATGATGCCGATACCACCTTCCTGAGCCATGGCGATTGCCAGACGGGCTTCAGTGACGGTGTCCATGGCAGCGGAAACCAGTGGAATATTCAGCTCGATGCCACGGGTAAGGCGGGTCTTGAGACTGACTTCGTTAGGAAGCACCTCGGAATAACCGGGTACTAGGAGAATGTCGTCGAATGTCAGAGCTTCTTGGCTGATACGCAGCATCGCGGGGGCTCCCGAGCGGGAAAATGGAAGCGCGCCATTATAGTCAGACACCCCTTCGGGTTCAATGTAAAACTCTGTCTATTATTGGCATTACTGACATACGGGGATTACGGCGTTACGGATTGCTGCTTTTTTGTGGGAGCGAGCTTGCTCGCGATGGTCGTGAACGATGACGCGTGCTTTCTGGAAACCAACGTCGCCTTCAAGTTCATCGCGAGCAAGCTCGCTCCTACAACTCGACTTTCACCCAACTGACCGGCTGATCCAGCCAATCGGCGAATTCATCGATAAAGCTCTGTTTGAACCCGGCTTCGGCCCAGTTATTGAAGATGAAACCGAGATTGGAGAAGCCGCACTCCTGCAGGAACAGGAAGCCATTGATGTCGTCTTCATGCCCGCATTCGGGACAGGTGAAGTTGTCGGTACGCCCCGGCATCCAGTCTTCCAGGCTTTCGAACAAGGCTTCACCCACTTCCTTGCGGCACTCGGCGCAGCCCGCTTCGCCAAGAAAACCCTTGGCCGGCGTATAGATGCAGCGCTTGGTGATGATCTCCAGGCCATTGACCGGCTCGCCGAATGGCAGCGCGTCCGGGTGCAGGACCACCTCACGGGCACCCTCGGCGATCGCATGGCCCATGCGATTGCCGGTGCGGCCGCACGTGGTCAGTTCTTCCTGGATGATGTTCTTGCGCACCAGCCAACGCACGACGGCCCGGGCCCGGGGTTCGTGTACCGGCAGGGTGGAGATTTTCGGGACGATGATGCTTTGGGAATTCATGGGGTACAGGCCTGGAACATTGATAAAGGGTCTTGGGCACCCCCAAATTATAGAGACTGAACACCGGACCTGTGGGAGCGGGCTTGCCCGCGAAGAGGGAGTGTCAGTCAACATTGATGTGTCTGACACACCGCTTTCGCGAGCAAGCTCGCTCCCACAGGGATACGGGCTGGTCCGCGAGGGTGTTTACAGTTCTACGACCACCGCCTGCGAAGCACGGGTCGCCTTGGCGCGGGCGGCTTCGATCGATTCGTCGCGCGCCAGGGCCACGCCCATGCGGCGCTGGCCGTTGACTTCAGGCTTGCCGAACAGGCGCAGCGCGGTATCCGGCTCGCTCAAGGCAGCACCCAGGTTGGCGAAAGCGGTCTGGGTCGACTGCCCTTCCACCAGGATCACCGCCGAGGCCGAAGGTCCGAACTGACGGATCAACGGGATCGGCAGACCGAGAATGGCCCGCGCGTGCAAGGCGAACTGCGACAGGTCCTGAGAAATCAGCGTGACCAGGCCGGTGTCATGCGGGCGCGGCGAGACTTCGCTGAACCACACCTGATCACCCTTGATGAACAGCTCGACACCGAACAGACCACGGCCGCCCAAGGCTTCGGTCACGGCTTTGGCGACACGTTCGGACTCAGCCAGGGCAACCGGGCTCATGGCTTGCGGCTGCCAGGATTCCTGGTAGTCGCCTTTCTCCTGACGGTGACCGACCGGCGCGCAGAAGGTGGTGCCGCCGACGTGGCGCACGGTCAGCAGGGTGATTTCGTAGTCGAAATCGATGAAGCCTTCGATGATCACCCGACCTTTACCGGCACGGCCACCTTCCTGGGCGTAGTCCCAGGCCTTCTGCACGTCATCGACGCTACGCAGCAGGCTCTGGCCCTTGCCCGAAGAACTCATGACCGGCTTGACCACGCACGGGAACCCGAGGTCTTCAACGGCTTTGCTGTAATCCTCGAAGGTGTCGGCGAAGTGGTACGGCGAGGTTGGCAGGTCCAGCTCTTCAGCGGCCAGGCGACGGATGCCTTCACGGTTCATGGTCAGCTGCGCAGCACGGGCGGTCGGGATAACGGTGAAGCCTTCGGCCTCCAGTTCCACCAGGGTCGCGGTGGCGATGGCTTCGATTTCCGGCACGATGAAGTGCGGCTTTTCGGCTTCGATCACGGCACGCAGGGCAGCACCATCTAGCATGTTGATCACGTGGCTGCGGTGCGCCACCTGCATGGCCGGCGCATTCGCGTAGCGGTCCACGGCAATCACTTCAACGCCCAGGCGTTGCAGCTCGATCACCACTTCCTTGCCCAACTCGCCACAGCCACACATCAATACGCGGGTCGCGGTAGGCGACAATGGAGTTCCGATACGGCTCATCTGAAGGTCCTCAAGAAGCGGATCATCGAGGATACGGCGCAATAGGCGCGATCCATGGGGAGAAAGCGCGGCATTTTACATGAACTTCAGCCGACGACAGCCTGTTTGCGCAGGCGCCAGGCCATGATCAGCCACACGGCGGTGACCCCGGCGAATTTCGAGCCCAGGGCGGTGAGGATAACGCCCGGCGTCAGGGCGTCGATCATGCCGAAAAAGATAAAGGTATCGAGGGGAATGCTCAGGGCCGAACTTATCCACAGGCGATCGTGCAGCGGACGCCGGGTGATGCTGAACACCAGCCAGTCGATGCACTCGGAAACCGCGAACGCCGTGGCGCTGGCCAGGGCGATGGACGGATCGGAGGTGACATAGGACAACACCAGCGCCACCAGCATCGCTGCGAGGGCGCCATGCCCGAATCGGGCTTGCACCATGTCGCGCAACACAAACACCAGCCCGCCCCAGGCCGACCAGATGATGTCCAGGTGCGGGGCGGTGGAAAAGGCGTAGTTGATCAGCACGACGCTGCTGATGTAGGCGATCAGGAAGAGCATGGGCGTGGAAGTACCTGTAAGTTTGCCGCACAGGATACTGTAGGAGCGAGCTTGCTCGCGATGGTCGTTAACGATAACGCGGGACGTCTGGCTCCCCGCGGTGCTCTTGAGTCCATCGCGAGCAAGCTCGCTCCCACAATCAAACGCATCCCCATGTAGGAGCGAGCTTGCTCCTACAATCAAACGCATTCCCATGTGGGAGCGAGCTTGCTCGCGATAAAGTGCGAAGCACTTTCTGGGGGCGATTCAGTTATCGGATTTGGAAGGCAACATCCAGATCAACCCACTGGCCTTGGCCCGCTCATGACACAACCCCAACACCGTGCGGCGCTCGTCGTTGGTCATGCGGCTCCAGCGGGTAATCTCCTCCACCGTGCGTTGGCAACCGGTGCAGATGTCATCGTCGTCCAGCGCACAGATATTCACGCAAGGCGATGCAACCGGGCGTTCGCTGGCAGTCATTCTTCCTGCTCGGCCAGGTCGCGGGCATAGCGCTGCGAGTTGTGCACGTAGTGAGCAGCGCTGGCCTCCAGCATCCTGATTTGCGGCTCGGTCAATTCGCGCACCACTTTGCCGGGCGAGCCCATGACCAGCGATCCGTCCGGAATCTCCTTGCCTTCGCCGATCAGCGAGTTGGCGCCGATGATGCAGTTCTTGCCGATCTTCGCACCGTTGAGAATCACCGCGTTGATGCCGATCAGGCTGTAGTCGCCGACGGTGCAGCCGTGGAGCATGGCGTTGTGGCCGATGGTCACGCCGGTACCGATGGTCAGTGGGTAGCCCATGTCGGTGTGCATCACGGTGCCGTCCTGGACGTTGCTGTTCTTGCCGATCAGGATCAATTCATTGTCGCCGCGCAATACGGCGTTGAACCAGACGTTGGCGCCCTCTTCCAGCTTGACCTTGCCCACCAGCACGGCATTGGGTGCGACCCAGCTCTGTGGATGGGTTTCGACGCGGGCGTCGCCCAGGCGGTATTTCATTGTTGTATTCCTCAAGGCTCAGGCAGGCTTTTTTTCAGCAAAACCAGGATTCAGGCCATTCGAACGATGGCTTCAGATATTGATAAAGCTTTTGGGAGGCTGATGCAGGCTGATTTTGGCGTCATACAGCAGGTTGATCAACTCGACGATCATGATCGCCGTCAGCCCCCAGATCTTGTATTCGCCATAGCGATAGCTCGGCACGTACCAGCTGCGGCCCTGATAGTCGATGCGGTGGGTATGTTCGCGAGGGTCTTTACGGAAGAATTCCAGGGGCACGCTGAACACCGCGGCGATCTCGGCGTCGTTGGCCCGGTATTCGACAAAATCCGGGATCACACCGACATAGGGCGTGACCTTGATGCCATGCAGGCTGATCAGCGGGCTGAGCGGTCCGATCACCTCGACCAGCCCCGGCGGCAGGCCGATCTCTTCTTCGGCTTCACGCAGGGCGGTGAAAATCAGGTCGGGGTCTTCGGGGTCACGGCGCCCGCCGGGGAAGGCAACTTCGCCGCCATGGGTCGACAGGCCGCTGGCACGCAGGGTCAACACCAGCTCGGGCTCGTCACTGCGGGTGATGGGCACCAGCACCGCGGCCTCGGGAAAACGACGATCGGTCTCCAGTGTGCGTGGAGTGTGGTTACTAACCCGATGCAGTAGCTCGTCCAGCATGAGTGTTCTCGATTTGTGCCTTACCCGGCATCATGCACCAATCGCTGCGGTCGCCCAACCCCCGTAACCGCCCCATGTCGCGAAACGACAACTTGCCGACCGGCACTGCCGCACGCCAAGATAGGCGCAGCATTCAGGAACCCCAGCATGAAATTTTGCAGCCAGTGCGGTAACCCGGTGACCCAACGCATTCCCGAAGGCGATTCGCGCCTGCGCTTTGTCTGCGACAGTTGTCACGCCATTCACTACCAGAACCCCAACATCGTCGCCGGCTGCGTGGCGACCTGGGGCACCCAGGTATTGCTGTGCCGGCGGGCCATCGAGCCGCGACGCGGTTACTGGACCCTGCCCGCCGGCTTCATGGAGAACGGAGAAACCATCGAACAGGCCGCCATTCGCGAGACGGCCGAGGAAGCCTGCGCCCGGGTGCGCAACCTGAACATCTATACCCTGATCGACGTGCCGCACATCAGCCAGGTGCACGTGTTCTTCCGTGCCGAACTGGTGGACCTGGACTTTTGCGCCGGCCCCGAGAGCCTGGAAGTGCAACTATTCGACGAAGCGGACATTCCATGGGATGAGCTGGCTTTCCGCACGGTGGGCCGTACCTTAGAATGCTTCTTCGCTGACCGGCGGACCGAAATCTATCCCGTTCGGTCTGAATCGATCCCGCCGCTTGCTCAGCCTGCCATTATCTGATGTCATCTCGGCATCACCGGGAGGCGCCGAAAGATTGTCCGAATGCGGCCCGAGCCAGCGGCAGCTCCTGCAAAAACTTCTATACATAAATAGTCGCGACACCTCCTGGGGAATCGTTTCAATGCGCTGGTTGCTTGCCCTGTTCTGTTTGTCGTTTGTCACGGTGTCCCAGGCTTCTGCCGTGGAAACCCTGGACGGCAAGGTCATCGAGAAAATCCTGATTCTCAAGTCTTCCCATCAATTGCAATTGATCAATGACGGCAAGCCGCTCAAAACCTATCGCATTTCCCTGGGCAAGCGTCCCAAGGGGCCGAAGCTGATGGAAGGCGACAAGCGCACTCCGGAAGGCTTCTACTGGGTCGACTGGCGCAAGATCAGCGACCGTTTCAACCTGGCGATGCACATTTCCTACCCGAACATCAGCGACTCTGCACGCGCCCGTCGTGAGGGCGTCGAGCCCGGCGGCATGATCATGATCCACGGCACCCCGGACACCGAGGACACCCCGGAAGACCTGTTCCACACCCTGGACTGGACCGACGGCTGCATCGCCATGCGCAACATGGACATGCGCGAAGTCTGGAACCTGGTGCCGGACGGCACGATGATCGAGATTCGTCCGTAGTCCTTTGGCCGCCTGTTAAAACGCCATTGCTGGCAAGCCAGCTCCTGCATTGAATTGCGTAATGCACAATCTGTAGGAGCTGGCTTGCCAGCGATGAGGTCCTTCCGTGCAAAAAAAACCCACTGACGAATCAGCGGATTTTTAATTGAGCGATGGGAAGATCAGAAATCTTCCAACCGCCACACCTCATAAGCCGGTGTCTCGTAGGGATGGCTGTATTTCAGAGCCGCCACTATCGGGCGAATCAACTCATCCGCTACTACTTGGCTCATACATTACTATTCTACGGTGAACTCAAACACATCACTTGGCTTACTAGTCTTTCCCCCGATGGTTTGCGTTACACGTACATGCTTGGAGCCTTTTGTGAACTCGCGGTAATAAACCCAAGTATTGCCCACAACCACCGCACTTTCTGGATCCGCCTCTCCCATAATCCAAATTTTAACTAGCGCATAATAATCGCAAACTCCTGAAAGATAAATTCCACCTGCGGGATGCGTACTTCCGGCAAGGGGAAAAACAATTTTTGGCGGTACCATTTCAAATGATATACGAACGGGCCGGCTCCATGGAGAAAAGGAATTGCCTATCCATTGCTGCGCATCTAACAAGACAAATTCCGGGTACCTATTCATTCCCAAGATCACCTGCCGGTTCCATTCTGTCCCATCAACTTCAGCACTAGCGGTTGAGCTCCCCGGACCATAACTTTCGAAATAGTATTGAGCTGAAGCGAGAACAGTTGCCCCCTCAAGGCAAGTACCCGATAGCTCAATGGCTTGCCCCAAAAGAAAAGAAGTTCCCTCCTTGGGCCAGGTTACAGTCGGCTCAGGAAGACTCTGAACCGTGCTAATCAAATTATCGCGGGTGCCTCCGAAAACCTCATCAATAAAAAAATTTTCCTGTGTATTTGAGCAACCAGAATCTGAATAATGTACTGCATCACTTGCACCTGAAAAGAACTCACTGTTCTCACTCGAGATTGGCGTTGTCGAGGCTGGCGACGCCTCTACCCCCCCTATTTTCACTGCTTTAACCTGGGCAAGGGAGGAGGGTAGGCCATCGATATACTGACGCACCGCGATGGTTATGATATCCGCGCCACGCCCGATCCACCCGTACCAAGCATTTACGAGCATTCCGGGTGGATATGCTTCTTCACCCCACACTCGACAATAAAACCAATGATCATTGACCACCACAGCATCACCAAGTTTGCCTTTACTAGTCAGCACTACAACAGCGGCTCCCCTTTCACAGGTTCCCGTAATAATTAGATGACCTGCAGGATTGGAAGAATAGGCACGCGGTGCAAGAATTACGGGTGGTGGCGGTAACCGGTCAATTTCGTAATTCGTTTGTTGCTCAGTAAAACTCTCATCCGCCGAAGCAATAAATGGCTTGCCGCCAGACTCTTCAAGATCGTTCGACATTGTTCCATCCTCTATCTTTTTCCAAGCACAATCGCCTGTGACACCAATGTTTTAATGAAAAGTAGCGAGCAAAACACCTGTCATAAATGACAGACCTGATGAACGGCAGACTGAAATGAATTACTAATTGGTCCCGTCACGAGATTCCAGCTAAGCGATAACGACGACGAAGCAACCGACGTTTAACAGCTCATTGAGGATTCTGCGCTCGTAGGAGCTGCCGCAGGGGGAGCGTGAAAGGCAATAAAAAACCCGCTGAAATCTCTTTCAGCGGGTTTTTCATTTCAGCACCGGAGAATCAGAAATCCTCCAGCCGCCACACTTCATAAGCCGGTGTCTCATAGGGATGGCTCTGTTTCAGAGCCGCCACTACCGAGCGAATCAACTCATCGGCCACCACCAGCTCAACCTTCCATTCCTCGACCTGTTCGACCTGCCCTGCCTCGCCAATGAACGGCTGGCTGCCGTCCAGTGGACGAAACTGGCCAGTGCCCAACACTTGCCATGAACAGTGGTCATAAGCACCGATTCGCCCACCACCGGCGGCGAATACGGCGCTTTTGACCACCTCGACATGACTGTCGGGAACAAAAAAGCTGAGCTTGTACACGGCGCTTAGTTTACCCACACACGAGCGTTACGGAACATACGCATCAACGGAGCATCTTCGTTCCAGTCATCCGAGCGCCACGAGTTCTGCACGGCGCGGAACACACGTTCCGGGTGCGGCATCATGATGGTCACGCGACCGTCGCGGCTGGTCAAACCGGTGATCCCGCGCGGCGAGCCGTTCGGGTTGGCCGGGTAGCTCTCGGTGACCTTGCCGTGGTTGTCGACGAAACGCATCGCCACGCAACCCGACAGATCGGCTTCCAGCAGTGCTTCTTCGCTGGCGAACTCGGCATGGCCTTCACCGTGAGCAATGGCGATCGGCATGCGCGAACCGGCCATGCCTTGCAGGAAGATCGAGTTCGACTCCTGGATCTGCACCATGGCAACACGGGCTTCGAACTGCTCGGAGCGGTTGCGCACGAAGTGCGGCCAGAACTCGCTGCCCGGGATCAGCTCGTGCAGGTTGGACATCATCTGGCAACCGTTGCACACGCCGAGGGTGAAGCTGTCGTTGCGTTCGAAGAAGCCCTGGAACGCATCGCGGGCACGGCTGTTGAACAGCGCGGATTTCGCCCAGCCTTCACCGGCACCCAATACGTCGCCGTAAGAGAAGCCGCCGCAAGCGACCATGCCCTTGAACTCGTTCAGGTCGACCCGGCCGGCCAGAATGTCGCTCATGTGCACGTCGATCGCGTTGAAACCGGCGCGGTCGAACGCGGCAGCCATTTCCACCTGACCGTTGACGCCCTGCTCACGCAGTACGGCAACCTGTGGGCGAATGCCTTTCTTGATGTAAGGCGCGGCGATGTCCTGGTTGATGTCGTAGCTCAGCTTGACGCTCAGGCCCGGGTTTTCTTCTTCCAGCAGCACGTCGAACTCTTGCTCGGCGCAGTCGGCGTTGTCACGCAGACGCTGGATCTGGTAGCTGGTCTCGGCCCACTGGCGTTGCAGCAGACGACGCTGGCCTTCGAACACAGTGTCACCGTTGAAGGTGATGCCGATCTCGCCATTGTTGATTGGCTGACCGATCACCGACACGCAGTCACCCAGGCCGGCAGCGCTGAACTGCGCGAGGATGTCCGGGGTGGCGTCCTGGCGAACCTGGATCACAGCACCCAGTTCTTCGTTGAACAGGATGGCGGCGATATCGGCAGAAGTTTCTGCCAGACCGTCGAGGTTCAGGCTCAGGCCACAGTGACCGGCGAACGCCATCTCGACAACGCTGGTCAGCAGACCACCGTCGGAACGGTCGTGGTAAGCCAGCAGGTGGCCGTCGGCGTTGAGGCCCTGGATCACCGCGAAGAAGGCTTTGAGGTCTTCGGCGTCGTCGACGTCCGGAGCCTGCTTGCCGAGCTTGCCGTGAACCTGCGCCAGGATCGAGGCGCCCATGCGGTTCTGGCCGCGGCCCAGGTCGATCAGGATCAGGTCGGTGGTGCCCTTGTCCATGCGCAGTTGCGGGGTCAGGGTCTGACGGATGTCAGTCACTGGCGCGAAACCGGTCACGATCAGGGACATCGGCGAAGTCACGGACTTGTCCACGCCTTCATCGTTCCAGCGCGTAGCCATGGACATCGAGTCCTTGCCCACCGGAATGGTGATGCCCAGCTCAGGGCACAACTCCATGCCGACCGCTTTCACGGTGTCGTACAGGCGTGCATCTTCACCCGGGTGACCGGCAGCCGACATCCAGTTCGCCGACAGTTTGATGTCGGAGATCTTGCCGATGCGCGAGGCCGCGATGTTGGTCAGGGTTTCGCCGATGGCCATGCGGCCCGACGCCGGAGCGTCCAGCAGTGCCAGCGGAGTGCGCTCGCCCATGGCCATGGCTTCACCGGTGTAGACGTCGAAGCTGGTGGCGGTGACGGCAACGTCGGCCACCGGAACCTGCCACGGGCCGACCATCTGGTCACGGGCCACGAGGCCGGTGATGGTGCGGTCGCCGATGGTGATCAGGAAGCTCTTGCTCGCCACGGCCGGGTGATGCAGGACGCGCTCGACGCAATTGGCGATGTCGAGGGTCGACGGATCGAAATCGTCGCCCAGTTCGTTTTCACGAACCACCGAACGGTGCATGCGTGGAGCCTTGCCCAGCAACACTTCCAGCGGCATGTCCACCGGGCTGTTGCCGAAGTGGCTGTCGGTGACGGTCAACTGCGGTTCGGCAGTGGCTTCGCCGACTACGGCAAACGGGCAACGCTCACGCTCGCAGATCGCCTTGAAGCGTTCGAAATCCGCCGGGCCGACGGCCAGAACGTAACGTTCCTGGGATTCGTTGGACCAGATTTCGTGCGGGGCCATGCCCGGCTCGTCGTTTGGAATGTTGCGCAGTTCGAAACGGCCACCGCGGTCGCCGTCGTTGACCAGTTCCGGGAAGGCGTTGGACAGACCGCCCGCACCCACGTCGTGGATGAAGCTGATCGGGTTCTTGTCGCCCAGTTGCCAGCAACGGTCGATGACTTCCTGGCAGCGACGTTCCATTTCCGGGTTTTCGCGCTGTACGGAAGCGAAGTCCAGGTCTGCCGAGCTGGTGCCGGTGGCCATGGAGGAAGCCGCGCCGCCGCCCAGGCCGATCAGCATCGCCGGGCCGCCGAGCACGATCAGCTTGGAGCCGACGACGATCTCGCCTTTCTTGACATGTTCTTCACGGATGTTGCCCATGCCGCCAGCCAGCATGATCGGCTTGTGGTAGCCGCGAACTTCGTCACCGTGCGGGGTGGTGATCGATTGTTCGAAGGTACGGAAGTAGCCGGTCAGTGCCGGACGACCGAATTCGTTGTTGAACGCAGCGCCGCCCAGCGGGCCTTCGATCATGATGTCCAGCGCGGTGACGATGCGCTCGGGCTTGCCGTACGGCACTTCCCACGGCTGTTCGAAGCCCGGGATCTGCAGGTTCGACACGGTGAAACCGGTCAGGCCAGCCTTCGGCTTGGCACCGCGACCGGTGGCGCCTTCGTCACGGATCTCGCCACCGGAACCGGTGGATGCGCCCGGGAACGGGGCAATCGCGGTCGGGTGGTTGTGGGTCTCAACCTTCATCAGGATGTGCACCGGCTCCTGCACCGCGCCGTACTGGCGGGTCTCAGGGTCCGGGAAGAAGCGACCGGCCACGGAGCCAACGATCACCGAAGCGTTGTCCTTATAAGCCGACAGAACGCCTTCGCTGTGCATCACGTAGGTGTTCTTGATCATGCCGAACAGGCTTTTTTCCTGGCTCTGGCCGTCGATGTCCCAACTGGCGTTGAAGATCTTGTGACGGCAGTGCTCGGAGTTCGCCTGGGCGAACATCATCAGTTCGATGTCATGCGGGTTGCGCTTCAAACCGACGAAGGCGTTGACCAGATAGTCGATCTCGTCTTCGGCCAGGGCCAGGCCCAGCTCGGTGTTGGCTTTTTCCAGCGCGGCGCGGCCGCCGCCCAACACGTCGATGGCGGTCAGGGGTTTCGGTTCGGCGTGACTGAACAGGCCGGCGGCCTGCTCGAGGTTGCCAAGGACGATCTGGGTCATGCGGTCGTGCAGACCGTCGGCGATCAGCTGGGCTTCAGCGTCGCTGAACTGGCCGGCCACGTAGAACGCAATGCCGCGCTCCAGGCGCTGGATTTTCGCCAGGCCACAGTTACGGGCGATGTCGCTGGCCTTGCTCGACCACGGCGAGATGGTGCCGAAACGCGGCAGCACCAGAAACAGACGACCGGTCGGTTCCTGTACCGGAACGCTTGGACCGTACTTCAGAAGGCGCGCTAGCACCTGCTGTTCGTCGCCGGTCAGGACGCCGGTAACTTCGGCGAAGTGAGCGAATTCAGCATACAGGCCGCTGACAGCCGGAACCTTCTGGCTCAGTTGCTCAAGGAGCTTGCTGTGGCGAAAGGCAGAAAGGGCAGGAGCGCCGCGCAGGATCAACATCTTCGGGACAGCCTCGGGAAGGGGTGTGCTTTGAGGCCGTGCATTCTAGCCTAAACAGCCCGCGACATCACCCGAAACGCTACGCACGGTTGCACTCGGGCGTCGATCTGTGTTTCTGCCTCGAAAGTCAGGTTAACCGGGCGTGCAGCAACAGCTTATTTTTACTGTAGCAAAATGCAGGCAAGGCCCATTCCTGCGGGGTTTCGGCCGGTTTTGTGATCTCTAGCAGACAAGCCCCTCACTGTCGAGATATGGCGCTCGTGGTCCTTTGCGTATACTGCGCAGATGTTTTTCCCAACGGCTTTGCGTCCGCGGTACGCCAAATGGCTGATCGCAACCGGACTCTTCCTGATGCTCGGTGGCTGTGTTGATAAACCCAACACGCTCGAGCGCGTAAAGGAGGATGGTGTGCTGCGGGTGGTTACCCGAAACAGCCCCGCCACCTACTTTCAGGATCGCAACGGTGAGACCGGCTTCGAATACGAGCTGGTGAAGCGCTTCGCCGACGATCTGGGGGTCGAGCTCAAGATCGAGACCGCCGACAACCTTGATGACCTGTTCAACCAGGTCGGCAAGCCCAATGGCCCGGTGCTGGCGGCTGCCGGCCTGGTCAGCAGCGAAGAGCGCAAGAAGCAGGTGCGCTTCTCCCACTCCTATCTGGAAGTCACCCCGCAGATCATCTATCGCAACGGCCAGTCCCGGCCAACCGATGCGAAGGATCTGGTGGGCAAGAAGATCATGGTGCTCAAGGGCAGCACCCACGCCGAACAACTGGCGCAGCTGAAACAGAAGTTTCCCGGCATCGAATACGAAGAGTCTGACGCGGTCGAGGTCGTCGATCTCCTGCGCATGGTGGATGAAGGTCAGATCGACCTGACCCTGGTCGACTCCAACGAAGTGGCGATGAACCAGGTGTACTTCACCAACATCCGGGTCGCCTTCGACCTCGGCGACGCCAGCAACCAGAGCTGGGCCGTCGCCCCGGGCGACGACAACAGCCTGCTCAACGAAATCAACGATTACCTCGACAAGGTCAAGAAGAACGGCACCCTGCAACGCCTCAAGGACCGCTACTACGGGCATGTCGACGTCCTCGGCTACATGGGCGCCACCACGTTTGCCCAACACTTGCAGCAACGCCTGCCCAAGTACGAACAGCACTTCAAGGCCTACGCCAAGAAGGAGAAAGTCGACTGGCGCCTGCTGGCGGCCATCGGGTACCAGGAGTCGTTGTGGCAACCGACGGTCACGTCCAAGACCGGCGTGCGCGGCCTGATGATGCTGACCCAGAACACCGCGCAGGCCATGGGCGTGTCCAACCGCCTGGACCCCAGGCAGAGCATCATGGGCGGCGCCAAGTACCTGGCCTACATGAAAGACCAGCTCGACGACTCGATTCAGGAGCCGGACCGGACCTGGTTTGCCCTGGCGGCCTACAACGTCGGCAGCGGCCACCTGGATGACGCACGCAAACTGGCGGCCAAGGAAGGGTTGAACCCGGACAAATGGCTGGACGTGAAGAAGATCCTGCCGCGCCTGTCGGAAAAGAAGTGGTACAGCAAAACCCGTTACGGCTACGCCCGTGGCGGCGAACCGGTGCATTTCGTGGCGAACATCCGTCGCTACTACGACATCCTGACCTGGGTCACGCAGCCGCAGCTTGAAGGCGACCAGGTCGCCGAGGGCAAACTGCTTGTTCCGGGGATCGACAAGAGCAAGCCGTCGCAGGAACCTGCACCGCTCTGACAATCACCACCAATCAAATGTGGGAGCGGGCTTGCTCGCGAAGGCAATTTATCATCCAACATCTCTGTTGGCTGATACTCCGCTTTCGCGAGCAAGCCCGCTCCCACATTGGTTTTTGTGTTCGGCTTAGGCTTTTGCGGCAGCCGCCAGAATCAACGCCTTCATCTCCGAAACAGCCGACTTGAAGCCAACGAACAGCGCATGGGCCACCAGCGCATGGCCGATGTTCAGTTCGTTGATGCCCTTGATCGCCGCCACGGCTTCAACGTTGTGATAGTGCAGGCCATGGCCGGCATTGACGATCAGGCCCTGGGCCAGACCGAAGGCCACGCCATCGGCTACACGCTTGAGTTCTTCGGCGACTTCGGTCGGCGTCTCGGCATCGGCATAACGCCCGGTGTGCAACTCGATGGCTGGCGCGCCGACACGACGGGAGGCTTCGATCTGGCGCTCATCGGCGTCAATGAACAGCGACACTTCGGAGCCGATCTTCGACAGACGCTCGACCGCCGCCTTGATCCGCGCCTCCTGCCCCGCCACATCCAGGCCACCTTCGGTGGTCAGCTCCTGACGGGTTTCCGGCACCAGGCAAATGTGCGCCGGGCGGATGCGCTCGGCGAACAACATCATTTCTTCGGTGACCCCCATTTCGAAGTTCATGCGGGTTTGCAGCACGTCCTTGAGCAGCAGAACGTCGCGCTCCTGAATGTGCCGACGGTCTTCGCGCAGGTGCACGGTGATGCCGTCGGCGCCCGCCTCTTCCGCGTCCAGTGCAGCCTTGACCGGGTCCGGGTAACGGGTGCCCCGGGCCTGACGCAGGGTGGCAACGTGGTCGATGTTCACGCCAAGAAGAATACGGGTGCTGGTGGTCACGGAAGCGCTCCAGAAGAAGAGAAAGTTCGGTGCACAGCATACGGTGTGATCAGGGCTTGCGAAACAGCTCGCGACTGACAAGTGGACGGCCGCCCAGGTGAACGGCCAACGCCTGGCGCATCAAGCGCTTGGCGGCAGACAGAGCGCCGGGGGCAGACCAGTCGGCTTCAGCCATGGCCAGCAATTCGGTGCCGTTGAACAGGCCCGGCTGCAGCAGGTAGACCCGCTCCAGCCCGGCATCCACTTGCAAACGGTAGAGACCGTCCGGCGCGATGGGTTGATCATGAATATCAGTCGTCAGGGAAAAACCGTAGCCGAGGTCATCGAGCAAGCGCCACTCGAAGGAACGCAGCAAGGGCTCCAGAGCACGACCTTCAGCCAGCGCCAGCAAAGTCGCAGCATAGTGATCGAATACGCCGGGATGAGGATCTTCGGCGGGCAACAGGCGAATCAGCAATTCATTGAGGTAAAGACCGCTGAACAGCGCCTCGCCATTGAGCCAGGTGGAGATGCCAGCACTCTCCATGCGCCCGACATTCTTCAGCTCGCCCTTGCCCCGGAACTCGACTTCCAATGGCACGAACGGCCGCGCCAGTGTCCCGGCCTTGCCCCGTGCACTGCGCAACACCGCCCGCAGCCGACCTTGCGGCGTAAGGAAGTCCACCAGCGCGCTGTTTTCACGGTAGGCGCGGGAGTGCAGGACATAGGCGGGTTGGGCGGGAGGCGGACTTTGCGACATGAATTTCTCGATGAAAGAGCGCAACTTTACAAACAACCCAAAACCAATGTGGGAGCGGGCTTGCTCGCGAAAGCGGTGTAACAGTCAACATCAAAGCTGAATGTTACATCCTCTTCGCGAGCAAGCCCGCTCCCACAGTAGATCTATGTGCTGCCTGATGTTTTACAGGTCGCCGTAACCCAACGAACGCAATGCACGCTCGTCATCGGACCAGCCACCCTTAACCTTGACCCACAGGTTGAGCATGATCTTGGAGTCGAACAGCAGCTCCATGTCCTTGCGCGCTTCGGTGCCGATGCGCTTGATGCGCTCGCCCTTGTCGCCAATGATGATTTTTTTCTGGCCATCGCGCTCGACGAGGATCAAGGCATGAATGTGCAGGGTCTTGCCCTGCTGCTTGAATTCTTCGATTTCAACGGTGATCTGGTACGGCAGCTCGGCGCCCATCTGGCGCATGATTTTCTCGCGCACCAGTTCGGCGGCGAGGAAACGGCTGCTGCGGTCGGTGATCTGGTCTTCCGGGAAGAAGTGATCGTTTTCCGGCAGGTGCTCGGCAATCACGCGTTCCAGTGCATCGAGGTTATGCCCGTGCTGTGCGGAAATCGGGATGATCTGCGCATTCGGCAACTGCTCCTGCAACCAGCTCAGGTGCGGCATCAGCTCGGCCTTGTCTTCGATGCGGTCGGTCTTGTTCAACGCGACGATCAACGGGCCGGTCACGTACTGCACGCGCTCGAGAACCATCTGGTCTTCTTCGGTCCACTTGGTGCGGTCGACCACGAAGATAACCACGTCGACGTCTTTCAGCGCCGCCGAAGCGGTCTTGTTCATGTAGCGGTTCAGGGCCTTTTCGCCGCCCTTGTGCATACCAGGGGTGTCGACGTAGATCGCCTGCACATCGCCCTCGGTCTTGATACCGAGCATGTTGTGACGGGTGGTTTGCGGTTTGCGCGAGGTGATCGCCAGCTTCTGACCCAGGATGTGGTTCAGCAACGTGGACTTGCCCACGTTCGGACGGCCGACGATGGCAACATAGCCACAGCGAGTTGCATTTGTATCAGTCATTGCCATTCTCCACACCCAGGGCAATCAGTGCTGCGGCGGCCGCTACCTGTTCGGCAATACGACGACTCACACCCTGACCTCGGCTTTTTTCATTCAGTAAGATGATTTCGCATTCGACGAAGAACGTCCGGCAATGCGGCTCACCCTGGATATCCACCACTTCGTAACGCGGCAGCTCACAACCACGGGACTGCAGGAACTCTTGCAGGCGGGTCTTTGGATCTTTGTTGGTGTCGACCAGCGTCAAGCCTTCGAACTCGCCGGCCAGCCAGGCGAGCACACGCTCGCGGGCCATTTCCATGCCAGCATCGAGGTAGATCGCACCGATCAGCGCTTCGAGGGCATCGGCCAGAATCGACTCGCGACGGAAACCGCCGCTTTTCAGCTCGCCCGAGCCCAGGCGCAGGTATTCGCCCAGATCGAAACCACGGGCCAGTACGGCCAGGGTCTCACCTTTGACCAGACGCGCGCGCAAACGCGACAACTGGCCTTCGCGAGCCAGCGGGAAGCGCTCGAACAACGCCTCGCCGGCGACGAAGTTGAGAATGGCGTCACCGAGGAATTCCAGGCGTTCGTTGTTACGCCCGGCAAAGCTGCGGTGAGTCAGGGCCAGGACCATCAGTTCCTGATCCTTGAAGGTGTAGCCGAGCTGACGCTCTAGACGACTTAAGGAGACGCTCACGGTTTACCCACGCTGAGTTCGTGGCTGGATTCCACCGCCATCGCCGTAAGTTGGCGCAGGCTTGGGACAATTAAAGCTGTGTTCAAAAATAACGTCCTGAATATCATTGTTTTCATGCCTCTGGCGCCCATTGTGCCGGCTCCAGAAATGCATTCGGCGCTGTGTTCAACAGCGCCGTGTCTGATTACTTGATCAGGCCAACCCGCGAGAAATTCGGCAGGTGGCTGAGTTTGGGTTCCGGCCAGCTCATCCAGACCGCAAAGGCCTTGCCGACGATATTCTTGTCGGGAACCATGCCCAGCAGATCCTTGGGAATGTTCGGATCATCCCAGTAGCGACTGTCGTTGGAGTTGTCGCGGTTGTCGCCCATCATGAAGTAGTGCCCGGCCGGCACGGTCCACGAATGGTCCGGCATTGCGCGGTAGCGGCTCATTTCCTTGCGGATCATGTGCTCGGCCACACCGAGTTTTTCCTTGTAGAGCTCAGCGCTGCCCAGCGTGCCCGGCTCGGAGCCGACCAGTTGCTCGGCAATCGATTGACCGTTGACGAACAGGCGCTTGTCGGCGGTGTAGCGAACCGTGTCGCCCGGCAATCCAACCACACGCTTGATGTAGTTGACGTTCGGGTCGCTCGGGTAGCGGAACACCATCACATCGCCGCGCTGCGGATCACCGACTTCGATGACTTTCTTGTCGATCACCGGCAAGCGGATCCCGTAGGAAAACTTGCTCACCAGGATGAAGTCGCCGACATCCAGGGTTGGCTTCATCGAACCGGAAGGAATCTGGAACGGTTCCACCAGGAACGAACGCAGCACCAGCACGATGAACAACACCGGGAAGAACGACTTGCCGTATTCAACCAGCAGCGGCTCTTTGTTCAGCTTCTCGACCACGACCATGTCAGGCTGGCTGACGCTGCCCTGATAGGAAGCGATGGCGGCACGCCGACGCGGGGCCAGGATCAACAGATCGAGCAACGCCAACAGGCCGCAGACGAACACGGCGATGACCAGCAACAGCGGGAAATTTAGCGACATAGGACCTAACTATCCAACCTGAGCACTGCAAGGAAGGCTTCCTGTGGAATCTCCACGTTGCCGACCTGCTTCATGCGTTTCTTACCGGCCTTTTGCTTCTCCAGCAGTTTCTTCTTACGGCTGACGTCACCACCGTAGCATTTGGCCAATACGTTCTTTCTGAGCGCCTTGACGGTTGTCCGCGCCACAATCTGCCCGCCAATGGCGGCCTGGATTGCCACGTCGAACATCTGCCGCGGAATCAGTTCTTTCATCTTCTCGGTCAACTGGCGACCTTTGTAGTGCGAGTTGTCACGGTGCACGATCAGCGCCAGAGCGTCGACCTTGTCACCGTTGATCAGCACGTCCAGTTTCACCAGGCTAGCCGATTGATAACGATCGAAATGGTAGTCCAGCGAAGCATAGCCGCGGCTGGTGGATTTCAGGCGGTCGAAGAAGTCCAGCACCACTTCGTTCATCGGCAGGTCGTAGGTCACTTGTACCTGGGAGCCGAGGAACAGCATGTCAACCTGCACACCACGTTTTTCGATGCACAGGGTAATGACGTTGCCCAGATGCTCTTGCGGCACAAGAATATTGGCCCGCACGATCGGCTCACGCATGTCTTCGATCGAGGACAGGTCCGGGAGCTTCGACGGGTTATCGACGTAGATCGTCTCGCCGGTCTTGAGCAGCAGCTCGAAGATTACCGTCGGCGCCGTGGTGATCAGGTCCAGGTTGTACTCGCGCTCCAGGCGCTCCTGGATGATTTCCATGTGCAGCATGCCGAGGAAGCCGCAACGGAAGCCGAAGCCCAGTGCGTCAGAGCTTTCCGGCGTGTATTGCAGCGACGAGTCGTTCAGGGTGAGCTTTTGCAGCGCTTCGCGGAAATCTTCGAAGTCGTCGGAGCTGACCGGGAACAGACCGGCGTAAACCTGCGGCTGAATACGTTTGAAGCCTGGCAGTACATCAACGTCCGGCGTCGAGCTCAAGGTCAGGGTGTCGCCCACTGGCGCACCGTGAATGTCCTTGATGCTGGCGATGATGAAGCCCACTTCACCGGCCTTGAGGTCAGCGGTAGGGGTGTGCTTCGGGTTGAATACACCGACGCTGTCTACCAGATGGATCTTGCCGGTGGACTTGACCAGGATCTTGTCGCCCTTCTTCACACGACCGTGGCGCACGCGCACCAGGGAAACAACACCCAGGTAGTTGTCGAACCAGGAGTCGATGATCAACGCTTGCAGCGGATCTTCGTAGTTGCCGGTCGGTGCAGGAATGGTGGCGACCAGGCGCTCGAGCACTTCGTCGACACCCAGGCCGGTCTTGGCCGAGCACTCGACCGCATCGGTGGCATCGATGCCGATGATTTTTTCGATTTCTTCTTTAACACGGTCCGGATCGGCCTGTGGCAGGTCGATCTTGTTCAGCACGGGCATCACTTCCAGGCCCTGCTCGATCGCGGTGTAGCAGTTGGCAACCGACTGCGCTTCAACGCCTTGACCGGCATCGACCACCAGCAGCGCGCCTTCACAGGCAGCCAACGAACGGCTCACCTCATAGGTAAAGTCAACGTGGCCGGGGGTATCAATGAAGTTCAGCTGGTAGTTGATACCGTCGCGAGCCTTGTAATACAAGGTGACGCTGTGCGCCTTGATGGTGATCCCGCGTTCACGCTCAAGGTCCATGGAGTCCAGGACCTGGGCTTCCATTTCGCGCTCGGCGAGGCCGCCACACATCTGGATGAAGCGATCGGCCAGCGTCGACTTGCCATGGTCAATGTGGGCGATGATGGAGAAATTGCGGATATGACTCAAATCACTCACGGATCAACACTCAAAAAGGCTGCAGGCATAGCCCGCCGAAAAATAGCCGGGAATTGTACCTGATCCACGGCGCAAGCGTCACGTTCGCAGGTCAGACGGCGCCTACAAAAACGCCCCGGTCTTGCGACAAGGGCGTCTTTTAGCGTCAAAGCGGTCGAAAAATGCCCGCCATCAACCTGCTCGACGCAACAGCCAGAGCCCCGCCACGGCACAAACACCCGCCGGCACCAGCACCGAAAGCAACGGCGGGAAGCCGAACACCTGGCTCGAAGGCCCCAGCAGATCCTGAACGATGCGGAAGGTGAAGCCCACCAGCACGCCGGTGAACACCCGCTGACCCAGGGTCACCGAACGCAGCGGACCAAAGATGAAGGAAATCGCCATCAACACCAGAGCGGCAGTCACCAGCGGCTGCAACACCTTGACCCAAAATGCCAGCCAGTAGCGGCCATTGTTCAGCCCCTGGTCCGCCAGATAGTGGATGTAACTCCACAGGCCACTGATCGACAGCGACTCGGGCACCATGACCACGGTGTTCAGCAACTGCGGACTCAACGCAACGTCCCAGCGCTCTTGCGGGGTCGAAACCACTTCGGTGCTGCGCTCGTGGAACAGCGTGGTCGTGACATCCGACAACTGCCAGTGATCGTTTTCGAAGTTGGCACGCTTGGCGAAACTCGCCGACAGCATGTGCCGCTCTTTGTCGAAGCGATAACGGGTCACGCCATACAGGATCCCGTTGGGTTGTACCGAGTTGACGTGAATGAACTCATCGCCCTGGCGGTGCCACAAGCCGTGCCTGGCGCTTTGTGCATCACCGCTGCCCTGGGCCAGCGAGCGATTGGCCTGCGCGGCGGTTTCAGCGGGCGGAGCGACGTACTCGCCGACCAGCACGCCGGCCAGCATCAATACCAGCATCGGCTTCATGACCGCCCAGACGATCCGGCCGATCGACACGCCGGCGGCGCGCATGATGGTCAGCTCACTGTTGCTGGCCAGGCTGCCCAGACCGATCAGGCAGCCGATCAGCGCAGCCATCGGCAGCATTTCGTACATCCGGCGCGGAGCGGTCAACAACACATAACTCAGCACATCGACCAGGGTGTAGGTATCGCTGATGTCCCCCATCTCGTCGATGAAGGCAAACAGTGTCGCCAGACCAAGAATGATCCCGAGCACCGCCAGGATCGCCATGAACACACTGCTACCAATGTAGCGATCAAGCTTAACCACGGGCCACCTCCAGCGCGCTGCGGCGACTCGCCCTCTTCAAGCGCAAGGGCTCCCAGTAGAGCAAGCCCAGGCCGATGGACAGGAAAATCCCGTGCACCCACCACAAGCCAAACACCGCAGGGATCTTGCCCTTGTCGAGGGCACCGCGGGCGGCGATCAAAATGGTCAGGTAAGCCATATAAAGAAGAATCGCCGGCAGTAACTTGAGGAATCGGCCCTGACGCGGGTTGACCCGTGACAGCGGCACCGCCATCAAGGTCACGATGAACACCAGCAACGGCAGAGACATGCGCCATTGCAGCTCGGCGCGCATGCGAATGTCGTCACTGCCGATCAATGTACGGGTCGGCATTGCATCACGGTCGGTGACTTCGTCACTGACTTCCGGTTTTGGCAGCAACACACCGTACTCGTCATACTTGATCGCCCGGTAGTCGGCCTGCCCCGGACTACCGTCATAGCGATAGCCGTTATCAAGGATCAGGTAGCGGTTGCCGTCCGGACGAATTTCCTGGCGGCCCCTTTCCGCCACCAGCACAGAAATCCCGCGATCCTTGTTATTGGAACTGATGTTCTTTTGCGAGATGAACACACCACCCAGATTGACGCGGTCATCGGACATGCTCTCGGTGTAGGTGACCCGGGTGCCGTCACGCAAAGCCTGGAAACGCCCTGGCTCCAGGGTATCGAATTCGGTCAGGGCATCCTGCTTGTTCAGCAGCAACTGAAACTGATTGGCCCCCTGTGGCGCCAGGCTCAGGCTCAGCCACGCCACGACGAGCGCAACCAGGGTGGCCGGGAACAGCGTCATGCAAAACAGCCGCTGTTGGCTCATGCCCGTGGCCGAGAGCACGGTCATTTCGCTTTCGAGGTACAGGCGCCCGTAGGACAACAGGATCCCGAGAAACAGCCCCAGCGGCAGGATCAGCTGGAGGAAGCCCGGCAGGCGATAGCCCATGATCAGGAACAACGACCCCGGATCCAGCAGGCCCGAAGCCGCCTGGGCGAGGTATTTGATGAAGCGACCGCTCATGATGATGACCAGCAGCACGGCACTGACGGCGCTCAAGGTCAACAGGACTTCGCGGGATAGATAGCGGAAGACGATCAAACCAGACACTCCAGGGTTGTCAGGCTAAGGCGGCCAAACAAGCAAACGTATCGGACAGCCCGCAAGGCAGAGCCGCCGAAAAAAGATGGCGCATTATCCTGTGATTGGGTGCGCCTGTCACTGCGCAATGCATCCCCCCCTTGTAGGAGCGAGCCTGCTCGCGATGGTCGTCAACGATAACGCGGGGAGCCTGACACCCTGCGTCACTCTTGGGTTCTTCGCGAGCAGGCTCGCTCCTACATTCGTGCGGCCGAGGGTTGTCAGGCGCAGCTGGCGAGGTTCAAACTGCGGCCTTTGTCGCCGGTCGATCCTGGCGCCTTTCTGTTTATAAGCAATCGACGCACATAAGGTGTCGGGCGCATGCGTGATAACCATCAATTCAGGGACCCGGACATGGAACTGGTTGTAAAAAGCGTCAACCCCGAAACGTTGAAGACCGCCACTCTCGTGGTCTCCGTTGGCGAAGGCCGCAAGCTCGGCGGTGTTGCCAGACAACTCGACGAACTGAGCGGCGGCGCAATCAGCACTGTGCTCAAGCGCGGCGACCTGGCCGGCAAGGTCGGCCAGGGCCTGCTGCTGCACAGCCTGCCGAACCTCAAGGCCGAGCGTGTGCTGCTGGTGGGCGTTGGCAAGGACGACGAACTGGGTGACCGCCCGTTTCGCAAGATCATCGCCGGTATTCTCAATACCCTCAAAAGCCTGGGCGGCAGCGATGCAGTGCTGGCCCTGGATGAAGTGGTCGTCAAAGGCCGCGACAGTTATGGCAAGACCCGCCTGCTGGCCGAAACCCTGGTGGACGGCGAGTACAGCTTCGACCAGTTCAAGAGCCAGAAAGCCGAACCTCGCGCGCTGAAGAAAATCACCCTGCTGACCATCAAGGCCGCCCAGGCTGAAGTGCAACGCGCCGTGACCCACGCCACCGCCATCGCCAACGGCATGGCCTTCACCCGTAACCTGGGTAACCTGCCGCCGAACATCTGTCACCCGACCTTCCTCGGTGAGCAGGCCAAAGACCTGGGCAAAGAATTCAAGGACCTGAAAGTCGAAGTCCTCGACGAGAAGAAGATCAAGGCCCTGGGCATGGGCTCGTTCTACGCCGTCGGCCAGGGCAGCGCCCAGCCTCCGCGCCTGATCGTCATGCAATACAACGGTGGCAAGAAATCCGAGAAGCCGTACGCGCTGGTCGGCAAAGGCATCACCTTCGACACCGGCGGCATCAGCCTCAAGCCGGGCGCCGGCATGGATGAAATGAAGTACGACATGGGCGGCGCCGCCAGCGTGTTCGGCACCCTGCGTGCCGTGCTCGAGCTGAAGCTGCCGATCAACCTGGTGTGCATCCTGGCCTGCGCCGAAAACATGCCGAGCGGCAACGCTTCGCGCCCGGGGGACATCGTCACCACCATGAGCGGCCAGACCGTGGAAATCCTCAACACCGACGCCGAAGGCCGTCTGGTGCTGTGTGACGCCCTGACCTACTCCGAGCGCTTCAAGCCGCAAGCGGTCATCGACATCGCGACCCTGACCGGCGCCTGCGTGGTTGCCCTGGGTTCCCACACCTCGGGCCTGCTGGGCAACAATGACGAACTGATCGGCCAACTGCTGAGCGCCGGCAAAGCTGCCGACGACCGCGCCTGGCAACTGCCGCTGTTCGATGAGTACCAGGAACAGCTGGACAGCCCGTTCGCCGACATCGCCAACATTGGCGGCCCGAAAGCCGGCACCATCACTGCGGCCTGCTTCCTGTCGCGCTTCACCAAGAACCTGAACTGGGCGCACCTGGACATCGCCGGCACGGCCTGGACCAGCGGCGGCAAGGACAAGGGCGCCACTGGCCGTCCGGTTCCCCTGCTGACCCAATACCTGCTGGACCGCGCCAAAGCCTGAAACCGTTGATGGGCGGCGGCGTCACTTTTCGGTGACGCCGCTTGCCGCTCTGGAACTGCAATGACCAAAGTCGACTTCTATATCCTGCCCAGCGCCGATCCTTCGGCACGCCTGGACTTTGCCTGCAAGCTCACCGAGAAAGCCTGGCGCATGGGCCACCGCATCTACCTGCATTGCAGCGACGCGGCCCAGCGTGACGATCTCGATGCGCGGCTGTGGGCGTTCAAGGGCGAAAGCTTCGTGCCCCACGGCCCCGCCGACACCGAGCCTGAGGGTTTGATTGTCCTGGGGTTGGGCGATGACTGCGGTCAACATCAGGATTTGCTGGTCAATCTCGACCTGAAAGTCCCGGCCTTCGCCAACAGGTTCGCCCGGGTGGCGGAAGTGGTGGTGGAGGATCCGACGATCAGAGCGGCCGCGCGGGAGAGTTTCCGTTTCTACCGCGAACAGGGCTATCCTCTGCAAGATCACCGTTTACAGCGACTCTGAGCCTTCCAATGGACACTCCAAAACCGCTGCAACAGTCCGCGCACCTGCTGGACGACCTTGAGTCGATCCGCCAATTGCTCGGCGATGACAACCTGCAACCGCCTCTGCTGACCGACACGGTCGAGGAAGGTGATCAGGAACAGATTCCCATGTTGTTCGACGCCGTGGGCGAGCCTTCGCCACCCGTCGTACCGACAACGCCTGCCCCGATCGTTGAACCCGTCACCGCGGCGACGTCGGCGCCCGCCCCCAGCAAGAACCCGGATGACTTGCTGCACCTGGACAGCGAATTGCGCGCTGCCGCGCAATTGATCATGCAAGACGTGATCGACGATTTCGCCCCGCACATCGAGACCGAAATCAAACGCCGCCTCAGTGCACGACTGGAGCGTTTGTTGAGCCAGTACAACGACTGACCACAACGCATATGGCTCTACTGTAGGAGCGAGCTTGCTCGCGAAGGACGTTAATGATTACGCGCGTTGTCTGGATAAACGCGTCGTCCTCCAGTCTTTCGCGAGCAAGCTCGCTCCTACAGAAGAAGCAGCGTTCAGGTGCTCAAGTAGCGTCCGATCAACGCGATCCCGCTGGCCAGCACCAGCCACGTCACCAGGCGCACAAACGCCTCGCGGGACAAGCGCATGGTCAACCTCCGGCCAACCCACAGCCCCAGCACCATCGCCGGCAACAGACAAACCGCAAGCACCAGCAACGGCAAATCGGCATACACACCGGCGATTGCAAACAGGCTCAAACGCACCACCGTACTGCAACTGATCAGCGCACTCTGGGTGGCCCGGGCCGCCTCCTTGGGCAACCGGCTGTTCAAATAGATCGCATAGAGAAAGCCGCCGCTGCCAAACAACGCGCCAAACATTCCACCCACCGTCCCCATCGGCAGCGCCCACGCGGCAGACAACTGCGCCGGACGGACCTTTATCCACAGGCTGTAAATTGCATAGGCGCTGATAAACAGCCCCATCAGCAGCAGCAACAGGTCGGATTTCAGGTTCAGCAGGAATATCACGCCAAGTGTGCAGCCCACCGCCATGCACGGCAGCAACCGCAACAGCTCCGGCCTCGCCACATCGCGCCGCGAAGGCAACAGATTGCCGAATGCCGCGACAAAATCCAGCAACACCAGTAAAGGCACGATCTTCGACAGCGGCATGAACAGAATCAGAATCGGTCCCGCCACCAGCGCGGTGCCGAAACCGGCGATACCGAACACGATGTAGGCCAGGGCGATGCCCGCACCGATTACCAACCAGTCCAGCGGGCCAAAGGGCCATTGGTTCAACATTTCAAACACATTCATCCGAACATCTTCCTTGATCACATGAGGCGACTTTACCTCTGTGGGAGCGAGCTTGCTCGCGATGGCGCTCTGTCTGGCAAATCAATGCTGAATTTGCGGGCCCCATCGCGAGCAAGCTCGCTCCCACATAAATGCCCTCAATGGATTTGTGAGCAGTCGTGGAGATTGCCAGGCAAATGCCTTTAAACTGCGCCCCATGATTAAAGATCCCTTTGCAAGACTCGGCCTGGACCGCGAAGTCCTGACCGTCAGCCAGCTCAACGGCCGCGCGCGGGTGTTGCTTGAAGACGTGTTCAGCAACATCTGGGTCGAAGGCGAAATCTCCAACCTCGCCCGCCCGGCTTCCGGCCACGTGTATTTCACCCTCAAGGACAGCGGCGCCCAGGTGCGTTGCGCATTGTTCCGGCAGAACGCGGCACGGGTTCGCCAGGCCTTGAAAGACGGCCTGGCGGTCAAGGTCCGTGGCAAGGTCTCGCTGTTCGAGGGACGCGGTGATTATCAGCTGATCCTCGACACCGTGGAGCCGGCCGGCGACGGAGCCTTGCGTCTGGCGTTCGATGCACTCAAGGAAAAGCTCAGCGCCGAAGGCCTGTTCAGTGCCGAGCGCAAGGTGCCGTTGCCGGCGCATCCACAACGCATCGGCATCATCAGTTCGCCCACTGGGGCGGTGATCCGCGACATCATCAGCGTGTTCCGCCGTCGTGCACCGCAGGTGCAATTGACCCTGATCCCTACCGCCGTACAGGGCCGCGAAGCCACAGCGCAGATTGTCCGCGCCTTGAAACTGGCCGATGCCCGCGGTTTCGACGCGCTGATCCTGGCCCGGGGCGGTGGCTCGCTGGAAGATCTCTGGTGCTTCAACGAAGAAGCCGTGGCCCGCGCCGTAGACGCTTGCGTGACGCCGATTGTCAGCGCGGTCGGCCATGAAACCGACGTGTCGATCAGCGACTTCGTGGCCGACGTGCGCGCGCCCACCCCTTCCGCTGCCGCCGAATTGCTGGCACCGGACTCCAGCGACCTGATGCGTCGGGTCGAAAGCCTGCACCGACGGCTGGTGATGCGCATGCGTGACCGCTTGATGCGCGACCGCCTGCGCCTGGAAGGCGTTTCCCGACGTCTGCGCCATCCCGGCGAGCGCCTGCGCCAGCAAGCGCAACGCCTGGATGACCTGGACATGCGCATGCGCCGCGCGTTCGAGCGCAGCCTCAACACCCGCCGCGAACGCTTGATCCGCCTGGAAACCCGTCTGGCTGCACAACATCCGGGCCGGCAACTGGCAATGCTTCGCCAGCGCCTCGACAGCCTGGCCGAACGCCTGCCGCGCGCGATCCGCGAAGGGCTGAAAAACCGTCGCCTGCAGTTGCACAGCCAGATGCAAACACTGCATGTGGTCAGCCCGTTGGCGACCCTCGGCCGTGGCTACAGCATCTTGCTGGACGAGCGCGGCAACGCGATCCGCAACGCCGCGCAAACCCATACCGGCCAGCGCCTGAAGGCCAAACTGGGCGAAGGCGAACTGCAAGTGCGGGTCGAAGACAATCACCTGACGCCCGTCACCCTTTCTTTACTGGATTGATCCATGCCGCGTTTCTTTGCTCCGTTGCTGTTGCTGCTCCTGACCTTCAACGCCCATGCCGACAGCTACATTACTCGCCAGTTGAACAAACCGGTGCCGGGAGGCGTTGCGGTGGTGGACCTTGGCACGTCCGCCCAGGCGCCAAAAGCCACTTATCAAGGCAAACCGGTGCTGGTAGTGAAGGAACAGAACAACTGGCTGGCCATTGTCGGCCTGCCGCTGACGGTCAAGCCGGGGGTTCAATCGGTCAGCAGCGGCGGCCGAAATCTGAATTTTACGGTTGGCAACAAGAAATACCCGGAACAGCGCATCACCCTGAAGAACACCCAACAGGTCAATCCGGACCCGGAAAATCTCAAGCGCATCGAGCGTGAACTGGCTGAGCAGATTACTGCCTACCGCACGTTCAGCCCCAACACCCCGAGCAACCTGCTGCTGGACAAACCGGTGAGCGGGCCGCTGTCGAGCAAGTTCGGCGTGCGGCGCTTTTTCAACGGTGAAGAACGCAACCCCCACTCAGGCCTGGACTTCGCCGTACCCGGCGGTACGCCAATCAAGACCCCGGCCGCCGGCAAGGTGATCCTGATCGGCAACTACTTCTTCAATGGCAACACAGTGTTCGTCGACCATGGCCAGGGCTTTATCAGCATGTTCTGCCACATGTCGAAAATCGACGTGAAGGTGGGGCAGCCACTGGCCCGTGGTGACGTGGTCGGCAAAGTCGGCGCGACCGGCCGCGCGACCGGACCGCACATGCACTGGAACATCAGCCTGAACGATGCGCGGGTCGATCCGGCTATCTTCATTGGTGCGTTTCAGCCCTGAATCCTAGCCGAGGCCGATAGCCTCTTCGCGGGCAAGCCCGCTCCCACAGGGATTGCGCTGTACCTGTGGGAGCGGGCTTGCTCGCGATGGCAATATCACAGACACCGAAAGCAGTCCGGCAGTGTCACATCATCAATTGCGCACCACTCAAACCTCGCGCAAACAACAAAACAATCACTGCCAATCGCAGCAATAAAATCTCGATAAATACCCGCTCACGAGTATTCCTCTCAATTTTTTTCGACTGCTTGCCATCTTTCCCCCCCAAGGTTAGGGTTGAAGGCATGAAAACCTCTCACACCCTCATTCAGCTCCGCCAGCACCGCAGCCTGTGCCTTGTCAGTGCACGACTGCCGGGCTGAATCGTGGTGCCTCGTCCCAAGCGTTAGTCCAAGAACTTTTGATCCACCGGCAGGCCGCCTTTTTTCGGCCAACACAATAAGGATTTCCTGATGAGCATGCTCAAAGACCCGTCTTCGAAATACCGCGCGTTCCCGACCATCGACATTCCGGACCGCACCTGGCCGTCGAAAACCATCACCGCCGCGCCGATCTGGTGCAGCTCCGACCTGCGCGACGGCAACCAGTCGCTGATCGAACCGATGGACGCCGTCAAGAAGCTGCGTTTCTGGAAAACCCTGGTGCAGGTCGGCGTGAAGGAAATCGAAGCGTCGTTCCCGGCCGCCTCGCAAACCGACTTCGACTTCGTCCGCACCCTGATCGAAGGCAACCACATCCCGGACGACACCACCATCCAGGTGCTGACCCAGGGCCGTGAAGACCTGATCGAGCGCACCTTCGAATCCCTGCGCGGCGCGAAGAAAGCCATCGTTCACCTGTACAACGCGACCTCCCCTTCCTTCCGCCGCATTGTCTTCAACCAGGACAAGGACGGGGTCAAGGCCATCGCCGTGAACGCCGCCAAGCTGTTCGTCAAATACGCGGCCATGCAGCCGGACACCGAGTGGACCTTCGAATACTCGCCGGAAACCTTCAGCGCCACCGAAATGGAGTTCGCCAAGGAAGTCTGCGACGCGGTGATCGAAGTCTGGAACCCGACGCCCGAGCACAAGATGATCCTCAACCTGCCGGCCACGGTGGAATGCGCGACGCCGAACATCTATGCCGACCAGATCGAATGGTTTGGCCGTCACATCAACCGTCGTGACAGCGTGATCATCAGCCTGCACACCCACAACGACCGTGGCACCGGCGTTGCCGCCACCGAACTGGGCCTGATGGCTGGCGCCGACCGTGTCGAAGGCTGCCTGTTCGGCAACGGCGAGCGTACCGGTAACGTCGACCTCGTGACCGTGGCGTTGAACCTCTACACCCAGGGCGTGAACCCTGAGCTGGACTTCTCCGACATCGACGGCGTGCGCAAAGTCGTCGAAGAGTGCAACCAGATCCAGGTGCACCCGCGTCACCCGTACGTCGGCGACCTGGTGCATACCGCGTTCTCCGGCTCGCACCAGGATGCGATCCGCAAGGGCTTTGCCCAGCAGAAACCGGACGCACTGTGGGAAGTACCGTACCTGCCGATCGACCCGGCCGACATCGGCCGCAGCTACGAGGCGGTCATCCGCGTCAACAGCCAGTCGGGCAAGGGCGGTATCGCCTACCTGCTGGAACAGGAATACGGCATCAGCCTGCCGCGTCGCATGCAGATCGAGTTCAGCCAGGTCGTGCAGCGTGAAACCGACCGCCTGGGCCTGGAAATGACCGCCCAGCAGATCCACGCATTGCTGCACAGCGAGTACTTGCAGGCCAACACCCCGTACGCGCTGGTCAGCCATCGCCTGCAGGAAGAAAACGGTCACAGCGCCGTCGAAGTGGAAGTGGCCAGCCAAGGCCAGGGCGAGACTAACCTGCACTGGCGCGGCAAGGGCAACGGCGCCCTGGAGGCGCTGGTGGCCGGCTTGCCGGTACCGGTGGAAATCATGGATTACAACGAGCACGCCATCGGCGCTGGCACCAATGCCAAGGCTGCGGCCTACATTGAACTGCGAGTGAACGGCGAACGCGCGGTGCATGGCGTCGGCATCGACGAAAACATCACCACCGCCAGCTTCAAGGCCCTGTTCAGCGCACTGAACCGTTCGCTGAGCCAGCCGGAAGCGAAAGCGGCGTAAGCTGTCAGCCGAAAAGCAAAAGGCCCCGGGGTGTGAACCTCGGGGCCTTTTTGTTTGCCTGCAGATTTTTGTGGTGTCGTTGGGGGCCCTATCGCGAGCAGGCTCGCTCCCACATTGGATCGGTGTGAACACGGAAACTGTGGGAGCGAGCCTGCTCGCGAAGAGGCCAGGTCAGGCGGCGACGATCTCAGGTGAACTCGAAGGTATCGGCATCCAGATTCGCCGGAAACCGCGTGCGATACGCCGCCAGTTCCGCCGCATCCAGCACCACCTTGAACACCCCGTCAGCCTCTCCGGCACTGAGCAGCGTCTCGCCCTGGAAATCCAGGACCTGGCTGTCACCGGTATACGCAAAACCTTTGCCATCCGTGCCAATACGGTTCACCGCCGCCACATAGCACAGGTTCTCGATCGCCCGCGCCGGCAGCAAACGGTTCCAGTGCTGGCGCCGCGCACCAGGCCAGTTGGCGGTGTACAGCAGCAGGTCGGTGTCCTGGGCGTCACGGCTCCACACCGGGAAGCGCAGGTCGTAGCAAATCAACGGCCGTACTCGCCAGCCCTTGAGCTCGAACTGCACCTGGCGCTCGCCGGGGGTGTAGTGGTTATGCTCACCGGCCATGCGGAACAGGTGACGCTTGTCGTAATGCCACACCTCGCCATCCGGGCGTGCCCACAACAGGCGATTGCGATGACTGCCGTCGGCGGCCTGGACGATCACGCTACCGGTGATCACCGCATCAAGCCTCAAAGCCTGAGCCCGCAGCCATTTGCTGGTAGGCCCGTTTTCCGCTTCGGCGAGGGCTTCCGACTCCATGGAGAAACCGGTGGTGAACATCTCCGGCAGAATGATCAGGTCGGCGCCGCGAGCCTGCTCCAGCAACGGTTCGAAATGCTCAAGGTTGGCCTGGCGGTCGTGCCAGGCCAGGGACGTCTGGATCAGCGCAACGGTCAGTTTCGGCAATGCACTCAGATCACGCATAGTTTTTCCGCCGCTTCACGCAGGGTCTCCTCACGCTTGGCGAAGCACAGCCGCACCAGGCGTTGGCCGGCCGGTGGCGTCTGGTAGAACACCGAGATCGGGATACTGGCCACGCCGTGCTCGCGAGTCATCCACAGGGCCATCTCGACGTCATTGAGGTCCGGGCGGATCTGCGAGTAATCGACCAACTGGAAATAGGTGCCGGTCACCCGGGTGAAACTGAAACGCGACGGTGCCAGCAGATCGCAGAACAGATCACGCTTGGCCTGATAGAAAGCAGGCAGCTCTTCGACGTGCTCGGGATGCTCGGCCATAAAATCGGCCAAGGCATATTGCAGCGGCGTCACACCACAGAAATTGACGTACTGGTGCACCTTGCGCAATTCCGCCGTCAGGGCCGGCGGTGCGATCACATAACCGGTTTTCCAGCCGGTGACGTGGTAGGTCTTGCCGAACGAACTGACCACGAATGCACGCTGATACAGCTCTTCATGGGCCAGCACGCTGACGTGAGGCACGCCGTCATACACCAGGTGCTCGTAGACTTCGTCGCTGATCACATAGATATCGCGATCACGGATTAACGTCGCCAACTGGTCGAGTTCGTCACGGCTGATCAACGCACCGCTAGGGTTGTGCGGGGTGTTGAGAATGATCATCCGCGTGCGCGGGCTCAGTGCCTGAGCAAGCTTCTCGAAGTCGATACTGAAATCGTTCAGACCCAGTTGCACATGCACGCAACGGCCGCCTGCCAGCTCCACCGAAGGTTCGTAGCTGTCGTATGCCGGGTCAAACACAATGACTTCGTCACCGCTGTGGATAATCGCCTGAATGGCACAGAAAATCGCCTCGGTCGCGCCGGGGGTAACCGTCACTTCAGTATCCACATCCACCTGCACGCCATAACTGCGGGCGATCTTCGCCGCGATCTGCTGACGCAACACCGGCAGCCCGGTCATTGGCGAATACTGGTTATGGCCGCTGGCGATATGCCGGCCGACCGCATCGCACAGGGCCAGCGGGGCCGCGAAATCGGGAAAGCCCTGGGACAGATTGAGCGCGCCGGTCTGAGCCGCGAGCTGAGACATCTGAGTGAAGATAGTGATGCCGACATTCGGCAGCTTGCTGGTGATCATCGGTGGTTCCCTGCTCTACACCCGGCTCTACGGCGGCGCGGGGGAGTCCGAGGATAGCCCAAACGGCTGGCATGAAAAAGGGCGCCATTGGCGCCCTTTCCATCCCACGGGAAAAACCTCGATCAGCGCTTGTCGCGACGCTTCTTGTCGGCCTTCTTGTGGTGCGACATCAAGCGACGCTTCTTGTTGACCTGACGGTCGGTGAGCGTGTTCTTGTTGCCTTCGTACGGGTTCTCGCCACCCTTGAACTCGATGCGGATCGGCGTACCGACCAGCTTCAGCACACGGCGGTAGGTGTTTTCCAGGTAACGCACGTAGGACTTCGGCACCTTCTCGATCTGGTTGCCGTGGATCACGATGATCGGCGGGTTCGCGCCACCAAGGTGAGCATAACGCAGCTTGATCCGGCGGCTGTTGACCATCGGCGGCTGGTGTTCGCTGACCGCGTCTTCCAGGATCTGGGTCAGGCGGCTGGTCGGCCAACGGGTAACCGCGGACTTGAACGAGTTCTGTACCGACGCGTAGAGGTTGCCCACGCCGGTGCCGTGCAGTGCCGAGATAAAGTGAATATCGGCAAACTCGACGAAAAACAGACGACGCTGCAACTCGATCTTGACGAAGTCGCGCTCGCTCGGCGTCATGCCGTCCCACTTGTTGATCGCGATGACCAATGCACGACCGGCCTCAAGGGCAAAGCCCAGCAGGTTGAGGTCGTGATCCACCACGCCTTCGCGTGCGTCCATCACGAAGATCACCACGTTGGCGTCTTTGATCGCTTGCAGGGTTTTGACCACGGAGAACTTTTCGACTTCTTCGTGGATCTTGCCGCGCTTGCGCACACCGGCGGTGTCGATCAGCGTGTACTTCTCGTCGTTACGCTCGAACGGGATGTAGATACTGTCGCGGGTGGTGCCGGGTTGGTCATAGACGATTACCCGGTCTTCCCCGAGCATGCGGTTGACCAGGGTCGACTTGCCGACGTTCGGACGGCCGATGATGGCGATCTTGATCCCGTCTTTTTCGCTTGGACCAGGAATGCGCTTGGCTTCCTCGCCTTCGGCTACATCTTCTTCCTCGCCTTCTTCCAGCTCGTCTTCGTCTTTCGGGAAGTCACTCAGTGCGATTTCCAGCAACTGGGTGATACCACGGCCGTGGGCACCGGCGATCGGGATCGCGTGGCCCATGCCCAACGGGGCGAATTCGGCGCGGGCCATTTCCGGGTCGATGTTGTCGACCTTGTTGGCCACCACGTGGGAACGCTTGTTACGTTTGCGCAAATGCTCGGCGATCATCTGGTCGGCGGCGGTGAAGCCGGCCTTGGCATCTACCAGGAACAGAACGACATCCGCTTCTTCAATGGCCAGCAGCGACTGCTCGGCCATTTTTTCGTCCATACCGTGCTCGTCACCGGAGATACCGCCGGTGTCGATCAGAATGTAGGAACGCCCTTGCCACTTGGCCTCACCGTACTGGCGATCACGGGTCAGACCGGACAAGTCGCCGACGATGGCGTCACGAGTCCTGGTCAGGCGGTTGAACAAGGTGGACTTGCCGACGTTCGGTCGGCCCACCAGGGCGATTACGGGAACCATGCGGCTCTCCACTTCGTTATTTCAGAAAATACAAAAGCCGCTGCGAGGCAGCGGCTGGTGCTCGGGGCAATCACCGTGTGTTTTTTTGCAGGAGCGAGCTTGCTCGCGAAAAACGCAAAGACACCGCGTTTATCCAGATTGCCAACGTAATCGTTGACGTCCATCGCGAGCAAGCTCGCTCCTACACTCTTACAAACGGTGAAGCAGCCTGGGGGGTTAACCCCAAGCATAGTCAAACCTTTACTTAATGGTCAGGGCTTCCAGTTTGCCGCTGTTGCCATATACATAAATCGTGTCACCCACCACCAGCGGACGGGCACGCAGACCGTCGCTGTCGATGCGCTCGCGGCCGACGAAACGACCGTCCACCTGACTCAGCAGGTGCAGGTAACCTTCCAGGTCACCGACTGCAACGTAGCTCGAGAACACTTCCGGAGCCGACAGTTGACGGCGGGCCAGCGAGTCGTTGCTCCACAAGGCTGTGGTGGAACGCTCGTCGACGCCTTCAACGGTGCCCGAAGACAGGGTCACATAAACGGTACCGAAACCCTGGGCGACACCGGCATAGCTGGAAGCATCACGCTGCCAGAGCTGACGGCCGCTTTGCAGGTCCAGAGCAGCAACGCGCCCCTGATAGCTGGCGACATACAGCGTCTCGCCCGACAGCAGCAAGCCACCGTCGATGTCGACCACGCGCTCCAGCTCCGAACGACCTTGCGGGATCGCTACGCGCTGTTCCCACACCGGTACGCCGTTGGAGATGTCCACGGCAACCACTTTACCGGTCGACAGGCCAGCCACCGCGAGGCGGTTGGTCACGATCGGCGCACTGGTGCCACGCAGGGTCAGTACCGCAGGCGTGCTGTCATAGATCCAGCGACGGTCACCGGTGGAGGCATCCAGGCCGATCAGACGATCGTCCTGGGTCTGAACCACCACGACGTCACCGTTGTTGGCTGGCGGCGCCAGTACTTCGCTGGACACGCGAGCGCGCCACTTTTCTTCACCGTTGATCGCGTCCAGGGCAACGATTTCACCCTTGATCGTACCAATGGTGACCAGACCGTAACCTACGCCAACGGCGCCGGAAACAGGCAACTCGAGTTCTTTCTTCCATTTGACGTCGCCGGTGTTGCGGTCCATCGCCATCAACACGCCAGTGACGTCGGCGGCATAGATGGTATCGCCATCGATGGCCGGAACCAGCATGTTGTAGGTTTCGCCCTGACCGTCACCGATCGAACGACTCCACTGCTTGTGCAGAACCACTTCTTCCTTGAAGTCGACCAGTTCGGCCGGAGGCAGTTCTTTTTTGCTGTTGCTGCTGCAACCCGCGGCCAAAATGGCCAGGGCCAGCAATGCTGCATGTTTCCAACGAATCACGTCACGCATCCCCTTTGGCCAGGTCGTCCAGCTTGATTTGCAGGCCACCGACCGCCGCTTCATCCGACAGTGCCGCCTTGGCTTTTTGATACGCCGCGCTCGCCTCGTCGGTACGACCCAGCTGCACCAGCAGGTCACCCTTGAGCTCTTCGCGAGTGGCCAGGAATGCCTTGTCGGCATCGCCTTCGAGCAGCTTCAGTGCTTCGTCGGCCTTGTTTTGCGCGCCGAGTACCTGGGCCAGACGCTGACGGGCGATTTCGCCCAGCGCCGGGTTGGCCGGTTTGGCGACAATGGCCTTGAGCTCGGTGACCGCGTCGTCCAGCTTGCCGCTGTCGACCGCTACCTTGGCCACGAACAGGCTGCCGTACTGCGCATAGGCGCTGCCGCCGAACTCGCTGTTGAGCTTGCCGGCCAGGTCCGAAACACGGGCCGCATCAGGCTTGCCGTCAGGCGTCAGCGTGGTTTCGAGCAATTGCTGATAGAGAATCGAGGCGCCTTGCGACTGATTGCTCTGATACTTCTGGAACGCCTGCCAGCCGAACACGATGACCAGCGCCAACAGGCCGCCAGTGACCAGGGGCTTACCGTTGCGTGACCACCATTCCTTCAATTCCATCAAATGTTCGTCTTCGGTACTCGACACCCCAATACTCCTTAATCGCTAATTCGGCTGTTTAGACAGCTTCAACCCTGCACGACGCAGGTGGCCAGGTGTGCTGCAAGCGCATCCCAGGCAATGCTTTGTTGTTCGCCCTGGCCACGCAGGGGTTTGAAACCTACCACTTGCTGGGCCATTTCGTCGTCACCGAGGATCAGCGCGTACAGCGCGCCGCTCTTGTCGGCCTTCTTGAACTGGCTTTTGAAACTGCCGGCGCCGGCATTCACTTGCAGGCGCAGGTTGGGCAACTGGTCACGAACGCGCTCTGCGAGGGTCAGACCGGCCAGTTCGGCGGCTTCACCGAAGGCGCAGAGGTAGACGTCGACCTGACGGGAGATCTCTTGCGGGATCTGCTCCAGGGTTTCGAGCAACAGCACCAGGCGTTCGATGCCCATGGCAAAGCCAACGCCGGCGGTCGGCTTGCCGCCCATCTGCTCCACCAGACCGTCGTAGCGACCACCGGCACACACGGTGCCCTGGGCGCCAAGTTTGTCGGTGACCCATTCGAAAACGGTCTTGCTGTAGTAGTCCAGCCCGCGAACCAGCTTCGGGTTGATCACATAAGGAATGCCGGCGGCGTCCAGACGAGCCTTGAGGCCCTCGAAATGCACGCGGGATTCTTCGTCGAGGTAGTCGGCCATTTTCGGCGCATCGACCAGAATCGCCTGCGTCTCGGCGTTCTTGGTGTCCAGGACCCGCAACGGGTTGGTCTTCAGGCGGCGCTGGCTGTCTTCGTCCAACTTGTCCAGATGCCGGGACAGGAACTCGACCAGTGCCTCGCGATAACGACCGCGAGACTCGCTGGTGCCCAGGCTGTTGAGCTCGAGCTTGACCGCATCGCGGATGCCCAGTTCGCCCCACAGGCGCCAGGTCAGCACGATCAACTCGGCGTCGATGTCCGGACCGTCGAGGTTGAACACTTCGACACCGATCTGGTGGAACTGGCGATAACGGCCTTTTTGCGGACGCTCGTGGCGGAACATCGGACCGATGTACCAGAGTTTCTGAACCTGGCCGCCGCCGGTGATGCCGTGCTCCAGCACCGCGCGCACACAGGCCGCCGTGCCTTCAGGGCGCAGGGTCAGGGAGTCGCCATTGCGGTCGTCGAAGGTGTACATCTCTTTTTCGACGATGTCGGTCACTTCACCGATGGAACGCTTGAACAGTTCGGTGAACTCGACGATCGGCATGCGGATCTGCTTGTAACCGTAGTTATCCAGCAGGCGCGAAACGGTGCCTTCAAAATGACGCCACAGGGGAGTCTGTTCGGGCAGGATGTCGTTCATGCCACGAATGGCTTGCAGAGACTTGCTCACTTAAATTCCTTAATTCGTTCGGCTCTTTTTAGCCAGGCTTAGCCGCGCGCAATAACGGCAGCTTCAGCTTCGACCTTTTCGGCCGCTTTCTGGCGGATCAAGCGTTCAAGCTCATCCACCAGATTGTCATTCGTCAGCTTCTGCGACGGCTTGCCGTCGATGTAAATCAGGTTCGGCGTGCCGCCGGTCAAGCCGATATGGGCTTCCTTGGCTTCGCCCGGGCCATTGACCACGCAACCGATAACCGCGACATCCAGTGGCACCAGCAGATCCTCGAGGCGCCCTTCCAGCTCGTTCATGGTCTTGACCACATCGAAGTTCTGCCGCGAGCAGCTCGGGCAGGCGATGAAGTTGATGCCACGGGAACGCAGGTGCAGGGATTTGAGAATGTCGTAGCCGACTTTCACTTCCTCGACCGGGTCGGCCGCCAACGAGATGCGAATAGTATCGCCAATCCCTTCGGCGAGCAGCATACCGAGGCCCACGGCAGATTTCACCGTGCCGGAACGCAATCCACCGGCTTCGGTGATGCCCAGGTGCAGCGGCTGGACGATTTCCTTGGCCAGCAAGCGGTAGGCTTCGACGGCCATGAACACATCGGAGGCTTTCACGCTGACCTTGAAGTCCTGGAAGTTCAGGCGCTCAAGGTGCTCGACGTGGCGCAAGGCAGACTCGACCAGCGCTGCCGGGGTCGGCTCGCCGTATTTCTTTTGCAGGTCTTTTTCCAGGGAACCGGCGTTCACACCGATACGGATCGGGATCCCGCGGTCACGGGCGGCATCCACCACCGCACGCACACGGTCTTCGCGACCGATGTTGCCCGGGTTGATCCGCAGGCAATCGACACCCAGTTCGGCTACGCGCAAAGCGATCCGGTAGTCGAAGTGAATGTCGGCAACCAAGGGTACTTTGACCAGCTGCTTGATCTTGCCGAAGGCTTCGGCGGCGTCCATGTCCGGTACGGAGACCCGCACGATATCGACGCCGGCTGCTTCCAGGCGATTGATCTGCGCGACGGTGGCCGCAACATCGTTGGTGTCGCTGTTGGTCATGCTCTGCACAGCGATAGGCGCATCGCCGCCAACAGGCACGTTACCGACCCAGATTTTGCGGGATTCGCGACGTTTGATTGGAGATTCGCCGTGCATGACTTATTGACCCAACTTCAGGCGAGCAGTCTCGCCACTGGTGAACGGAGCGACATCAACCGGCTGGCCGTTGTAGCTGACCTGAGCGCCACGGGCAAAGCCCAGACGCACGGCAAACGGTGGTTTGCCATTTATTGCCAGGCTGTCGCCTTTGCGTTTGAGACCGCTGAACAGCACCTTGCCGCTACCGTCGGTCACTTGTGTCCAGCAATCGGAAGTGAACTGCACCTGAACCTGGCCTTGACCGGCCAGCGGCGCGGCTGCCGCTGGAGCCGGAGCCACAGGGGCTACCGGTGCAGTCGCCACCGGGGCCGGGACGGCAGGAGCTGCCGGAGCCGGAGCTGCCGGGGTCACCGGCGCTGCGACAACGGGCGCGGTGGTGTGCGCGGGTGCGGCTGGCGTGGTCGGCGCTACCGGGGCGGCTGGCGCAGTCGCCTGAGCCTGCTCTGGGGCTTCAGCCGGAGCGTCGGCCTGTGGCAGCGCGAGGGCGGTTACGCCTTCGCTCTGACCTTCCACGACGGCCTGGTCTTCCGGCTCGTCCAGCGGGTGAATCTGTGTCGTACCGTCGGCGCCTTCGACTTCTACGTGCTCTGGTGCCAGACCGATCAGGTCCTTGGTGCGCATCGAGGTCTGATCCTGCCACCAGACGAAACCGCCACCGATCACCGCGACCAGCAACAGCAGGCTGACGATTCGCAAAATGGTGTGGGAAACCCGGACCGGCTCTTCAATACGGCCCAGGCTGTGAACATTGCTGCCCTGGGAGTCGGTACCGGTGGATTGATCGAATTGCTGGACCAGAACGGCCTGGTCCATGCCGAGCAACTTGGCATAGGCGCGAATGTAACCACGGGCAAAAGTATGCCCGGGCAGCTTGTCGAAGGCGCCGGCTTCCAGATTGCTCAGGGAAGTGGTGGTGAGGTTGAGCTTGAGGGCCACTTCGGCCAGCGACCAGCCATTGCTTTCGCGGGCCTGGCGCAAAGTCTCACCGGGGTTTACGCGATTCGCTGCTACAACTTCGGGATGCGCCGCTTTCATCATTGCTCCGACAGGTATTGCTGATATTCCGGCGTACCGGGATAGAGTCTTTTTAGTTGCAGGCCTGCACTTGCGGCCTTGTCGCGGTCTTCGAACACTTTTGCCAGCCGAATGCCGAGCAATAGACTACGTGCATTTTGCTCCGAGAGCTGGCTAAAACGGTCGTAATAGTCACGCGCAGGCACATAATGCCTGTCTTCGTAAGACAACTCAGCCATTTCCAGCAATGCACGTGGTTGTTGGCGGTTCAGGCGCAGGGCTTTTTCCAGTTGCTGCCGGGCCAGATCGCGCTGACCGAGCATCGCTGCGGTCATGCCCAGGTTCTCGAACACCCGCGAACGCTCAGGATACAGGGTATCGGCAGCGGCCTGTTCAAAGCGCTCGTAGGCTTCGTTGTAACGCTTCTGCTCGAACAGGAAACTGCCGTAGTTATTGAGGATTCGTGCATCGCCGGGACGGGAAGCCAGCGCCTTGCGAAAATGCTCGTCGGCAAGTTCCGGTTCCATCTCGGCCTGGAACACCAGCCCCAGCGCCGCGTTGGCATCAGGGTCGGAACCATCCAGCTCCAATGCTTTCTTCAACGGAACCTTGGCGCGCTCGGTCATGCCTTGTTGCAAATACCCGATACCGAGTTGCACATAGGCCTCACGCGCTTCATCACGGCCCTTGCTGGTCTTCATCGGGTTGTAATCACCCGAAAGCACGCAGCCAGCACACAGGCTGGCCAACAGCAACAGCAGCGCAAAGCGCAGGGACATAGAGATCCTCTCTTGGTTATTTCGCGGCGTCTTGCGCTACATCGTTGTCGGCGTTGAGTTCACGCACGGCGATATAACGTTCGCTGCGACGGGTGCGATCCAGCACCTGCCCTACCAGTTGACCACAGGCCGCATCGATGTCTTCACCACGGGTGGTGCGGACGGTGACGTTGAAACCGGCATGATGAAGCTGATCCTGGAAACGACGAATGGCGTTGTTGCTCGGGCGCTCGTAACCGGAGTGCGGGAACGGGTTGAACGGGATCAGGTTGATCTTGCACGGGATGTTCTTGAGCAGCTCGATCATCTCCACGGCGTGCTCGACCTTGTCGTTGATATCTTTGAGCAAGGTGTACTCGATGGTCAGCACGCGCTTTTCGCCGAGATTCGACATGTAGCGCTGGCACGACTCGAGGAGCATCTTAAGCGGATACTTCTTGTTGATCGGCACCAATTGGTTACGCAATGCGTCATTCGGTGCGTGCAGGGACAACGCCAGGGAGACGTCGATGTGCTTGGAGAGCTCATCGATCATCGGCACCACGCCTGAGGTCGACAGGGTCACACGGCGCTTGGAAATGCCGTAGCCCAGGTCGTCCATCATCAAATGCATGGCCGCGACGACGTTGTCGAAGTTCAGCAGCGGCTCACCCATGCCCATCATCACCACGTTGGTGATGGCACGGTCGACGGTTGCCGGGACGCTGCCAAAGGATTTGTTGGCAATCCACACCTGCCCGATGACTTCGGCGGCGGTGAGGTTGCTGTTGAAGCCTTGCTTGCCGGTGGAGCAGAAACTGCAATCCAGGGCACAGCCTGCCTGGGACGAAACGCACAAGGTGCCGCGCTTGCCCTGGGGAATGTAAACGGTCTCGACGCAGCTGCCGGACGCCACGCGCACCACCCACTTGCGGGTGCCGTCGCTGGAGATGTCCTCGCTGACCACTTCCGGACCACGGACCTCAGCAACAACCTTGAGCTTTTCGCGCAAGGCCTTGCTGACGTTCGTCATGGCATCGAAATCATCGACACCAAAGTGGTGAATCCATTTCATTACCTGACCGGCACGGAAACGCTTCTCCCCGATTGAGTCGAAGAATTTTTCCATTTCCAGCTGGGTCAGACCCAGCAGGTTAGTTTTTACAGTCGATGTAGTCATGGATTCACCTTCACTCTTAAGCCAATGCTTAGCGAGTGGTTACTTCAGTAGCTGCGAAGAAGTACGAGATTTCGCGAGCGGCAGCGGCTTCGGAGTCCGAACCGTGTACGGCGTTGGCGTCGATGGAATCAGCGAAGTCAGCGCGGATGGTGCCGGCAGCAGCTTCTTTAGGGTTGGTAGCGCCCATCAGCTCACGGTTCAGAGCGATAGCGTTTTCGCCTTCCAGAACCTGAACGACAACCGGACCGGAGATCATGAAAGCAACCAGGTCGTTGAAGAAACCACGAGCGCTGTGCTCAGCGTAGAAGCCTTCAGCTTCGGCTTTGGACAGTTGCTTCAGTTTCGAAGCTACAACGCGCAGGCCAGCTTTTTCGAAACGAGTGGTGATCTCGCCGATAACGTTTTTAGCAACGGCGTCAGGCTTGATGATGGAGAAAGTACGTTGAACAGCCATGGTGTAACTCCAGAAACGGTAATTTACGAAAAATTAAACCCGCGAATTATACGCGGGTTCTCGGGTATTGCCTAACCTGCTCGACAGACTCAGTCTGCCTCTTCGATCCAGGCGGCCTGAATGGCTTCAAGCACTTTCTCGCCGCCGCGGGTCGGATCATCGCTGAACTCCGGCAATGCCAGCACCCATTGGTGCAGATCGACGAAGTTCACGTAACGCGGGTCCACCTCAGGCTTGCTTTCAGCCAACTGGATCGCGATTTCCAGCACATCAACCCATTTCAGACTCATTTCAGATCCTTGAATCAGTGCGGTGCTTCGGCCGCATGGTTGAGCGAATACTTCGGAATCTCGACGGTCAGGTCTTCGGTACCGACCTTGGCCTGGCACCCCAGACGGGACTCGCGCTCAAGACCCCAAGCCTTATCAAGGTAGTCCTCTTCCAGCTCATCAGCCTCTTCCAGCGAGTCGAAACCCTCGCGGATGATGCAGTGGCAAGTGGTGCAGGCACAAACGCCGCCACAGGCACTTTCCATCTCGATGTGGTGCTCGTGGGCCAGTTCGAGGATGGAAATACCCGTCTCAGCTTCAACAACCATGCCTTCGGGGCAAAACTTCTCGTGTGGCAGAAAAATGACCTGCGGCATCGTTATTCCTCAATCTCATTCAGGTTGCGCCCCGCCAGCGCGGCTTTCACCGTCGAGTCCAGGCGGCGGGCAGCAAAGGCGTCGGTCACTTGCGACAGACGCTTGGTCTGCTGCTCGATGGCGTAACCATCGGTACCTTTCATCAGTTCGGTCAGTTCCTGCACCTGCAGGTCGATGACCATGCGCTCGTCGGCGTCGAGCAGTCGGTCGCCGTCGGCCTCCAGAGCAGCCTGCACCGCCTCGATCAGGCGCTGGGCATCGACCTGCTGCTCACGCAGTACGCGGGCAACCTTGTCATCGTTGGCGTGCTGGAACGAATCCTTGAGCATCTTGGCGATTTCGCCGTCGGTCAGACCGTAGGACGGCTTGACCTGGATGCTGGCTTCGACGCCCGAACCCAGTTCGCGGGCGGACACACTGAGCAAGCCATCGGCATCGACCTGGAAGGTCACGCGAATCTTCGCTGCGCCGGCCACCATCGCTGGAATGCCACGCAGCTCAAAGCGCGCCAGGGAGCGGCAGTCGCTGATCAGCTCGCGTTCGCCCTGCAATACGTGGATGGCCATGGCCGACTGGCCGTCTTTGTAAGTGGTGAAGTCCTGGGCACGAGCGACGGGGATGGTGGTGTTGCGTGGAATCACCTTCTCCATCAGGCCGCCCATGGTTTCCAGCCCCAGGGACAACGGAATCACGTCAAGTAGCAGCAGTTCATCGCCATCGCGCTTGTTGCCGGCCAGGGTATCGGCCTGGATCGCAGCACCGATGGCCACCACTTGATCCGGATCGATTTCAGTCAGCGGCTGGCGACCGAAGGCTTCGGCGACGGCTTCGCGAACGCGAGGCACGCGAGTCGAACCACCGACCATGACCACGGCATGCACGTCTTCCAGTTCGACACCGGAATCACGCACCGCGCGGCGGCAGGCCTTCAGGCTGCGAGCGACCATCGGCTCGATCAACGCATCAAAGGCTTCACGGGTCAGTTCGGCTTTCCAGGCGCCATGCGCCACTTCGACCGACGAGGCACTGGTCAGCGCTTCTTTGGCGGCACAGGCAGTCTGCAGCAGTTGACGCTGCGCGCCCGGATCAAGGTCGGCCGACAAACCGGCGCCCTCAATGATCCAGCCGGCAATCGCGTGGTCGAAGTCATCGCCACCCAGGGCGCTGTCGCCGCCGGTGGCCAACACTTCGAAGACACCGCCGGTCAGGCGCAGAATCGAAATATCGAAGGTGCCGCCGCCCAGGTCGTAAATCGCGACCAGACCTTCGGCGTGCTGGTCCAGACCGTAAGCCACGGCTGCCGCGGTCGGCTCATTGAGCAAGCGCAACACGTTCAGACCGGCCAGCTTGGCCGCGTCCTTGGTGGCTTGACGCTGAGCGTCGTCGAAATAGGCCGGAACGGTGATCACCGCGCCCACCAGCTCACCGCCCAGGGTCGCTTCGGCACGCTGACGCAGAACCTTGAGGATGTCGGCGGAGACTTCCACCGGGCTTTTCGGGCCCTGGATCGTCTCGATGAACGGCATGTGCGATTCGCCACCGACAAAGCGGTACGGCAACTGATCACCCAGCTGCTTGACGTCGGACAGACCACGACCCATCAAGCGCTTGACCGACAGCACGGTGTTCAACGGATCGGTGGCGGCGGCCAGCTTGGCGGATTCGCCAACTTCGACGCGATCGGCATGGTAGCGCACGGCAGACGGCAGGATGACCCGCCCTTCTGCGTCAGCCAGAGGCTCGGAAAGTCCACTGCGCAATGCAGCGACCAGCGAATTGGTAGTGCCCAAGTCGATCCCCACAGCCAGACGACGCTGGTGCGGTTGAGGACTTTGGCCGGGTTCGGCGATCTGCAGTAGGGCCATCGTTATCAGGACTTATCTGTATATCAGGCGTGCGACCGGAGCGGCACTGGGTTAATCGTCGAGGCGCTCTTCTAACTGGCGCACTTCGTAGGTGAGCTTGTCGAGGAACTGCATGCGCCGCATCAGGCGTTCGGCCCGTTCACGGTGCGCGGCATCGTTCCAGCAAGCTGCGAAGCTTTGGTTCAGTTCATCCTGGGCAGCCTTGAGGCGGCGCTTGAAGACGGCAACGCCATTCAGGTCGGCGCTGTCCTGCAGGTCTTCGAGCTCTTCGCGCAACTCCATCTGCTGCAGCAGGAACTCCGGATCATGCACCGTGACCTCCAGCGGCAGCTCGCCACCATTCAAGGCGAGCAGGTAACGCGCGCGCTTGGGTGGACTCTTGAGCGTCTGGTAGGCCTCGTTGAGGCTCGCGGATTGTTCCAGCGCCAACCGCTGCTCGCGCTCGGAAGCGTCAGCAAAACGGTCCGGATGAACGCCGCGCGCCAACTCACGGTAGCGCGTAGCCAGCTGATCGAGATCCAGATCGAAACTCGGTTGCAGCTCAAATAAAGCGAAATGACAAGGAGTACCCACGACAAGCCTCAGATGTTGAAGCTTTCGCCGCAGCCACATTCACCGCGTACGTTGGGGTTGTTGAACTTGAAGCCTTCGTTCAACCCTTCCTTGACGAAATCGAGCTCGGTGCCGTCCAGGTAGGCCAGGCTCTTCGGGTCGATGATCACTTTCTCGCCGTGACTCTCGAACACCTGGTCCTCTGCAACCACCTCGTCGACAAACTCCAGCACGTAGGCAAGGCCGGAACAGCCCGTGGTGCGAACACCCAGACGAATCCCTTCACCTTTGCCGCGCCCGTCGAGGGAGCGCCGCACGTGTCGAGCAGCCGCTTCTGTCATGCTGATAGCCATCGGTGACTCCTTACTCGTCGCCAAAACTCGAAAATCAGATCAAGCCTTTCTTCTGCTTGTAATCGCGAACAGCCGCCTTGATGGCGTCTTCAGCGAGTACCGAGCAGTGGATTTTCACTGGCGGCAGGGCCAGTTCTTCAGCCAGCTGGGTGTTCTTGATGGTTTCCGCTTCGTCCAGGGTCTTGCCCTTCATCCACTCGGTGGCGAGGGAGCTGGAAGCGATAGCCGAACCGCAGCCGTAAGTCTTGAACTTGGCATCTTCGATGATGCCGGCTTCGTTGACCTTGATCTGCAGGCGCATCACGTCGCCGCACGCCGGAGCGCCGACCATGCCGGTGCCGACATCAGGATCTTCCGCGTCCATCTTGCCGACGTTGCGCGGGTTTTCGTAGTGGTCGATGACCTTTTCGCTGTAAGCCATGATTCTCAATCCTCACTCATCAGGGCCGCTCTTGAGACCCTGTAGTTACGCTGCATGTACCGCCGCGCTGCTACAGGACCCGTATCCGGCGGCTTCTTTGTTTAGTGTGCCGCCCACTCGATCTTCGAGATATCGACGCCGTCTTTGTACATGTCCCACAGCGGCGACAGAGCGCGCAGCTTGGTAACGGCCTCGCAGACTTTCTGCGCGGCGTAATCGATTTCTTCTTCGGTGGTGAAACGGCCGAAGGTGAAGCGGATCGAGCTGTGTGCCAGTTCGTCGTTGCGGCCCAGGGCGCGCAGTACGTACGAAGGCTCAAGGGACGCCGAGGTGCAGGCCGAACCGGACGAAACCGCCAGGTCCTTGAGCGCCATGATCAGCGACTCGCCTTCAACGTAGTTGAAGCTCAGGTTCAGGTTGTGCGGAACGCGGGCGGTCATGCTGCCGTTGACGTACAGCTCTTCCAGGTGCTCGACCTGCTTGTAGAAACGGTCGCTCAACGCCTTGATGCGCGCGTTCTCGGCAGCCATGTCTTCCTTGGCTACGCGGAAAGCTTCACCCATGCCGACGATCTGGTGGGTCGCCAGGGTGCCGGAACGCATGCCGCGCTCGTGACCGCCACCGTGCATGGTCGCTTCGATACGCACGCGCGGCTTGCGGCTTACGTACAGGGCGCCGATGCCTTTAGGACCGTAGGTCTTGTGGGCGGAGAACGACATCATGTCGACTTTCAGCTTCTGCAGGTCGATCTCGACCTTGCCGGTGGACTGAGCGGCGTCGACGTGGAACAGGATGCCCTTGGAACGGAGCAGTTCGCCGATCGCCGCGATGTCGTTGACGGTGCCGATTTCGTTGTTCACGTGCATGACCGAAACCAGGATGGTGTCGTCGCGCAGTTCGGCTTCGATCATCTCCGGGGTCACCAGGCCATCGGTACGAGGCTCGATGTAGGTCACTTCGAAGCCTTCACGCTCCAGTTGGCGCATGGTGTCCAGGACAGCCTTGTGCTCAATCTTGGTGGTGATCAGGTGCTTGCCTTTGGTGGCATAGAAATGTGCCGCACCCTTGATTGCCAGGTTGTCGGATTCGGTGGCACCGGAAGTCCAGACGATTTCACGCGGGTCGGCGTTGACCAGGTCAGCGACCTGACGACGAGCGTTTTCAACGGACTCTTCAGCTTTCCAGCCGAACACGTGGGAACGGGACGCCGGGTTACCGAAGTTTCCGTCGACCAGCAGGCATTCACTCATTTTTTGCGCAACACGCGGATCAACCGGGGTGGTCGCAGAGTAATCAAGGTAAATCGGCAATTTCATGGACTATCTCCTAAATCAGGCTGGCTGGCGTGCCGCTAGCTCTTTGGCTGTCATTCGACGGCGGACGCTTCAATCTTGTCCAGGCGTGGCGCCTTGCTGTTGCAACGGCGCTGGTCCTGACGCTGGGCTACTTCTTGCACCTCACGGCGAGTCACAAGGTCAGCCAAGCTGATACCGCTCAGAAATTCGTGAATTTGCAGGCTCAGATCGCACCACAAGTGGTGGGTCAGACAGGTGTCGCCTTGATGGCAATCACCCTGGCCCTGGCATTTGGTTGCATCGACCGATTCGTTCACCGCATCGATCACCTGGGCGACCTGGATGCCCTGCATGTCGCGGGACAATTGGTAGCCACCACCCGGACCGCGCACGCTGGACACCAGATTGCTGCGGCGCAGCTTGGCGAAAAGCTGTTCGAGGTAGGACAGGGAGATGCCTTGGCGCTCGGAGATATCGGCCAGGGACACCGGCCCGTGCTGCGCGTGCAACGCCAGGTCAAGCATGGCGGTCACGGCGTATCGGCCTTTTGTAGTCAGTCGCATGGACAATTACCACGGAGTTCGGAATGAGGCGAGTATGCAATTCCCGAGTATTTAAGTCAACTATAAGACCTAGTACTTTAGTCAGGTTTACCCGCAAAAGAGCGGCAGCATCATAGCAAAGGCCGGCCATATACAGCCAGCAGTACCGCGTTATCGTTCATCGCGAGCAAGCTCGCTCCCACACTGGACCGCGTCAGCCTGTACAACTTGATCACCTGTGGGAGCGAGCTTGCTCGCGATGAGTTCGACTCGGTTTAGCTGGCCTGACTCTGATCCTTGTCCTTCACACAGGCGAAATCTTCTTCGCGCAGCTCAGGCAGATCTTTCGCACAGTAATTGCTGCCCAGGTCCTTCAACGCCCCGCACATCCCCTCCAGACGACCATCGACCGCCTGCAGGTGATCGAGCAGCTGACCAATGGCACGCGCCACCGGGTCAGGCATGTCTTCGCTGAGGCCGTAGGCATCAAAACCGATCTTCTCGGCCATGGCCTTGCGCTTGGCGTCCTGCTCGACATCGGACTTGACGATGATCCGCCCCGGAATACCCACCACCGTGGCACCCGGCGGCACTTCCTTGGTCACGACAGCGTTGGAACCCACCTTGGCACCGGCACCGACAGTGAACGGGCCGAGCACCTTCGCGCCCGCCCCGACCACGACGCCATCACCCAAGGTCGGGTGACGCTTGCCCTTGTTCCAGCTGGTGCCGCCCAGGGTCACACCCTGATAAATAGTGACGTCATCGCCGATCTCGGCGGTTTCACCGATGACGATGCCCATGCCATGGTCAATGAAGAAACGACGACCGACCTTGGCCCCCGGATGGATCTCGATCCCGGTCAGCCAGCGGCCGAAGTTCGACACCAGCCGCGCCAGCCATTTCAGGTCCGCGCGCCACAGCATCGCCGACAAACGGTGGATCCAGATGGCATGCATGCCCGGATAGCAAGTCAGGACTTCAAAAGCGTTACGCGCCGCCGGGTCTCGGTGGAATACGCTCTGGATATCTTCACGCAAACGCTCGAACATCATTAATCCTTCCGCTTAAGGAGCTCACCACGGGCCGCTTTTTGGGTTTCCGTGAGGATGCCACGCAAAATATTCATTTCCGCCCGGCTGACCGAGCTGCGTCCGTACAACCGGCGCAGGCGCGCCATCAAGTGCCGTGGCTTTTCCGGATCGAGGAATTCGATGGCCACCAGGGTCTGCTCCAGGTGCTCATAGAATCGCTCCAGCTCGTCCATGGTCGCCAGCTCAGCGCTTTTGACCGAGGCCACTTCTTCCTTCTCGACCTTGCTCGGCTGACCTTGGGCCGCCAGCCAGGACATGCGCACTTCATAACCCAACACCTGCACCGCCGCCCCAAGGTTCAGCGAACTGAACTCAGGGTCTGATGGAATGTGCACGTGATAATGACATCGCTGCAGCTCTTCGTTGGTCAGGCCGGAATCTTCACGACCGAACACCAGAGCGATTTCCGCACCCTGCCCCGCTTCCTCGACCACCTTCGTTCCGCATTCGCGGGGGTCGAGCAGCGGCCAGGGAATGCGCCGGTCGCGAGCACTGGTACCAAGCACCAGGTTGCAACCGACCAAGGCATCTTCCAAGGTGGCGACGACTTGCGCGTTTTCAAGGATGTCCCCGGCACCGGAGGCACGGGCATCGGCCTCGTGATGCGGGAACACACGAGGCTCGACCAGCACCAGCCGCGACAGCCCCATGTTCTTCATGGCACGCGCAGCCCCGCCGATATTGCCCGGATGGCTGGTATTGACCAGGACGACACGAATGTTTTGCAGCAAGGGAGGCGCTCTCGAACACAATAATCGGGAGCCGAATCTTACAGCTGAACCTACCGTTAAGCCATGAAAGCGAACGTCGTCCTTCTCCTGTAGAAACTTTCTGATAGAATGCCCGGCTTTCTTTAACAACCTTAGGTGACACATCCATGCAGCCCATGCTGAATATCGCGCTGCGCGCCGCCCGCAGCGCCAGTGAATTGATCTTCCGCTCCATCGAGCGCCTGGATACCATCAAGGTCGACGAAAAAGACGCCAAGGATTACGTATCCGAGGTGGATCGCGCCGCCGAACAGAAAATCATCGACGCCCTGCGCAAGGCATACCCGAATCACTCGATCCTGGGTGAAGAGACCGGCATGCACGCCGGCACCGGCATCGAAGGCGAAGAGTACCTGTGGATCATCGATCCGCTGGACGGCACCACCAACTTCCTGCGCGGCATTCCTCACTTCGCTGTCAGCATCGCCTGCAAATACCGCGGTCGTCTTGAGCACGCTGTTGTTCTGGACCCGGTTCGCCAGGAAGAATTCACCGCCAGCCGTGGTCGCGGCGCTCAACTGAACGGTCGTCGCCTGCGCGTCAGCGGTCGCACCAGCCTCGACGGCGCCCTGCTGGGTACCGGCTTCCCGTTCCGTGACGACCAGATGGACAACCTCGACAACTACCTGGGCATGTTCCGCGCCCTGGTTGGCCAGACTGCCGGCATCCGCCGCGCCGGCTCTGCAAGCCTGGACCTGGCCTACGTGGCCGCCGGCCGTTTCGACGCCTTCTGGGAATCGGGCCTGTCCGAGTGGGACATGGCGGCAGGCGCCCTGCTGATCCAGGAAGCTGGCGGCCTGGTGAGCGACTTCACCGGCGGTCACGACTTCCTTGAAAAAGGCCACGTCGTTGCCGGCAACACCAAATGCTTCAAGGCAGTCCTGACGGCCATCCAGCCGCACCTGCCAGCCTCGCTGAAGCGCTAAGCTTCCAGCGACAGAAAAAGCACCCTTCGGGGTGCTTTTTTTATGCCTGGAATTTGCCCCCCCCCTCAAACACCGCAAATCCAAATGTGGGAGCGGGCTTGCTCGCGAAGAGGCCGTGTCAGTCAATTGAGATGGCGACTGACACACCGCCTTCGCGAGCAAGCCCGCTCCCACAAGGGATTGGGGTGGTGCATAAATCGCGGGCACAAAAAAGCACCCCGCAGGGTGCTTCTTTTTTAATCCAGCGTCAGCAGATCAGTGAGCCGTCTGATTATCCGACAAGATCAACTTGCCCTCTTTATCCACAGGGATCTGGTTCCCCGGATCACGATCCATGCGCACCTTGCCTTCCTTGCCGTCCAGCGAATAACGCACGTCGTAACCTACAACCTTGTCACTGATGTCGTTAACCGTGTTACAGCGAGTCTGGGTGGTGGTGTAGGTGTCACGCTCCTGCATGCCTTCCTGCACCTTGTTACCGGCGTAACCGCCACCGACAGCACCTGCGACCGTGGCGATCTTCTTACCGCTGCCGCCACCGATCTGGTTACCCAGCAAACCACCTGCCAATGCACCGACCACCGTACCGGCGATCTGATGTTGATCTTTCACCGGCGCCTGCCGGGTGACCGCTACATCCTTGCACACTTCACGTGGAGTCTTGATTTGTGTCTTGACCGGCTCAACGGCGAGTACTTGTGCGAACTCCGGGCCGCTTTTAACCAGGCTGTAGGTGGCCACAGCACCCCCGGCAGTCACACCGACAGCACCCAGTACAGCACCAACCAGCATCGACTTGTTCACATGAACCTCCTGGACCATCACATGCGGGATAAACCCGCGCTTCTCCCTGCCTTGGAGCACAAAAAAAGGCGCGAGTTCAACTCGCGCCTTTTTCGGACTACATCGCTGAAAGAAGCTTCCTTCAAGGACGGTCGTCGACTTCCTTCTCGGTATTGGCCGGAGGAATCAGGTCTTCCGTGCTCAGGTTCAGCCAGATCAGCACCACGTTCGCGATGTAGATCGACGAGTAAGTACCCGCCAGAACACCGATGAACAGGGCGATGGAGAAGCCGAACAGGTTGTCGCCACCGAAGAACAGCAGGGCCGCGATCGCCAGCAAGGTGGAAATCGAAGTCGCCATGGTCCGCAGCAGGGTTTGCGTGGTCGAGATGTTGATGTTCTCGATCAGGCTGGCCTTGCGCAGTACCCGGAAGTTCTCACGAACCCGGTCGAATACCACGATGGTGTCGTTGAGCGAGTAACCGATGATCGCCAGCACCGCCGCCAGTACCGTCAGGTCGAAGGTGATCTGGAAGAACGACAGGATACCGATGGTCACGATCACGTCGTGGATCAGGGACACGATCGCACCGACCGCAAACTTCCACTGAAAGCGGAACGCCAGGTAGATCAGGATGCCGCCCAGCGCCATCAGCATGCCGAGGCCGCCCTGGTCGCGCAGCTCTTCACCCACCTGCGGGCCGACGAACTCGACGCGCTTGACCGTCGCCGGGTTCTCGCCGCCCACCTTCTGCAAGGCTTCGGCCACCTGGTGACCCAGTTGCGGGTCTTCGCCAGGCATGCGCACCAGCAGGTCGGTGGTTGCACCGAAGTTCTGCACGATGGCTTCGTGATAACCCGCGGTCACCAGCTGCTCACGCACCTGGGTGACGTCGGCCGGACGCTCGTAGGTCAGCTCGATGAGCGTGCCGCCGGTGAAGTCCAGGCCCCAGTTCATGCCCTTGGTGGCGACGCTGAACAAGGCCAGCACCGTAAGGAACAATGTGACGCCGAACGCAAAGTTGCGAACGCCCATGAAGTTGATTGTACGTAACATGGCAGCCCCTTAAATCCACAACTTCTTGAAGTCACGACCGCCGAAGATCAGGTTGACCATCGCGCGGGTCACCATGATGGCCGTGAACATCGAGGTAAAGATCCCGAGGGACATGGTCACTGCGAAGCCCTTGACCGGGCCGGTGCCCATGGCAAAGAGGATGCCGCCGACCAACAGTGTTGTCAGGTTGGCGTCGAGAATCGCGGTGAATGCCCGGCCGAAGCCTTCGTTGATTGCGCGCTGCACGGTCATGCCGGCGGCGATCTCTTCACGGATCCGCGAGAAGATCAGCACGTTGGCGTCGACCGCCATACCCATGGTCAACACGATACCGGCGATACCCGGCAGGGTCAGCGTTGCACCCAGCAGAGACATCAAGGCCAGCAGCATCACCATGTTCACCGTCAGCGCGACAGTGGCGATGATGCCGAAGAAGCGGTAGATGGCGATGATGAACAGCGAGACGAACAGCATGCCCCACAGCGATGCATCGATACCCTTGGTGATGTTGTCGGCACCCAGGCTTGGACCGATGGTGCGTTCTTCAGCGAAGTACATCGGAGCGGCCAGACCACCGGCACGCAGCAGCAGCGCCAGTTCGGACGACTCGCCCTGGCCGTTCAGGCCAGTGATGCGGAACTGAGCACCCAGCGGCGACTGAATGGTCGCCAGGCTGATGATCTTCTTCTCTTCCTTGAAGGTCTGAACCGGCACGTCTTTCTCGACGCCGTTGACCACCTGCTTGGTGTAAGTGGTAACCGGACGCTGCTCGATGAAGATCACCGCCATGCTGCGACCGACGTTCGAACGGGTCGCACGGCTCATCAGCTCGCCGCCGTGGCCATCCAGACGGATATTCACTTCTGGCCTGCCGTGCTCGTCGAAGCCAGCCTTGGCGTCGGTTACCTGGTCACCGGTGATGATCAGGCCACGCTCGATCAGCGCAGGAGGACGGTTGCCCTCACGGAACTCGAAGGATTCGGAAGTGGCTTTCGAAGCACCCGGCTCAGCCGCCAGACGGAACTCGAGGTTGGCCGTCTTGCCGAGGATACGCTTGGCTTCGGCAGTGTCCTGCACGCCCGGCAGCTCAACCACGATGCGGTTGGCGCCCTGACGCTGGACGATCGGTTCGGCAACACCCAGCTCGTTGACGCGGTTACGTACCGTGGTCAAGTTCTGCTTGATGGAGTATTCACGGATTTCCGCCAGCTTGGCCGGGGTCATCGCCAGACGCAGCACCGGTTGACCATTGAGGTCGGCCGGAACAATGTCGAAATCGTTGAAGTTCTTGCGGATCAGCGTACGGGCCTGTTCGCGGGCTGCTTCATCAGTGAAGCCCAGCTGAATGGCACCGCCCAGTTGCGGCAGACTGCGATAGCGCAGCTTCTCTTTACGCAGCAGGCTCTTGACGTCGCCTTCGTAGACTTTCAGGCGCGCGTCGAGGGCTTTGTCCATGTCCACTTCCAGCAGGAAGTGCACACCACCGGACAAGTCCAGACCCAGCTTCATCGGGTGCGCAGCGAGGTTGCGCAGCCATTGCGGGGTGGTTTGTGCCAGGTTCAGCGCGACGACGTAGTCATCACCCAATGCCTTGCGCACGACGTCCTTGGCCGGCAGCTGGTCTTCAGCCTTGGTCAGGCGAATCAGACCGCCCTTGCCGCCCTCTGCCAGCGTGGCAGCCTTGACGTTGATCCCGGATTCCTTGAGCGCAGCGCTCACGCGATCCAGATCAGCCTGATTGACTTGCAGTGCAGTGCTTGCACCGCTGACCTGAATGGCCGGGTCATCAGGATAAAGATTGGGAGCGGAATAAATCAGACCGACCGCCAGCACCGCCAGGATCAGAATGTATTTCCACAGAGGATATTTGTTCAGCATCACGCCGCCCGTTTATGACGCGGGGCGCCTTGCGCGCCCCGTCGATTGAAAATGAAGTTGAAACTTAGATCGCTTTGAGCGTGCCTTTTGGCAGCGTGGCGGCGATGGCGCCTTTCTGGAACTTCATTTCGACGGTGTCGGAAACTTCCAGAACGACGAAATCGTCGGCCACTTTAGTGATCTTGCCGGCGATGCCGCCGGTGGTCACAACTTCGTCGCCTTTCTGCAGGCTGCTCAGCAGGTTTTTCTGCTCTTTGGCGCGCTTGGCCTGTGGACGCCAGATCATCAGGTAGAAGATGACCAGGAAGCCGACCAGGAAAATCCACTCGAAACCGCCGCCCATAGGGGCTGCCGCAGGTGCAGCAGCGTCTGCCATGGCATTAGAGATAAAAAAGCTCATTTAGCACTCCAGTTGCAAATGTTGAATCTTGGGGTCAGTAAACTCAGTCCAAAGGCGGAACAGGCAACCCGCGTTTGGCGTAGAAGGCATCGACAAAGGCGGCCAATGTACCCTGTTGAATAGCCTCGCGCAAACCAGCCATAAGCACTTGATAATGGCGCAAGTTATGGATGGTATTGAGCATGCTTCCCAGCATTTCGCCGCACTTGTCCAGGTGATGCAGATAAGCGCGGGAGAAGTTCTGGCAGGTATAGCAATCGCAGGTCGGATCGAGCGGCGAATCATCATGGCGATGGAACGCGTTACGGATCTTCAGCACGCCGGTATCAATGAACAGATGCCCATTGCGGGCATTACGGGTTGGCATCACGCAATCGAACATGTCCACACCGCGGCGCACACCCTCAACCAAGTCTTCCGGTTTGCCAACGCCCATAAGGTAACGAGGTTTGTCAGCCGGCATCATGCCCGGCAGGTAATCCAGCACCTTGATCATCTCGTGCTTGGGCTCGCCCACCGACAGACCGCCGATGGCCAGGCCGTCGAAGCCGATCTTGTCCAGGCCTTCCAGGGAGCGCATGCGCAGGTCCTGGTGCATGCCGCCCTGAACGATACCGAACAGCGCCGCCGTGTTGTCGCCATGGGCTTCTTTCGAACGCTTGGCCCAACGCAGGGACAATTCCATGGAAATACGGGCAACGTCTTCGTCGGCCGGGTACGGCGTGCATTCGTCGAAAATCATCACGATGTCGGAGCCCAGGTCACGCTGGACCTGCATCGACTCTTCCGGGCCCATGAACACCTTGGCGCCGTCGACCGGGGAAGCGAAGGTCACGCCCTCCTCCTTGATCTTGCGCATGGCGCCCAGGCTGAACACCTGGAAACCGCCGGAGTCGGTCAGAATCGGGCCTTTCCACTGCATGAAATCGTGCAGATCGCCGTGCTTCTTGATCACTTCCGTGCCCGGGCGCAGCCACAGGTGGAAAGTGTTGCCCAGAATGATTTCAGCGCCCGTCGCCTCGATATCCCGTGGCAGCATGCCCTTGACCGTGCCGTAGGTGCCCACCGGCATGAAAGCCGGGGTCTCGACGGTACCGCGCGGGAAGGTCAAACGACCGCGACGAGCCTTGCCATCAGTGGCCAGCAGCTCGAAAGACATACGACAGGTGCGACTCATACAGTTTCCTCTGGGCCCGATTCTTTAGGGGCAGTCGGCGCAGGATTACGCGTGATGAACATCGCATCACCGTAGCTGAAAAAGCGGTAACCGTTGTCGACCGCGGCCTTGTAGGCAGCCATGGTCTCGGGATAACCGGCGAACGCCGAAACCAGCATCAACAGCGTGGATTCAGGCAAATGGAAGTTGGTGACCAGGGCATCGACCACATGAAACGGCCGGCCCGGGTAGATGAAAATGTCGGTGTCGCCACTGAACGGCTTGAGCACGCCATCGCGGGCGGCGCTTTCCAGGGAACGCACGCTGGTGGTCCCCACGGCCACCACACGACCACCGCGAGCGCGACAGGCGGCAACCGCATCCACCACGTCCTGGCCGACTTCCAGCCATTCGCTGTGCATGTGGTGGTCTTCGAGCTTCTCCACCCGCACCGGCTGGAAAGTGCCGGCGCCAACGTGCAGGGTCACGAACGCAGTCTCGACGCCCTTGGCGGCAATCGCCTCCATCAGCACCTGATCGAAATGCAGCCCCGCCGTCGGCGCCGCCACCGCGCCCAAACGCTCGGCGTAGACGGTCTGGTAACGCTCGCGGTCGGCGCCTTCATCCGGGCGGTCTATATAAGGAGGCAACGGCATGTGCCCGACGCGGTCGAGCAGCGGCAACACCTCCTCGGCGAACCCCAGCTCGAACAACGCATCGTGACGTGCCAGCATCTCGGCCTCGCCACCGCCATCGATCAGGATCTTCGACCCAGGCTTGGGCGACTTGCTGGACCGCACATGGGCCAGCACGCGATGACTGTCGAGCACCCGCTCCACCAGGATTTCCAGCTTGCCGCCGGAAGCCTTCTGGCCAAACAGCCGCGCCGGAATCACCCGGGTATTGTTGAACACCATCAAATCGCCGGGGCGCAAATGCTCCAGCAAATCAGTGAATTGACGGTGTGCCAGGGCGCCGCTGACCCCATCCAGGGTCAACAGGCGACTATTGCGCCGCTCGGCCAGCGGATGGCGGGCGATCAGCGAATCAGGGAGCTCGAAGGTAAAGTCAGCAACGCGCATGATGGGGTTCGTCTAGCAGGGCCGGGAAGTCTAGCGGAATTATCAAAAATTCTCCATGTACCTGATTGACCAGCGGTTATCTCATCTCTATACTTCGCCGCCATTGAGCCCTGATGGCGGAATTGGTAGACGCGGCGGATTCAAAATCCGTTTTCGAAAGGAGTGGGAGTTCGAGTCTCCCTCGGGGCACCAAAATTAAGAAAGGTCTTGCTTAGCAAGGCCTTTTTTTTCGTCTGTAGAAAAGCCACAGACTCTCTGAAGGAGCCGGCTTGCTGGCGATGCTTTTGACCCTGCTCTTCCACACTACCCGCACCGCCGGAACATTTCACAAGGATTCCCCCCATGGAATTGCACCTGGAAACCGTCGCCCTCTTCTCCCTCAAACTGGCTTACGAATCGGAAGATTCAAGCCCGATTTTGCGTGACGATCTGGTGATGGGTGACTACCAGCGGGATGTGTTTGAGTTGCTGGTGCGTCGGGGGGATATTGAGGGGATTCAGTTGAAGGTGGATGAGTGTGTGGGGTTGGCGCTGGAGGCTGTTGGGGGTGTGGATAAGCCGTTGGGGCGGGAGTTGGGGAGGTTGGCGGGGGAATTTGCCGGGACTCTGGTGATGGAGGAGCTTGATGCCCCGCTCATTGCGCTTAAGGATTATCTGAAAGATATTCAATGAAGGCAGGCAGCCTAAAAGCCGGGAACACCAGATAGCCGGGCCGACACGGGTCGCTACGCCTTATTCGAAAATAAATCTGTCCCCTTTTCCGCTGTCCCCTTTTCCGCTTGTCCCCTTTTCCGCTTTTCCGGACCGTCCCCTTTTCCGCACCCTTTCTGCAGAGAAAAATGTCGACTTGGGCCGAAGTGCAAATGTGGCTCGAGCTGACTTGGATATGCCCCTGGCTCCGGATCCTCTAACACGGTTTCTGGATGCAATATCGGTAGAGATGGCTGTACCCGGCGTCTTCTTGAGTGGAATTGAGAACTTCGATGGTTGCGCGTACGCACTATGCTGGTGCTATCGACTGGGATAGCCAATAAATCGTCCACTTTCCCTTATGGGTATCCTGCAGGTAAGATTGCGAGACATCGAATTGCCATCATTCGTTATTTTCACTCTACTAAAGGGATATTTTATGAGCCTCAGAATTTTATTGGACGACCAGATAAACAAACTTTTTAGCGACAACCCAGAGTTACAAACTGTTAACAAAAACCCATTCGAAATAGCTGTAGCTTCATTCGCAAACCTAAAACATCTTAATGGGATTGAGCTAGATGATCTAGTAGATGGAATAATGGGTGAAGGTGGAGATGAAGGAATAGACCATTGTTACTTATTTTGTAACGGATCTCTTATCGTAGATGAAACGCATCCAATAAATAAAGAAAGCCATGTAAAAGTAAAATTTTTTCAAGCGAAAAAAGAAACCGGCTTTTCAAGTGACGGATTTCGTAAGACAAAAGAGGGAATTGAAGAAATTTTCGATCTAGAGATCGATCTGAAAAACCTCACGAAAATAGGCGCCAATCCAGACTTTATAGAAAAAGCAGACCTGATTCGAAAAATATATAGAGCCTGCGGACTTGCTAGAGCTAAGTTTAGCTGTGAGGTCTTCTATATAACAGTCGCAACCGACTTAAACATTCCTCAAAAAATAAAACACCTAGAACAACAGCTAATAAATAACTCTTTAAACATCCCATTTGAAGTTAACTATCTAGGTGCCCAGGAGCTTCTGAACCTGACCGAATCCATCGACGAACTAATCGAAGTAAACTTCATATCTCAACCTCTAGAGATTAAAGAACGCGACGTTAAAACTAGCGGATACTCAGGATTCGTCACTGGAAATGAACTAGTAAAATGTTTACTAGATGAAAAAGGCAAATTCAGAAGCCATTTGACGGAAGGTAACGTTAGGTTTTTCTTGGGCGAAGACACTTCAATAAACACGTCAATAATAGAAACAGCCGGAAGCAAAATAAAATCTGACATATTTTGGGCGATGAATAATGGATTGACGATAATTGGCGACGCAGTGGCCCCGCTAGGAAGCAATCAATACTCTGTAACGAACCCACAAATAGTTAACGGATGCCAAACCATTCACTGCCTTCATGCAGCATATGAAGAAGCCGGCGAGCTTCCGAAAAATTTAAAGGTTTTCGTAAAGATTGTTAACACTAATGACTTAGAAGTTCAGACTGACATCATTAGCGCAACCAACTCGCAAAACCCTGTTAAAACTGCCAGTTTAAAAGCAAATGATAACATCCAAAGAAATATTGAAAAACACCTCGGAAAATCAGGAATATATTACGAACGAAGAGAGAATTATTACAAACGCCAGGGTCATACGGGAAACAAAGTAATCGGGCTTCTTAAAATGGCTCAAATCATTAATACTGTCGCAAACAAAGAAGCTGTAATCTCACTCAACGATACTGGCGGACTTTTTTCATCAGAAGCGAAGTATGGTGCACTGTTTTGCGATTCAGCCGACTTCGATATTTATAAATTCTCTGTCCTTCTATATCAAAAAGCATGGTCACTAAAGAACTCCGACTTAAGAACAAACACATATAGCGAAGAACACAAAAGCATAGTCTCTAAAGGCGGCCTGCTTTTTCTTCATGTAATGAGCAGCCTTCTGCTATCCGCCTCTACTTATGGAAAAAACAACGAAAGCAGTTTACAGATATCGACATTAGACATCGGCGCACCGACACGCAAAAATGAATTCGTAAAGAGAAAGGAAAGCGCATTCAAACTTCTGGAAAATGAAGCCTGGATCAAGACCTGCTATGAAAAATCTCGCGGCTTAATATTTGAAGCCATTGAAAAATACTCGACCACAAGGGGCAAAGAATATGGTTCTGTATTTAAATACCGTCCCTTTGACAGGGAATTTTTAAAGCCAACCATTTCCGAACACTTAAATCCAACTGCCGTCACCTCTTAATCTTTTGGCAGCCCCTTGTTAAGTGTGACAAGGGGCTTACTTCTTACTTATTTAGCAATCAACTCCAATAACGCCGCCATTCTCGAAGCGAATTCGGTGTAGAAAAATGGGGCGGATTTATTAGTAGGGTCATCCAATAATAAATCTGTCCCATCTTCCACACCCATCAATAAAAGCAATGCGTTCTACCTCATCACCTTGTTCCAATCTATTTCGTGTCCAGCTTCTTGAAGTTCCCGGCCCAGCGCTTGCTGCCAATTGCCCTCCATTGACTCATAAACTACGCCAGCGTAATCACTCGGAATTTCCAACGTCCCTCGCTTAAGCGCGCAGACTTTTCCTCGCCCGAGTCGACCGATGAAATACCCAAGCTCCAGGATTACATTTTGGCGAGCACGTGGTTCGGGCGTACCACCCCGAACGCAGCCTTCATCATCAGGAGTGAGTAACACCACAGCGAAACCTACATCACCGAATGCCTCTACTTTCTCGATGACGGTCCGCCCCTGATTAGCTTGCTCATGCAAAATGACTGCTTCGAAACCTAATTTTTCAAGAAAACGGGCTACCGTCTCGCGTGAACCGTCATCATGGCCATGTACTACAAACACGCGGCGCGAGAGCGTTTCAGAAACGGCACCTACAGTAGGCGCGCCGTTAGACTCTTGCTCATAGTCTGCAAGATCCTCTTTAAGTGTCCGCTGGGCTTGGCCAAGGAGAGCGACAGCTGTCTTGATGTGCTTCTCGATGGGCCCGATATAGTCTGGTGTAGTTGAATCACCCCAGAAACGCGGGTAGTAAGTGAGATCAGCTGCGCCTTGGAAATGGTTGTAGGTAGAAGTGTTTTCACCGAAGCATCGTGCAAGGGTGTCCTTAATGGCCACTTCTAGCCCTTCAAGCTCAGGCGTGTTACCGCGGCGCACAGTACTCAGCTCAAACGCTTCGAGTTCGGAGATTCGATCCTGGAGTCGTTCAATTCCTCGCTCAATACCTTGTCGAGACATCTGAGGTTTTGAAGCGGTAGGCGTCGCAGGGGGCTTAGCTCGGGCCATCGAAGACATACTCCTTTAAGTGGTGAAGAACAGTATCCCATAATGAGAAATCACCCAGCATCCACCAGCCCATATCCCTGACGACATAGTCTGGCTGCTAGCCACGTAATATATGGATCCCGATAGCCTCCTCCGGGCACCGAACTTTGAAAAAGGTCCTGCGTAGCAGGACCTTTTAACTGCCCGGGATGTTTTCTCTGCAGCTTAAACCTGCCACCTTCAGGCGAAAGGAGCATGCGTCGGACTCTGTTGGAGGTTGCAGTGAAGAAGCCCGCACGCTAACCTCCCAACCGTCGCTGCCAATTCAGCGACCGGGTGTGGTAACCCGAGTTATTCAAGGCGCAACAGCGCCCCAATCACGTCATCAGGCGCTTTTTTTATGCCTGCGGCGTGAGTTATGGCGGCTGTGCGTGGGACGCCCTCGGGCGTGCCGGTTTCCTTGATACCCGGTTTACCACCCTGCGCACAGCTGTCACCCATTCGTGTGGTAACGAACGTGGCAGCTCCTCGTATCAAGGAATTGGATAATGCGCAGTATCAATCCGTTTGAAATTTGGCTTTTCCCCCTACGCAATTCCCAATCGCGAAACGCCCTCCCCCATTGCCTCTCCATCCTCGGAGGTGGCCAATGACCGAACAAACTGAACTCAAAACCATCGGCCTGACGCCCGCGATCTACTGCGCGGATCAAGCGCTGTTTCATGTCACTCGCGGCGTTCCTCTCGGCGATGCGTTGTCCATGGCCTCCGATTTTCTGTTCCTGGCCAAGACGCTCACTGAAGATGCTGCTTATGCCAGAGATACCGACCGTCACGCTTGGGCTGCGCATTATCTGACCTCAATGAGTAAGGCGTTGGTGGATGATGCGGTGAAGGTGCTTACTCGGGATCGAGATATTGAGCTGGCGTCTAAGCGGACGGTGGCTACGACTGAGGGGTAGTGGGCGAAGCGCCAGGATAGTTTTTGGTTTCAAAAGTCAGGCGTGACGCTGTGAGAGCGGGCTTGGTTGCGGTGGCCGGGGTATTCAGCGGGACACGTGGATGCCTTGCGTTTTTCGCGAGCAAGCCCGCTCCCACAGGGGGTTGCGGTGGGCTGGCGGGCATTGTTTGGCCCCAGTGTGTGAGTGGGTTTGTGGTGCAATCTTCAGCATTGAGGGTGGTTGGGCTGGCGCTATCGCGAGCAAGCTCGCTCCCACAGGGGGGTTGTGTGGCGGGTGGTATTTCGGCTTGGCCTTGAGGTTTTTCGGGGCTTTTTGTGTTCGGTTCGGGGGATGGCTTTCGGTTTACGGCGGAATGGATCGGCGGATCTGCTCCGTAGAATGCCCTTGGTTCTGATGCTTCTTCTCACCTGTAATGCTTGCTATACATCAGCCTTCGACAAGCCCTTCGGGCATTAGGCCAGTGTGTGAACGCCCCTTGCGGCACTCATCTAGACTTAATGGATAGTCGTAGGCAGAACCGAGCACGTCGCTTTGGTGCAGGTCGATCAACAGCAGCGTGGCAAGCTGCCCTTTATGCCCAGTAGAGGCGTGGCGAAGACCGCGCCGGGCACAACAAGATGCCCGCTCAGGGTGCCCTGGCCAACGGCCTGAAAATGCCACGATACCGTGACGTGGTGTGAGTGCCGCAGCCGACACTTTCGGACGACCGACGACCATCTGGTTTGTCCGTGACCGTGAGGATTGCTGAATGCCTGATGAGATGTTGCACCTGCCTGTGGTCAACAGTCTGCTGGAGCGCCACAAGGGCTCTGCGGGTGCGCTGTTGCCCATTCTTCATGATATTCAGGAACGCATCGGTTACATCCCCGATGTCGCCGTCCCCGAGATTGCCCATGCCCTCAATCTGAGCCAGGCCGAGGTTCGCGGGGTGATCAGTTTTTACCATGATTTCCGTACCGCGCCACCAGCCAAACATATCCTGCGGCTGTGCCGGGCTGAGTCGTGCAAGAGCCGTGGTGCCGAGCAGTTGGCCGCGCAGTTGCGCGAGCGTCTGCAACTGGACGATCACGGCAGCAGCGCGGATGGCAGCATCAGTTTGCGTCCGGTGTATTGCCTCGGTGCCTGCGCCTGTTCGCCTGCCCTGGAGCTGGATGGCCGGGTGCATGCGCGGCTGAGCGCTGAGCGTCTGGATGCCTTGCTCGATGCTTGCCGGGAGGACGCGTGATGCCGACTCTCTATCTGCCCTGTGATTCGCTAGCCCGTGCCGTGGGTGCCGATGAGGTATCCGTGGCCCTGATCACTCAGGCCAAGGAACGCAATCTGACGCTGGAGCTACAGCGCACCAGTTCGCGCGGCCTGTACTGGCTGGAACCGCTGCTGGAAGTGGACACGCCGCAAGGCCGTTTCGGCTTCGGCCCACTGACCGCGGCCGATGTGCCGTCCGTGCTCGATGCGTTGCAAGGCGAGCCGTCCAGCCACCCACTGGCCTTGGGCCTGGTGGAAGAACTGCCTTATCTCAAGACTCAACAACGCCTGCTGTTTGCCCGTGCCGGCATCACCCGGCCGCTATCGCTGGACGATTACCGCGCTCACGGCGGTTTCGAGGGTTTGAACCGAGTCATCGCGGTGGGTGGTGAACAGACCGCGACGGAAGTGTTCGATTCGGGCCTGCGTGGCCGTGGCGGCGCGGCTTTCCCCGCCGGGATCAAATGGCGCACGGTGCGCGCGACCGAAGCGGCGCAGAAGTACATTGTGTGCAACGCCGACGAAGGCGATTCCGGCACCTTCGCCGACCGCATGTTGATGGAAGGCGACCCCTTCCTGCTGATCGAAGGCATGGCCATTGCCGGTCTCTGCGTCGGGGCCACTTACGGCTACATTTATGTGCGCTCGGAATACCCGGATGCCGTGGCCACGCTGCGTGCGGCGTTGAACATCGCCCGAGATGCCGGTTACCTCGGCGCCAATGTCGGCGGCAGCGGTCAGGCTTTCGATATGGAAGTGCGCGTCGGTGCCGGCGCTTACATCTGCGGTGAGGAAACCGCGTTGCTGGACTCCCTCGAAGGCAAGCGCGGGATCGTCCGCGCCAAGCCGCCAATTCCTGCCTTGAAGGGTCTGTTCGGCCTGCCGACGCTGGTGCACAACGTGCTGACTTTGGCCTCGGTGCCGCTGATTCTGGCCAAGGGTGCGCAGTTCTATCGTGATTACGGCATGGGCCGTTCTCTGGGCACCATGCCCTTCCAGTTGGCGGGCAATATTCGTCATGGCGGTCTGGTGGAACGGGCCTTTGGCCTGACCCTGCGGGAGCTGGTGGAAGACTACGGCGGCGGGACCGCCAGTGGCCGGCCGCTGAAGGCCGCACAGGTTGGCGGCCCCCTCGGCGCTTGGGTGCCACCTTCGCAATTCGATACACCGCTGGATTACGAGGCCTTCACCGCCATTGGAGCGATGCTCGGTCACGGTGGTGTGGTGGTGGCTGACGACAGCCTGGACATGGCCCATATGGCGCGTTTCGCCATGCAGTTCTGCGCCGAGGAATCCTGTGGCAAATGCACGCCGTGCCGCATCGGTTCGACCCGTGGCGTTGAGGTGATCGACCGCCTGCTCGCCGCGCCAGACGCGAGCGGTCGCGATGAGCAGGTGATCATCCTCAAGGACCTGTGCGACACCCTGCAATACGGTTCGCTGTGCGCATTGGGCGGCATGGTTTCCTTCCCGGTCGCCAGCGCCCTCAAGCACTTCCCCGCCGACTTCGGCTTGCAGCCCTCGGAGGCCGAGCAATGATCACTCTCTTCGACCCGAAAACCGATATCGATCTGGGTACGCCAGCCCGCGACAGCCAGGTGCAAGTCACCCTGAACATCGACGGCCGCAGCATCAGCGTGCCTGAAGGCACCTCGGTGATGCGCGCCGCCGCGCTGCTGGGCACCACCATTCCCAAACTCTGTGCCACTGACAGCCTGGAAGCCTTCGGCTCCTGCCGCATGTGCCTGGTGGAGATCGACGGCATGCGCGGCTACCCTGCGTCCTGCACCACGCCGGTCACTGAAGGCATGACCGTGCATACCCAGACGCCAAAGCTCGCGACTCTGCGCCGCAATGTCATGGAGTTGTACATCTCCGATCACCCGCTGGACTGCCTGACCTGCTCGGCCAATGGCAACTGCGAACTGCAAACCGTCGCCGGCCAGGTCGGCCTGCGGGAGGTGCGCTACGGATATGAAGGCGAGAACCATCTGGAGGACGTGAAAGACACGTCCAACCCGTACTTCGATTACGACCCGAGCAAGTGCATCGTCTGTAACCGTTGCGTGCGCGCCTGCGAAGAAACCCAGGGCACCTTCGCCCTGACCATTACCGGGCGTGGTTTTGAGTCCCGCGTGGCTGCGGCCGGTGGCGAGAACTTCCTCGATTCGGAATGCGTGTCCTGCGGCGCCTGCGTGCAGGCCTGCCCTACCGCGACACTGATGGAAAAAAGCGTGGTCGAGCTGGGCCAGCCGGAACGCAGCGTGATCACCACCTGTGCCTATTGCGGCGTGGGTTGCTCGTTCCGCGCCGAGATGAAAGGCGACCAGTTGGTGCGTATGGTTCCGGACAAGAACGGCCAGGCCAACCACGGCCACTCTTGCGTCAAAGGGCGTTTTGCCTGGGGCTACGCCACCCACCCGGATCGCATCACCAAGCCAATGATCCGCAAAAACATCAGCGACCCTTGGCAGGAAGTCAGCTGGGATGAAGCGGTGACTTACGCCGCCAGCGAATTCCGACGTCTGCAGCAAAAATATGGCCGCGACTCCATCGGTGGCATCACCTCCAGCCGCTGCACCAACGAAGAAACCTATCTGGTGCAGAAACTGGTGCGCGCCGCCTTCGGCAACAACAACGTCGACACCTGTGCGCGGGTCTGCCACTCGCCGACCGGCTATGGCCTGAAACAAACCCTGGGCGAGTCCGCCGGCACCCAGAGTTTCGACTCGGTGATGCAGGCCGATGTGATCCTGGTGATGGGCGCCAACCCCAGCGACGCCCACCCAGTGTTCGCCTCGCAACTCAAGCGCCGCCTGCGTGAAGGCGCGCGGCTGATCGTCATCGATCCACGGCGCATTGATCTGGTGGATACGGTGCATGCCCGCGCCGAATATCACTTGGCTCTGCGCCCTGGCACCAACGTCGCCATGCTCAATGCCTTGGCCCACGTGATCATCACTGAAGGCCTGCAAAACCAGGCCTTTATCGACGCCCGTTGCGAGGGTAGCGACTTCGCGATCTGGAGTGAATTCGTCAGCCACGCGGAAAACTCGCCGGAAGCCCTTGGCCCGACCTGCGGTGTACCCGCTGCCGACATTCGTGCCGCTGCGCGCCTGTATGCCACCGGTGGCAATGCGGCGATCTACTACGGTTTGGGCGTCACCGAACACAGTCAGGGCAGTACCTCGGTGATGGGCATCGCCAACCTGGCCATGGCCACCGGCAACATCGGTCGCGAAGGCGTGGGCGTGAACCCGCTGCGGGGGCAGAACAACGTTCAGGGCTCCTGCGACATGGGCTCCTTCCCCCACGAACTACCTGGCTACCGGCACATCTCCAACGAGGTGGTGCGGGCGCAGTTCGAACAGGCCTGGAATGTCACCCTGCAACCCGACCCGGGCCTGCGCATCCCCAATATGTTCGAGTCGGCACTGGCCGGCAGTTTCAAGGGCCTGTATTGCCAGGGCGAAGACATCGCCCAGAGCGATCCGAATACCCAGCACGTCACCGCCGCTTTGTCGGCCATGGAGTGCGTGGTGGTGCAGGACATTTTCCTCAACGAAACCGCCAAGTTCGCCCACGTGTTCCTGCCGGGCAGTTCGTTCCTGGAAAAAGACGGCACCTTTACCAACGCCGAGCGACGTATCTCGCGGGTACGCAAAGTCATGGACCCGCTGGGCGGCAAGGCCGACTGGGAAGGCACGGTGGCCCTGGCCAATGCCTTGGGTTACCCGATGAACTACACGCACCCGTCGCAAATCATGGATGAAATCGCCAGCCTGACGCCGACGTTCACCAACGTCAGCTACGCCGCACTGGATAGCCACGGCAGCCTGCAATGGCCGTGCAACGCCGAGGCACCGGACGGCACGCCGACCATGCACATCGAGGAATTCGTGCGCGGCAAGGGGCGCTTCATGCTGACCGGCTACGTGCCCACCGAGGAGAAGGTCAACAGTCGCTATCCGCTGCTGCTGACCACCGGGCGCATCCTCAGCCAGTACAACGTCGGTGCTCAAACCCGGCGTACCGACAACGTCGCCTGGCATGACGAAGACCGCCTGGAAATCCACCCGACCGACGCCGAGAGCCGTGGCATCAACGAAGGTGACTGGGTCGGTATCGGCAGCCGCGCCGGGCAAACCGTGCTGCGTGCGCGGATCACCGAACGGGTCGCACCGGGCGTGGTGTACACCACGTTCCACTTCCCGGAATCGGGGGCCAACGTGATCACCACCGACAACTCGGACTGGGCCACCAACTGTCCGGAGTACAAGGTCACCGCCGTGGAAGTCAGCCGCGTTTATCACCCTTCGGAGTGGCAAAAACGCTTCCAGGAATTCAGCGATGAACAGCATCGTCTGCTCAAGGACCGGGGCCGTGGTGCCAAAGCGGAGGTACGCCGATGAGCACGAACAACCTGATCAAGATGGCCAACCAGATCGCCCAGTACTTTGCCAGCCAGCCCGACCAGCAACAGGCGGTGCTGAGCGTGCGCAATCATATGCAGATGTACTGGGCGCCCAGCATGCGCAAGGAGTTGCTGGCCTGGCAGACGGAACATCAAGGGGCGGACTTGCACCCGCTGGTGCAGGCGGCGGTGACTGGGGCGGGTTGGGAGGCATAAAACTGTAGGAGCGGGCTTGCTCGCGATGGACTCAAAAACACCGCGCTAATCCTGGATTTGCGCGTTATCGTTGACGACCATCGCGAGCAAGCTCGCTCCTACGCGTCTTTGCGTGATGCCGTCACCGTCACTTCAATGGCCCGGACACTGATCGCCGCGAATGTCGCGGTCATCAGCACGCCGTTGAAACCCAGCAGGATCGCCAGCACCCGCGACACACCCAGTTTGGGCACCAGCTCTCCATAGCCGATGGTCAGGCCGGTCACGAAGGCGAAGTAGATACCGTCTAACGGGCCCCAGCCTTCCAGGTGGGCGATGATGAGGCCGAACGCAATGATCACCAAAAGCAGTATCGAGAAGATCGGCCAGACCACTTTTAAATAGAACCAGACGGCTTTGTAGAACTCGTGGCGAACGTTTGATGCACGGGCGAGGTTCATGGCATGGGCTTCCTGGGGTTTGACTGACCTGCAGTTGAATGCGCGGCGCTAATACCCCGTTCAGCTTGGCACAGGCGCTGAAAACTGCGACTTACGGGGCGTTATCTCTGACGAGGACTATGACAAAGATGACGCCCCGCAAACTATCCAGAAACCGCCCACTGTTGAATTCGTTGTAGGAGCGAGCTCGCTCGCGATGGTCGTCAACGATAACGCGTGTTTACAGGATAAACGCGGCGCCGTTGAGTCCATCGCGAGCAAGCTCGCTCCTACAGTGTTCGGGTCAGTTCGTGTCAGTTCGCTTCAGTTTCCCGAATCAGCTTCTTGTTGATCTTGCCGACGCTGGTCTTGGGGATTTCGGCGACGAATTTGAACTGCTTGGGAATCGCCCATTTGTTGATGCGGCCGCCATCGACGAAGGCTTGCAAATGCATCTCCAGAATCTTGCGGTCGAGGTATTGCCCGGGCTCGCAAACGACCATGGCCATCGGGCGTTCACCCCATTGTTCGTCGGCAATGCCCACCACGGCGACGGACATCACGCCCGGGTGTTCGCTGATCAGGCTTTCCAGTTCCAGCGAGCTGATCCACTCACCGCCGGTCTTGATCACGTCCTTGATGCGGTCCTTGATTTCCACGCCGCCCAGCTTGTCGATCGAGGCCATGTCGCCGGTGTGCAACCAGCCGTTGTGCCACAACTCCGCGCCTTTGTCCGGGGCTTTCAGATAGCCCTGGGTCAGCCACGGCGCGCGTACCACGATCTCGCCCAGGGACTCGCCGTCATGGGGCACATCTTTGCCGTCGGCGTCGATGATCTTCAGGTCGACCAATGGCACCGGGGTGCCGGTCTTGATGCGGATCGGCAGTTGCGCTTCGGCGGACAGCTGCAGGTCTTCATCGCGCAGGTACGTCAGGCACAGCAACGGGCAGGTCTCGGACATGCCGTAGCCTGCGTGCACCACCATGCCTTTGACATTGGCTTCGCTGGCCACGCCGAGGGTCAGCGCGCTGCCGCCCAGGAGCATTTTCCAGCCATCGAAACGGGTCGCCTTGCCTTCCTCGCAGTTGAGGATCATCTGCAGGATGGTCGGCACGCAGTGGGAGAAGGTCACCTTCTCTTCACGGTACAGCTTGACCAGGCTGTTGGGTTCGTAGCGGCCGGGGTAGACCTGCTTGATGCCCATCAGGGTCGCGACATACGGTACGCCCCACGCATGCACATGGAACATCGGCGTGATCGGCATGTACACGTCGTCGGAGCGCAGCAGCGGCTGGCCCTGATAGACGCCCAGGGTGCCGACGGCATTCAGGGTGTGCAGCACCAACTGGCGGTGGCTGAAGTACACGCCTTTCGGGTCGCCGGTAGTGCCGGTGGTGTAGAACAGCGTGGCGACCGAGTTCTCGTCGAAATCGGGGAAGTCGTACTGGTCCGAAGCCAGGGACAGCAGGTGCTCGTACTCGCCCAGCACCGGCAGCGAGGTCGTGGTCGCCTCGTCATCGGTGAGCTGCAGGTAGCCTTTAACGGTTTCCAGCCGACCGTGGATCTGCTCGACCAGGGGCAGGAAATCATCATGCACCAGCACCAGGTCATCCTCGGCGTGGTTCATGGTGAACAGCACCTGCTCCGGCGACAGGCGAATGTTCACCGTGTGCAGCACCGCGCCGATCATCGGCACGGCAAAGAAGCATTCCAGGTAGCGGTGGCTGTCCCAATCGAGCAGGGCCACGGTGTCACCAGCCTTGACCCCGGCCGCCGTCAGCGCATTGGCCAGGCGGCGAATACGCTTGTTGAGGGTCTGGTAGCTGTAGCGCAGCTTGTCGGCGTAGACGATTTCCCGGCCCGGCTCGTAGCGCACGCCGGACAGCAGTAATTGCTTGATCAGCAAGGGGTAGGCATAGGCGCCGTCGGCGGGCGGAATTATTTTTGTCGCCATCATGTTTAAGGTTCCTTGTCCTTTCGATCAGAACTGATCGGCTTGCAGCTCGTAGAGGCAGTCGCTGCCGGCCTTGGCCGATGCGCTCAACGAGTGGATACGCGGCAGCAACCGGGCGAAGTAGAAACGCGCGGTGGCCAGTTTGCTGGTGTAGAAATCGTCCTCGCCATCGCCGCTCATGACGGCCTTGGCCATGCGCGCCCACATGTAGGCGTAAGCGGTGTAGCCGAACACATGCAGGTACTCGACCGAGGCCGCGCCGATTTCGTTCGGGTTGTTTTGTGCCCGGTCCAGCAGCCACGCGGTCAGGTCGTCGAGAGTGTCGACGGCGGCGTTCAGCGGTTGGATGAACTCGGCAAGGTCAGCGCCAACGTTGGCGGTGAAGTTGCGGATTTCCGAAGCGAACAAGCGGTAGAGCGCCCCGCCGCTGCCGACGATCTTGCGCCCGGCCAGGTCCAGGGACTGGATGCCGTTGGTGCCTTCGTAGATCTGGGTGATGCGCACATCACGCACCAGTTGCTCCTGACCCCACTCGCGGATGTAGCCGTGGCCGCCGAAGATCTGCTGGCCATGGATGGTGGTTTCCAGGCCCATGTCGGTGAGGAAGGCCTTGGCCACCGGCGTCAGCAGCGATACCAGATCCTGCGCGCGCTGGCGCGTCGGTGCGTCTTCGCTGTACTTGGCGATATCCAGTTGCAGGGCCACGTAGCTGGAGAACGCACGGCCGCCTTCGTTCAAGGCTTTCATGGTCAGCAGCATGCGGCGCACGTCCGGGTGCACGATGATCGGGTCGGCGGCCTTGTCCTTGAATTGCGCACCGGTTGGTGCACGGCTTTGCAGACGGTCACGGGCGTATTCGACGGCGTTCTGGTACGAGCGCTCGCCTTGGGCCAAGCCCTGGATGCCCACGCCCAGACGCTCGTAGTTCATCATGGTGAACATCGCCGCCAGGCCTTTGTTCGGTGCGTCGACGATCCAGCCGGTGGCGCCGTCGAAGTTCATCACGCAGGTGGCGGACGCCTTGATGCCCATCTTGTGTTCGATGGAGCCGCAGGACAGCGCGTTGTTTTCACCCAGCGAACCGTCGGCGTTGACCAGCACTTTCGGTACCAGGAACAGCGAGATGCCTTTCGGGCCGGCCGGTGCATCGGGCAGCCGCGCCAGTACCAGATGGATGATGTTTTCCGTCAGGTCGTGCTCGCCACCGGTGATGAAAATCTTGCTGCCGCTGACCTTGTAGCTGCCGTCGGCCTGGGGTTCGGCCTTGGTGCGGATCAGGCCCAGGTCGGTGCCGGAATGGGCTTCGGTCAGGCACATCGAACCGGTCCAGGTGCCGGCGTACATGTTCGGCAAGTAAGCCGCTTTCAGTTCTTCGCTGGCGTGGGCCTTGATCGACAGGCAGGCACCGGCGGTCAGCATCGGGTACAGGCCGAACGACAGGCTGGCCGAGTTGACCATCTCTTCGACCTGGGCCGAAATCGCCTTGGGCATGCCCATGCCGCCGTACTGCGGATCACCGCCGACACCCACCCAACCGCCCTCGGCGAAGGCTTGATAGGCCTGGGCAAAACCGTCCGGTGCGGTGACCGCGCCGTCGTTCCAGGTGCAGCCCTGTTCGTCGCTGGCGCGGTTCAGTGGCGCGATTACTTCGCCGCTGATCTTGCCGGCCTCTTCGAGGATGGCGGCAGCGGTCTCTTCATCGATCACGTCGGCCAGGCCGGGCAATTGTGCCCAGAGCCGGGACACCTGGAAAACCTCGTTGAGTACGAAGCGCATGTCGCGCAGGGGAGCTTTGTAATCAGACATCTTGGCTTACTCGGAAGTGGTCACGGCATGGGGCATGCCGGGACGTTCAGTGGATTCGGTGTTTTCGGTTGCCGCGACAGAACCGGGCTTGGGTGCCCGTTCGCGCAGCAGGAAGTACGACAGAGCGGGAATCAGGATCAGCGCGCCGAGCATGTTCCACAGGAACATGAAGGTCAGCAGGATGCCCATGTCGGCCTGGAACTTGATCGGCGACCAGACCCAGCACACCACACCGGCGGCGAGTGTGATGCCCACCAGCCCGACTACTCTGCCGGTGAAGGACACGGCGTTGCGGTAGGCCTGGGACAGCGGCAAGCCCTGCCGCTGGAAGTGCAATTGCACGCTGAGCAGGTACAAGGCGTAGTCGACGCCGATGCCCACCCCGAGGGCGATCACCGGCAAGGTCGCGACCTTCACGCCGATACCCATGGCCACCATCAAGGCTTCGCAGAGGATCGAGGTCAGCACCAGCGGCAACAGGGCCACCAGTGTGGCGCGCCAACTGCGGAAGGTGATCAGGCAGAACAGCGTCACCGCCGCATACACGTACAGCAGCATGGTGCGGTTGGCTTCGCGCACCACGATGTTGGTCGCGGCCTCGATCCCGGCGGTACCGGCGGCGAGCAGGAACTGGCGATCCTCGCTGCTGTTTTCCTTGGCGAACTTGTCGGCAATCGCCACCACGGCATCGAGGGTTTCAGCCTTGTGATCCTTGAGGAAGGTGATCACCGGCATCAGCGAGCAGTCGGTATTGAACAGCTCCGGCGAGTTGACCGAGGCTTGCTGGGCGGCGTAGTTGAGCACGTCCTGGTTGCGCTGGATGCTGTTGAGCTTGGGGTTGCCTTCATAAGTACCGGCAGTGATCTGCCGTACCGCGTTGACCAAGGACGCGGTCGCCTGCACGCCCGGATACTGTTGCAGCTCCCAGGCCAGGCGGTCGGCCAGCACCAGGGTCTTGTAGTTCAGGCAGCCTTCCGGCGCGGTCTTGATCATCACCGCGAACAGGTCGCTGGACAGCGCGTAGTGGCTGGTGATGTAGGCGTTGTCGCGGTTGTAGCGCGAGTCGGCGCGCAGCTCCGGCGCCCCGCTTTCCAGGTCGCCGATCTTCAGGTTCAGGCTGACCATGAAACCGCCGATGCCCATCAACACTGCGACCAATACGGCACCGGTGGCCCACTTGCGCGTGGTGAAGCGGTCGAGCAGGTCCCACAGTTTGCCGAAGCCTTTGTGGTGTTCGGCGCGGTTGTCGATTTTCAGCGCACGCTCGGCGGCTTTCGCGCCCACACCGACATAGGACAGCGCCACCGGCATCAGCAACAGCGAGGTGAAGATCAGCACCGCGACGCCGATGCTGGCGGTGATCGCCAGGTCCTGGATCACCGGAATATCGATCAGCATCAACACGGCGAAGCCCACGGCATCGGCCAGCAACGCGGTGACACCGGCGATGAACAGACGGCGGAAGGTGTAGCGCGCAGCGATCAGTTTGTGGGTGCCGCGGGCGATGTCCTGCATGATGCCGTTCATCTTCTGCGCCGCGTGGGACACACCGATGGCGAAGATCAGGAACGGCACCAGCACCGAGTACGGATCGATGGCGTAGCCGAGCCAGGCGACGATACCCAGTTGCCAGACCACCGCGACCAGCGAGCAGCCGACCACCAGCAGGGTGCTGCGCACGCAACGGGTGTAGGCGTAGATGATGATCAGCGATGTGACGACGGCCAGGCCGAAGAACATCATCACCTGGATCAGGCCGTCGATCAGGTCGCCCATGAGTTTGGCGAAGCCGATCACCCGCACCTTGTAATGGCCGGTGCCTTCGACCCCGGATTTACGCGCAGCGCTGTCACCGGCGTATTCGATCTTGTCGCGCAACTGCTCTTCGAGCATCTGCGAGAAGGCGTGGTAGTTGATGCGTTGACCGCCGGCGGCGGCTTTGTCCATCAGCGGTACGATCAGCATGCTCGATTTGAAATCGCTGGCTACCAGGCTGCCCACCACACCGGCGCGGGAAATGTTCTGGCGCAACTGTTCGATCTGTTCAGGCTGCCCCGAATAGGTGTCGGGCATCACCGGGCCACCCTGGAAACCGTCCTCGGTGACTTCGGTCCAGCGCACGGCCGGGCTCCACAGCGACTTCATCCACGCACGGTCGACGCCTTCGGTGAGGAACAGCTGATCGTTGACCTGCTTGAGCACGTCGAGGTATTCGGGGTCGAAAATATCGCCCTGGGTGTTCTCGACCACCACGCGCACCGAGTTGCCCAAACCGCGCAGCGAAGCGCGGTTTTCCAGGAAGTTCTGGATGTAGGGCTGGCTCTGGGGAATCATTTTTTCGAAGCTTGGGCGCAACTCCAGGCGAGTCACGGCCATGAAGCCCAGCACCACGGTGGCGAGCGCCATCAGCAGCATGAACAGCGGGCGGTAGTTGAACACCAGCCGCTCGAGGAGGTTGCCGGAGCGGTGGTCGAAATCTCGCAGTTCGCGGATCACCGGCATGGCGTCTTGTTTGATATTGCCCATGTCTGGGTTCTCGCTCTTAGGGTTCGAGGGCTGGATCGGCGGACAGCGTCCGGGCACCACGGCTGCCTGCCAGCACCAAGGCGCCATTGGCGGACTGGGTGGCGCCGGCGACCGGGGTCGGTGCCGGTTGCTGCTTCAGATGCAACTGCGCGCCCGTCCCTTGGCTGACCAGCATCTGCCCGCCCTGGGTGAACAAGCGATAATTGCCACGGGCATCGATCAGGCCCGCGGTGATGCTGACGTGCAGGCCGGTGTCCAGTGCGGTCCAGCTCTGGCCGCCGTCGGTGCTGCGCAGCACGTTGCCGCGCAGGCCATAGATCAGCACTTCGCCAGGCTTGCCGAGCACGCCGAAGAAGCTGCCTTGATAAGGCGTCGGTACCGCATTGAAGCGTTGGGCGCTGTCGTCCCATTTGAGCAGCAGGCCTTGCTCGCCGGCGATGTACACACTGTCGCCGGTAGAGGCGATGGCGTTGAGGTGGAAACCCTGGGGGTTGTCGGTACGGTCCTGGAATGGCGTCCAGGTCAGGCCACCGTCGTCAGTGCGCAGAATCAGGTTGAATACCCCGACCACATAGCCGGTTTTGTCGTTGGCGAACCAGACGCCGAGCAGCGGTTTGTCCGCGCCCTGATCGGCCAGTCGTTGGCCTTCCATGGCCAACTGGGGCCATTGCTCATTGCCCGGTTCGGCGCTGGCCAGCGCCGTGTAATGCTTGACCAGCAAGGCGCCGATCTGACGACCGTCGAGCTGCTTTTGCCAAGTCGCGCCGGCGTCGCTGCTGTGCAGCACCACGCCGTCATTACCCACCGCCCAGCCTTGGGTGGTGGTCGGAAAATTCACCGCAGTGAGGTCGGCACTGGCCGGTACGGCGGCCTGTTGCCAGTGGTTTCCCGAATCATCGGAAAACAGAATATGGCCACGCTGGCCGACGGCAATCACACGCCCGCCGGCGCGGGTCATGCTGGACAACGGGCTGTTGATCGCCAAGGCACTGACTCTGGCGGGCAGGTCCAGTACATCGACGTAATCGGCCGCCTGGGCGATGCCCTGCGACAGGCCGAGCACAACGCCAAACGCCAGCTGCAAAATATTGTTTTTATACGAACACATGCTGCGTCCTCTTCGGAAAACCGCGCCGGGACACACATCGGTGTGCCTGACGTTCAAACCTTGCGCCGTGCAGGTCATGTGGAAGCGAGCCTGCTCGCGATGGACGTTAACGATGACGCGTGCTGTCTGGATGCCCGCGTCGCCCTCTGGTCCATCGCGAGCAGGCTCGCTCCCACAATGGATCGTGCGAGCGTCTGCTTGCGGTTGGCTTAGCGAATACCGGCGCCGGCCAGGGATTCCGAAGACCACTGGGCCTTGGAGAGCGGCTCGATGTACTTGATGCCGCCGTAAGGGCCGACTACGCCGTTGATGTTGTAGGAACCACCGACCAGGTCGTAGATCATGAACGGCGTGGAGTCCGGAACCTGCTTGTCATAGCTCTGGCTCAGGAAGGCGAAGGAACCGCGATAGAGCTGACCACGGGCGTCATATTGATCCGAGGCCAAAGCGGTCCAGCTGTCTTCGTCGAGGTAGAAGCGGCGCTTCTGGTAGATGTGACGAGCACCGGCCTTGAGGTTGCCTTCCACGACCCATACACGGTGTTTTTCCCAGCGTACGAAGTCAGGTGACAGGTGATTGGCGGTGGTCAGCGACTTCGGATCCTGCACGTAGGTCAGCTTGTAGGTGTTGTAGGGCACGATCATTTCCTGCTTGCCCACCAGCTTCCAGTCGTAGCGATCCAGCGCACCGTTGAAGACGAACACGTCATCGTAGGTGCCCGCACCGGCGGTACCCGGGTTTGGCGTGTCGTAAGCCAGGCTCGGAGCCAGTTTCACTCGACGCTGCCCCGGCAAGTACTGCCAGGCGCGACGTGGTTGCTGCAACGGGTTGGCGGCATCCTTGAGCATGATCGCCTCACCGGCGCGGCGCGCAGGGCCGGTGTATGCCAGCTTCATCTGGTAGTACACGTCGGCGCTGCTGATCGGCTGCGAGAGGTTTTCATAGATCGGGTAGGAGATGTTCGCTTGCCCGGTGGTCGCCAGGCTTGGAACGCCCGCGGAGTCAACGTTCCAGGAGTCGTACTTGGAACTGATGCTGACGCCTTGGTAGCGCAACAGGAAGTTCCACATCGCTTCATTGCCCGACTGCGGAATCGGGAATGGAATGCCCGGCAGCACGTTGTCGATGGCCAGGCCACCTTCCAGGGACTTGGCGCCGCTGGCGTTCTTCACGCCGTTATCCAGAATCGCTTGAGGCAGCGAAACGGTGCGGTGCGTCGGGAACACGTCGACACGGAACGTCGGGAAACGCTTGGCCAGTTCTACCGTGGTCGCCGTGAGCATGCCCTTGTACTGATCGACGTTCTTGCCGTCGATCACCAGTACCGGTTTTTCACTGGCAAACGGGTCCGGGCGCATGCTGTCGCCGGCCTTGAAGCTGGCCGGCGGGGTGGTCAGGCCACCGTTGTAGGCAGGAATGGAACCATCAGCGTTCCCGGCTTTTTCAGCCCCTACCTGTGTCAGGCTGGTGCCCAGCTTGGCAGCTTCCTGAGTTGAAACAGCAGCCTGTGCCTGAGCGGCGAAGACCATGGCCAGCGAAGCGGCCAACACGGTTTTTACAAATTTCATCTTGTTATTCTCCTGCTTGCATTGAGCAAATCAGTGGTGAATCAGAATGTTGTTTTCATCGTCAGGTACACGGCGCCACGGTCCTCAGTCGTGGCACCACCTCCGGAGAAGGACGAGTAGCCACCGGCGTAACAGGCGTAGTTTTCGTTGCCGCTAAAGGCGTTCGGGGTGGAGCCGTCACCGCCCTTGGAGCCGGTGCTCACACCGCTGACGTTGCACTTGTCGGTTTCGCCAAAGGAGTCCACGTACTTCAGGTCGACAAAGTATTTGTTGTAGACAATGGCACCCACGCCCACGGCATAGTTGCCGGTGTCCTTGGCACCGCCACCGGAGACCGGCGACACACCATCGAGACCGACGTTGACGGACATCGGCGCGTTGAGATCGACACCCGGGAAGACCTGGTACCAGGTCGGTGTGAAGTTGACCGCCAGACCCCAGTTGTCACGGGTCGGCGCGTCGATGCCGCGATAGCTGTCCTTACCCTTGTAGAGCGCTTCGTTCTTGCTATCGAGCTTGAGCAGGTTGCTGTAGTACAGCTCGGCAAGCACAGTCGCCTGATCGAACACCGGGGTTTTCGGCAGGGTCATCAGACCGTTGAGCGTCCAGTGCAGGGTGTCGCCTGTGGCGCTCATGCTGTCGCCACGGCTCGGGGTGTCATAGACCACACCGGTGGCGTCCGTACGTGCAGGCAGCAGGCCAAGCCCTTGCCCCAGGCCCAGCGGGCTGCGGGTACTGACGATCGCCGGGATACTGGCCAGTGGCATGTTGTGACGAACGTTCAGGTCCGAACCCACGCTCACGCCACCCACGTCCTTGGACAAGCTCAAGCCAAGGATCTTGATGTTGTCGGCATAGGCCAGTTGATAGGTGGCGGTGTCCAGCGAATTGAGGGTGTTGATCACCGCTGGCACCTGCCCCGCCGGACGGGTGCCGTTCGGGTTGGCCGAGGTAATGCCTCTGGCGTCCAGATAGGCTTGTGGCAAGATTTCCGAGGTTTCGCGGTAGTAAACGCCGAGGGTGCCATCCAGCCAGGCCGGCGACCATTTGGCCATGACGCCCCAGTCACCGCTGTCATGCGGAGTCAGGTCCTTGCCACGACGCACATTGGTCAAGGCGTTGCACGGCGCCAGGCCACAACCTAGCGGGCTGCCCGGTACCACGGCGTTGGTGTTGCCCAACAGGAATGATTGCGCGCCGAAGCCGACCAGGTCGGAACCACCGTAATAGGTGCCCGCTTCCGGCAGACGCGCGGCATCCCAATTCAGGAAATACTGGGCACCCACGGTCAGCTCGGGATTGACGGTGAACGACATCGACACCTGGTTACGCGGAACGAACAGTTCCTTGGCCTCGGTACCCGGCGACGCGGCAAGCTTGGCCAGGTCGAGGCCGGACTGGCCATAGCTGACCGAGTGCACCGGGTTGAGAATGGTCTCGCCCCAGAACACGTTGTGTTGACCGGCCTTGGCGCTGAACATCGACTCCTCGCCCACTTCGGTGCTGTAGAACACGAAGGCATCGAGGATTTCGCCCGAAGGACCGCTGTAGTAGCGCTGGGCATAATTGCTCAGGTGCGAGCTGCCGTTGCCGACGTTGTCACGGGTGACCCCTGCCAGGCGCGGGTCATTGGCGATCAGGCCCGAGGTCGATCCATTGCCGTTGACGAACGGGTTGGAGTTGGAGCCGGTGTTGTCATAGGCCTTGTCGTACCAGCTGGCGGCGCTGACGCGAAAGCCCATGGCGTTCTTGTAGACCACGTCCATTTCGGTCAACAGATCGATACGGTTGGTGATGTTGGTCCCGGCCTTGCGGAAGTTGTAGTCGCCGTCGTTATTGTTCGGCGTTCCCAACATGCGTTTGTCGGCACTTTCGGTGCGCACGCCATAGTTGTACTTGATGGTGTTATCCACGCGGACGTTCCAGTCCGGATTCCCCGTCTCGATCTCGACCGCATGGGCCGCAGGTACCGTTGCCGCGAGAATGGCTGAGGCCAGCAAGGTGTAGCGTGGAGCGGTGAAGCCGTGACTCTTATTGTTGTGCATTGCGTTGTCTCCGCTTTTTTGTCTTTGTTTTAAGCGCAGCCGCCCTCGCGCAAACATTGATGGGTTTGCGTTTAAGGAATGAGGGCAAATGCCGGTTGGCGTACTGCCAGTCCAGCTCCTTGTACTAGCGATCCAGCTCCAGGATGAGTGCTTCAGCTTGCTGCCAGTGGCCAAATCCTGCGGCCGGATTGAGGTGGCCGACATCGCCCAGATTGAGCAATTCGGCACCCCAGCCTTCTGCCATGCGGGTGACTGCAGGAAGACTGGCCAGGTGATCGTTGGTGCTGCCGGCCACGATGCTGCGAAATGGCAGCGGGCCTTGTGGCAGAGGATTCCAGCCCTGGCTACGCAGGGTTTCGGAAGACGGATAGTTTGACGGCCAGACCGCATCGAGGTCCGGTGGCGCGGCCAGCAAAGCGCCCTTGATCGGACGGCTGTAGTGAGCAGCCCAATGCGCGACCATCAGCACGCCGGCGCTGTGGGCCACCAGAATCACGGGGCCGTCGATTTGTTCGAGTTCGTGTTGAATCGCCCGCACACGGGCCATGCAATCGAGTTTGTCGGTCTCCAGCGGCGCAACACTGCGCACGTTGCTCAGCCTGGCGGCAAGCAATGTTTGCCAATGTTCGGCCACGTGCTCGCGCAGACCCGGAACGATCAGAATGGTGGCGGCAGTTTGCAGTTTGTCCACGGTCAACACCTTCGCTTTCTCGATAACTCGACTGGCTGTTTTCGCCAGGGGCTTTTTGTAGTGTCGACATTAAAGAGCGCCCACCCGAAGCGCTTTACATTGGACGTCATGCACTTTTCTTTTGATGACAAATTGTCCGACAGCAGGACAGTGCGACCACTGGTCGAAAATCCCCGCAGGTTGGCGCAAGGTCACTGTAATCAACGGATGAGCGCTGATGGCTCCATGCAGCGTAGAAGATTGGTGACCGTATGGCATGAAATCCATCAACGACATGACAACTGTTCAACTGTTGATACGCTGGATATAGTCGCCACGCTCACGCCAACCGCCATCGGCACAGGGAAGACTTTCGCATGACCAAGCTTGTTCGCGCCGCTGTCTTGACCAACTACCTGGAGGTCACCCAGTACCTGGGTTTCAACCCGCGCGACGTGCTGGCCGCTGTCGGCTTGAGCAGGGCCCAACTGCAAGCCCCTGAACACCGCATCCATATCGATGCCGCCGTCCGTTTGCTGGAAGACTCGGCCGCCGCCAGCGGCTGCCAGACCTTCGGCCTGAGCATGGCCGAATCGCGCCAGCTCTCGGACTTCGGCGTGGTCAGCCTGCTGCTCAGCCACCAGCGCACGTTGCGCGATGCCTTGCAGGTCGTAGTGGATTACCGGCACCTGATGAATGACTCGCTGGCCATCTTCATTGAGGAGGCTGGCAAGATGGTGATCATTCGCGAAGAGGTGGTCACCGAAACGCCGATGCCCAGCCGCCAGGCCACGGAGCTGGCCATCGGTGTAATGTTCCGGCTGTGCTCGGCCCTGCTGGGCTCACACTGGCATCCCTACAGCGTCAACTTCATGCACCAGCCACCGGACAACCTGCACCTGCATCGCCGGCTGTTCGGCTGCAACCTGGAGTTCGGCAGCGAGTTCAACGGCATCGTCTGCCCTGACATCAGCCTCGACATGACCAACCCCAACGCAGACCCGGCCATGGCCCGCTATGCCCAGGGCTACCTCGACTCGCTGCAGAACCACGAAGGCGCCTCGATGCTGTTCGAGGTGCGCAAGGCCATCTACCTGCTGTTGCCCATGGGGCGCGCCACCATTGAGCAGGTGGCCCAGAGCCAGGGCATGAACGTGCGCACCCTGCAACGCCGCCTCAAGGACGACGGCTGCGCCTTCAACGACGTGATCAACGACGTGCGCCGCGACCTGGTGCTGCGTTACCTGGACAACCCCAACTACTCCCTCAGCCGCATTGCCGACATGCTCGGCTACTCGATGGCGAGTTCGTTTACCCGCTGGTTCATCAGCCAGTTCGGCATGCCGCCGGCGACGTGGCGTGCGCAGAAGCAGGCTGGGGCGAAACCGTCCTGACAGCAGGGCAAAAAAAAACGGCGACTGCTGGTACAGTCGCCGAAAGCGCGAGATTGGAACTGCAATCCCTGTAGGAGCGAGCCTGCTCGCGATGGTCGTGAACGATTACGCGTAAAACCAGATGCCCCGCGGTGCTCTTGGGTTTTTCGCGAGCAGGCTCGCTCCTACAGGTTTTAATCCTTGCCGATGTTCAGAGCCCCCAGCGCAGCAGCAACAGCACCAGCACGACCAGGAACACCGTCTCCCCCACCATCAGCAGAATCGGCTTGATCCCGACCGCTGCCAGCTCGCGCAAGCGGGTCTTCATGCCCAGGGCACTGATGGAAATCACCAGGCACCAGCGCGACAGTTCGTTGACCGATCCTTGCACCGCAGGCGCTATCCATCCGGTGCTGTTGATGCAGGCCAGAATCAGAAAACCGACGGCGAACCACGGCAACAGCGGTGGACGCTTGCCGGTGGGATCGGCGCCTTGCATGCGGGTGATCATCGCCGCCGTGACGATCACCGGCAGCAGCATCGCAACGCGCATCAGCTTGACCACCGTGGCCGTGTCGCCGGTCTCGGTCGACATGCTGTAGCCGGCGCCGACCACCTGGGCCACGTCGTGGATCGTGGCGCCGAGGAACACACCCGCCACCTGCGGCGACAACTGCAGCCAGTTGGCGATCATCGGATAGACAATCATCGCCAGAGTCGACAGCGCGGAAACCCCGATGACGGTGAACAGGGTCGCCCGCTCTTTCTGCGGATGGTTCGGCAGCGCCGCTGCCAGCGCCAAGGCCGCCGAAGCGCCACAGATGGCCGTCGCGCCGCCGGTGAGCATGCCGAACAGGCGCTGGAAGCCCAGGGCCTTGGCGGCGATCACAGACACGCTGATGGTCACCACTACCAGGATCACCACCAGTGCAATCGGCTTCCAGCCCAGCGCGGCCATTTGCTCCAGGGTGATGCGCATGCCCAGCAGCGCCACGCCGATGCGCAGCACGGTGCGGGCGGTGAACTCGATACCGGCCTTGCAGGGGCCGTCATCGGCGAGAAAATTCAGGGCCATGCCCAACAGCAAGGCAAACAGCATGACCGGCGCACCGTAGTGCTCGGACAAGAACGACGCGGCGGCCGCGACAATCAGACTGACGATTAACCCAGGTGCCAGTTCGCGCGAGCGAGTGTGGATACGGGTAAGAGCAATGGCACTCATGGCGCGGACTCCTCGGATGCGATGACGATAAACGCCTGGCCGTCGATGATCTCGACCGGGTAGTTGGTGACTTTGACCTGCCTGGAGTTGAGCAGGTAGCCGCTGTGCAAATCGAAGCGCAAACCATGGGCGAGGCATTGAATCACCCGGCCTTCAAGACGCCCTCCGCATAGGGAAGAGCCCTGGTGCGGGCAGCTGTCGTCAATGGCAAACAACTGCCCGTCGACGTTGAACAGCGCCAGGCTTTTGTCTTCGAACTCGAACAGCGCCCGGCCACCGGCCTGCGGGTGCTTGCCTGCTGGCACGGGAATGCGCCGGGTCATGCTGGCTGCCGCTCGCGATCACTTTCCCTGAGGGCTTCGGTCATGGCCGCGAGCAGCGCCTGAGCAGGTTGTGCGCCGATCACCGTCATGCGGTTGTCGAACTTGAAGCTCGGCACGCCACTGGTCGCGTCGGGGGATCCTTCAAACGGCGTGGCATCGCCCTTCAGGCAATCGAGCACCCCGTCCGGAGCGACACCGCAGGAGCGGGCAATGGCAAGCAAAGTCTCACGGCAACCGAGGTTTTCGCGCCTCAGGAAATAAGCGGCGAACAGTCGTTCGAGCAACATTTCACGCTGACTGGCATTGCCCAGTGCGCTGGCACGCTCGAACAAACGATGGGCGTCCGCGGTGTTGGGCATCGTCTCGATACGGCTGAGGTCGATGGCCAGTCCAACCGCGCCGGCAGCCTGCTGCACCTGATTCTGACGCATGGTCATTGCGTCGGCATTGCCCAGTCGCCTGCGGTAGAAATCGGCGAAAGGTTCACCTTCTACCGGTATCTGGGGCAGCAACTGCACGCCATGCCACACCGTGGTGATCTGCACATCCGGGTAGCGACTGCGAAACTGCACCTGCGCATGCTCCAGTTGGCGTTTGCCGATCAGGCACCAGGGGCAGATAAAATCGAAAAACACATCAATACGTAAACGACGACTCACAACTTCACCTCTATCCCGGCTGCACTGACGGGCTCAGGCACGCTCTGACCCTCAAGCCGGGCGATATCTTTTTGGTAATGACACTTGGCATAGAAGAACACCGCTGCCGCCGCGAGGCTGACCAGTGGCACTAATTGGAAAGCGGCATGCAGGCCGATGAGGTCGGACACACGGCCAGTCAGGAACGGCCCGGGTGCCAGCCCCAGCAGGTTATTGGCCAGGGTCAGCGTGGCGAACGCCGTACCGTGGACGGAGTAATGGGTCAGGTTGGCAACCATCGCACCGGCGGGGCCGGTGGTGCCGGTGGCAATCGCCATGCCCAGACAGACCAGCGCCAGTTGCACAGGCCCTGCCGACAATGCGAACGCTGCCGACAGCAGCAGGCAACTGCCCAGGCAAAAACCAATGGCCAGGCTGACCTTGCGCTCCGGCGAGTTCCGACACAGGCGATCGCTGAGCATGCCGCACAGGATCATCCCCGCACCGCTGCACAACACGATGATTGCCGCCATGCCACCGGCCTTGTCGGTAGGCATGTCGTAGTAGCGGTTGAGGTAGCTGGGAATCCACACCATCACCGTACCGCCGACGAACAACTGCAAGCCGCTGGCGATGTAGGTCGACACCACCGAACGGCTGGACCACAGCGTGCGCAGCGGACGCTTGACCGCGGCAGCCGTCTTGTTCGCAATCTGCGCGGCACGTCGTGGCGCTATGCGCGCTTCCTTGACGATGAGCGGATAGAGCATCGCCAGCACCAGGCCAAACAGCGACATGCCGGCGAACGACCAGCGCCAGCCCAGCTTGGCGGCAATCGCACCGCCCAAAGCCATGCCCAACACCGAACCGAACATGCCGCCAGCCATGAAGGCACTGGCCAGGGTGGCCCGCATGTGTTTGGGGAACACCGAAATCACCACCGCGATGCCCACGCTGCCGTAGGCGGCTTCGCCGACGCCGACCATGAACCGCGCAATGAACATCTGCTGGTAGTCCTGAGCCAGCGCACAACCCAGGGTCGCCACGCTCCACAGGAAAGCCATCAGCGCCAGGCTCTTGACCCGACCGAAGCGGTCGGCCATCAACGACAGGGGAAATGTCAGTAGGCCGACCATCAGGGCAACGATGCCGCTAAGCAGACCCAGTTGTCCGTCGCTCAACGCCCACTCAGTCTTGAGCAGGGGGAATACCGCGTTCAGTACCTGACGCGACATGTAATCGGAAATCAACAGGCCGAACGTCAAGGCAAAGACGATCCAGGCATATTGGCGCGCAACGCCGACTCCGCAGGAGTCGTCATCGTCAGCGGCTATTGGGTGAAAGGCCATGCAGCCTCCTCAAGAGCTTTGTTTTATTTTTGTTATCAAGCGTGAAACGGTCAGGCGGACGAGAGGTCACGGCCTCTCGCCCCGACCCTCGGTCATCCGCGTTGCGGTACACCTTTCTGCCCGGCCTTGCGGTTGGGGGCCATGCCGTTGGCCAACAGGGTTTCTTCGATGGTTTCGTACTGCACGCCGATGCGGTAGATCTCGCGGGCTTCTTTGCCGGTGGCGATTTCACGGCCCAGTTCATGGGCAATGCGCACGGTTTGCCGGATCTGTGCAACCGAGCCGAAACGATCGCCCTTGTGATCAATGATAGTGTCTTCATTGCCCACGCGCGGGTGCATGCCCATGGCCATCGACATGGTGTTGAACGGCATGACGTTCTTGAGCAGCGATTCGGAGGTCAGGGTGCAACCGTCCGGCGCGCGATGGATGAAGTTGAAGAAGTTGAACGGGTTCGGGCCGTCGAAACCGCCGCCGATGCCGATCCAGGTCAGGTTCAGCGGGCCCTTGTAGATGCCCCTGCGCACCAGGCGCTCGAGGGTTTCCATGGCGTGCATGCCGGTCAACTGGAAGTGTGGCTGGATGCCGTTGTCCATCAGGCGCTTGAGGTGCTCGGCCACCCAGGCCGGACCTGCCGGTACGGTCATTTCGCTGTAGGCGGCGTGGATCAACGGGTTGTCCAGGGAGGTGCCTTTCAGGTACTCCGGATACAACAGTTCCATGATGTTCATTTGCGTGGTGTTGATCGCTACCGTGACCTGATCCGGTTTCGGCGTCAGCTCGGCCAGCATGTGGCGAGTGTCGTCGGACAGCCACTTGGCCGCTTCGCCATCGCTTTCCGGAGCGAAGGAAATCGAGCCACCGACCTGGATGATCATGTCTGGCACGGCTTCACGCACACCGGCGATCAGCTCGTTGAACTTCGACAGACGCTTGGAGCCCTTGCCGTCCAGTTCGCGCACATGCAGGTGCAGCACGGTGGCGCCGGCTTCATAGCATTCGACCGCTTTCTGGACTTGCTCATCCATGGTCAACGGGATGTCTTCCGGGAAGTCTTCCGGCATCCACTCCGGGCCGTACGGGGCCACGGTAATGACTACCTTTTCCATGTTTTCGGGGTGCAGGGAATCGTCGAAGAATTGCATGGTTACTCCAGTTCTTATGCCAGTTCTTATGATTGTCTCGCCCACCCGGGGTCGTGCCGGGCAGACGTGTTTACGAGTGCGAATGCTGCGAGTGCGGATGCAGGTGGCGTTCGATCAGAACGTCTTGTCGCCGATAATCCCGGCACGCTCCATCTTGCGATGGCACGGCGGGTAATCCATGACGGCGTAATGCTGGGTACTGCGGTTGTCCCAGATGGCGATGCTGTTGGGCTTCCAGCGCCAGCGCACCTGATACTCAGGGATGTACGCCTGGCTGATCAGGTAACGCAGCAACTCGCCGGCGCCGGGGTTGGCGTCCTGGCCGAAGCGCACCCGCTCAGGGGTGTGGTAGTTGCTGAAGTGGGTGGTGAAAGCGTTGACGAACAGCACCTTCTCGCCGGTTTCCGGATGGGTGCGCACCACCGGGTGTTCGGCGTCCGGGTACATCGCCTTGAGCGCCAGGCGTTTTTCAATCGGCATGGCGGCACCGAAGCTCGCTTCGATGCTGTGGCGGGCACGCAGGTCGGCGATCTTGACCTTTACGTCTTCCGGCAAGTTCGCATAGGCCTGGACCATGTTGGCCCACATGGTGTCGCCGCCCACTGGCGGGCATTCCACGCAACGCAGCACGCAGCCCATCGGCGGTGCTTCGCGCCAGGTGGCGTCGGTGTGCCAGGCGTTTTCATAGCGGTCCATCGGCTGGTCAGGATTCTTGTAGATCTGCACCAGCCCCGGATGCTCCGGATCACTGCCGGCCACCGGATGATCCTCCAGCTCGCCGAAGCGCCGGGCGAAGGCCACGTGCTCGGCGCGGGTGATGTCCTGATCACGCAGGAACACCACGCGGTGCTTGAGCAACTGGGCACGAATCTCGGCAAACAGACCATCGTCATGCACCGCGTCGGCCAGGTTGACGCCGATCAGTTCGGCGCCAATGCTGCAGGTCAATTGTTCGACTTTCATGGCTGGCCGCTCCTTAAACGACGAAAATCGATGAGCCGGTAGTCTTGCGCGATTCAAGGTCGCGATGGGCCTGCACGGCGTCCTGCAGGGCGTAGTGCTGGTTGATCTCGATCTTGATCCGGCCGCTGCCGACATGGTCGAACAACTCACCCGCCAGGGCGGCTTTTTCCGCAGGGTCGCTGATGTAGTTGGCCAGGGCCGGACGGGTCAGGAACAGCGAGCCTTTCATCGCCAGCATCACCGGGTCGAACGCCGGGATCGGGCCGGATGCGGTACCCACGCAGACCATCAGGCCACGGGGTTTCAACGAATCCAGCGAACCCATGAAGGTGTTCTTGCCAACGCTGTCGAACACCACGTTGACGCCCACGCCATCGGTCAGTTCGCGAACGCGAGCGGCGACGTCTTCATGGCTGTAATTGATCGTATGGTCGCAACCGTGAGCCCGGGCGATTTCCGCTTTTTGCTCGGTCGAAACCGTGCCGATCACGTTCAGGCCCAGCAACTTGGCCCATTGCGAAACGATCAGACCGACACCGCCAGCGGCGGCATGCAACAGGATGCTGTCGCCCGGTTTGAAGTCGTAGATGCGGCGCATCAGGTACGAGGACGTCAGGCCACGCATGGTCATCGCGGCAGCGGTCTCGAAGCTGATGGTTTCCGGCAGCTTGATCAGCGGCGCGGCCGGGATCAGGCGCTCGGTGCTGTAGGCGCCGAGGGTGTTGAGGAAACCGGTGTAGGTGACGCGATCACCGACCTCGACGTTGGTGACCCCTTCACCAACGGCCTGGACTACGCCAGAGGCCTCGACGCCCATGCCGTTGGGCATCGGAATCGGGTAGGTACCGTTACGGAAATAGGTGTCGGCATAGTTCAGGCCAACCGCCACATGACGAAGGCGAACCTGGCCGGGACCGGGCTCGCCGACTTCGACGTCCTCATAACGTAGAACTTCGGGACCACCGGTTTCGTAGAAGCGTACGGCTTTGGCCATTTTTCTTATTCTCCAATCTGCAATATGGGCGTGTTGCATCGAATTGCGCTGATTGGACTGTAGGACGAGGCCTGTTGAGACGCTTCTCATCAGACGACAATGGCTTTTCATTTGGTGACAGGCAGAAACGGGATCGTTCTAGCCGGTCCCGTCGTCACCTGCGCTATCATCGCCCGCCTCGATTCCCCAAGAGCCTTGACCCCGGATGTCCGAAGCACTGCCACTGTCCAACGATCACCCAGCCCTGCCGCCGGTCCTGGCCGGCCCGCTGTTGCGGCGTCTTGAGCCCATGCGGCTGGTGCTGTGGCTGGTGGGTTCCCGGGCGCTGGCGCTGACCTTGCGTTTGCAGGGCGTCGGCGATATCCGACTCGATGCCGGGCAATGCACCGTGATTGCGGTGGGGGCTCATGCCTTTGTGCACTTGATTGATGTGCAACTCGATTGCGCCCTGCCCCGGGATGAATCGATCGACTATGACCTGCTGATCGATGGCACAGAAAAAGGCATCGCCGATTGGGCACCGCACCTGCTGTATGGCGATGCCCATTGCCCGAACTTCGTCCTGCGCGCACGGGTCGATCAGTTGCTGCACGGTTCTTGCCGCAAACCTCATCACCCGGCGACAGACGGCTTGCTGTGCGTCGACCGGTTGCTGGCCCAGGAACACGCGGCAAAGGACCGCCCGGCACTGCTGATGATGACTGGCGATCAGGTCTACGCCGACGATGTCGCGGGGCCGATGTTGCGGGCGATTCACGCCTTGATCGAGCGTCTGGGCCTGTTCGGGGAGCACCTCGAAGGCGCGGTGGTCAGCGACAGCGCCAGGCTCTACGAGCATCCGGCCAGTTACTACCACCGCGCGGATCTGCTGCCGGCACTGCAAAGCAATGAAACCCTGCGCGAGCGATTTTTCGGTGGCGCGCGCAAGCCGATTTTCACCAGCAGCAGCGCCGACAATCACCTGGTGACCTTCGCCGAAGTCATGGCCATGTACTTGTTGGTCTGGTCGCCAGTGCCCTGGACCCTGATCGCGCCCCAGGCACCGACGCTGACGCCGCAAAGGCTCAAGCGCTACGCCCTTGAGCAGACGCGCATCGATGCCTTCAAGGCAGGCCTTGGCGACGTCGCGCGGGCACTGGCGCATCTGCCGACGCTGATGATTTTCGACGACCACGACATCACCGATGACTGGAACCTTTCCGCGCAATGGGAGGAAACGGCCTACGGCCATCCGTTCTCCCGGCGCATCATCGGCAACGCGCTGCTGGCGTACATGTTGTGCCAGGGCTGGGGCAACAACCCGGATGCGTTCACTACCCTGCTGGAAAAGTCCGGAGCCTTGAGCGAAAGCGCACGCGACCTTCACCTCGACAGCACGGTTCAGGATGACTTGATCAGTGATCTGCTGAAGTTTCAGCACTGGCATTACGTACTGCCGACCACCCCGGCCATGGTGGTGATCGACACCCGCACCCGGCGCTGGCGCAGCGAAATGAACCTCAAGCAGCCTTCCGGTTTGCTCGACTGGGAAGCCCTGAGCGAACTGCAACAGGAACTGCTGGACCACCCGAGTGCGATCATCGTTTCGCCGGCGCCGATCTTCGGCGTCAAACTGATTGAAACCGTGCAGCGGGTATTCAGCTGGTGCGGTTATCCACTGCTGGTGGACGCGGAAAACTGGATGGCCCATCGCGGCGCGGCACAGGTGATCCTGAACATTTTCCGCCACTCGCGCACCCCGGGTAACTACGTGGTGCTGTCGGGGGATGTGCACTATTCCTTCGTCTACGAAGTGCTGATCCGCCACCGCAAGGCCGGACCGCGCATCTGGCAGATCACCAGCAGCGGCATCAAGAATGAATTCCCGCCCAGCCTGCTCGAGTGGTTCGACCGCCTCAACCGCTGGCTGTACTCGCCACGCTCACCGTTGAACTGGCTGACCAAACGTCGACGCATGCGCATCGTGCCCCACGTGCCCGAACACGCCGAAGCGGGTGAGCGGCTATGGAACTCGGCGGGGATCGGCCAGGTGTTCTTTAATGAAAAAGGTCAGCCGCAGGACATTTTTCAGCACAACGCCAATGGCTCGCCGAAGACGCGGATGGTGGCCCCCGAAAGCGGCGAGTGATCACAAAGAACTGTGGGAGCGAGCTTGCTGACGATTGCAGTCTGTCAGTCACTTTAGGGGTGACTGTCACACCGTCATCGCGAGCAAGCTCGCTCCTACAATTGATCGGAGTCGCTCATGGACCTCACCCGAACCTTGATCATCGGCAACTCCGGCTCGGGCAAAAGTTGGCTGGCCGAGCGAATGGCCGGGCAGTTGCAAGTGCCATGGGTCTATCTGGATTCGATTCACTGGCTTTCGGACCGGCACAGCATCGCCCGCCCACGCTCACAGGCGCTGGGCCTGGCGCGGATCGCGGCCGATGAGGAGCGCTGGGTGATCGAAGGGGGTTACGGCTGGATCGTCAGTGAAATCCTCCACCGGGCCACGGCGTTGATCTGGCTGTGTATCGATGACGTCGATTGCGTTGCCAACATTCGCCGGCGGGAAGCCAACGATGACGAACGATTCATTGCAATGCTGGAGTGGGCTAGCAACTATCGCACCCGTGACGACTCAAGTGGATTTGCGGCGCATCAGCGGATGTTCGATGACTTTGGTGCCTCGAAGATCCGCCTGACCAATCGGGTTGAAATCACCGACTTCGCTTCAGAAGCAGGAATATTACCCATCGGTTAAAGCACAAAACCTGTGGGAGCGAGCTTGCTCGCGATGACGGCAGCACATTCGACATCAATGGTGACTGACCCATCGCTATCGCGAGCAAGCTCGCTCCCACAGGATTGCGGTGCCCTGGGAGCGTATTTCAAGCCACCTTCACCACACCACTCACCCCCCTGACAATCATCTCCACCTCCCGCTCATCAAGGGTCAGCGGCGGCAGCAGGCGAATGGTTTTCCCCCGCGTGACATTGATCAACAAGCCATGATCCCGGGCGGCGATCAGGCTCAGGTCGCGGATCGGTTGCTTGAGTTCGATGCCGATCATCAGGCCCTGGCCGCGTATTTGCGAGACGTTCGGGTTGCCCGCCAGTTCTGTGCGCAATCTTTCGAACAGGCGCGCCCCCTGAAGCCGGGCGTTTTCCAGCAGCCCTTGTTCTTCGACGATATCCAGCACGGTGCATCCGACCCGGCAGGCCAGCGGATTACCGCCGAACGTGCTGCCGTGGCTGCCCGGCGTGAAGAGTTCGGCTGCCTTGCCACGGGCCAGGCAAGCGCCGATGGGCACGCCGTTGCCCAGGCCTTTGGCCAGGGTCATGACGTCCGGGACGATGCCTTCATGCTGGAACGCGAACCACTGGCCGGTGCGGCCGATGCCGGTCTGGATTTCATCGAGCATCATCAGCCATGAGCGCCGGTTGCACAGTTCCCGCACGGCCTTGAGATAGCCCGGCGGCGCCAGTTGCACGCCGCTTTCGCCCTGGATCGGCTCCATCAGGATCGCCACGATCCGCGAGCCAAAGGCCTGTTGCACCTTGTCCAGCGCGCCGAGGTCGCCGAACGGCACTTTGACGAAATCCCCCGGCAGCTTGTTGAAACCCAGGCGCACCGCCGGGCCATCGCTGGCAGACAAGGTGCCGAGGGTGCGGCCATGGAACGCATTCTCCATGACCACTACCAGCGGCTGCTCGATGCCCTTGTGCCAGCCATGCAGCCGGGCGATTTTCAGTGCGGTTTCGTTGGCTTCGGCCCCGGAGTTGTTGAAAAACGCCCGGTCCATGCCCGCCAGCTGCGTCAGTTTCTGCGCCAGCCGTTGCTGCCAGTCGATGCTGTAGAGGTTCGAGGTGTGCAGCAACAACCCGGCCTGCTCGGTAATGGCGGCAACGATTTTCGGATGGGAGTGGCCGACGTTGGTCACCGCCACACCGGCGACCGCATCCAGGTATTCGCGACCGGCCTGATCCCACAGGCGAGTACCCAGGCCCTTGTTGAAACTCAAGGCCAGGGGTTGGTAAGTGCTCATCAGGCAGGCGGCGGTCATGACATCAAGCTCCAGCAAGGGTCGGTGTTTTTGCAGTATGGTTAGCCACCAGAGCTGGATAAACACCGTAAAACTTCAATCATTTAAAAGCAGAGCTTGATAATGGATTTGTTCCAGGCAATGACCGTCTACGTGAAAGTGGTGGAGACCGGCAGCATGACCGCCGCCGCCTTGCAGTGTGAAATGTCCACGACCATGGTCGGCAATCACCTCAAGGCCCTGGAGCAACGGCTGGGTGTGCGCCTGCTCAACCGCACGACGCGGCGCCAGCGGCTGACCGAGTTCGGCGCCGCGTATTACCAGCGCTGCCTGGAAGTGCTGGGGTTGGTGGCCGATTCCGAGCGACTGGCCGAGCAGGCTCTGGACGAACCGAGCGGCACCTTGCGCATCACCGCGCCCCTGACCTTCGGGACCGAGCGCCTGGCCCCGGCATTGAGTGAGTTCAGCCGGCAAAACCCGCGGGTGAAACTCGACGTGGTGCTGACCAACCGACGCCCGGATCTGCTGGAAAACGGTCTGGATGTAGCGTTTCGCCTCGGGGCACTGGAGCCCTCCAACCTGATCGCCCGCCCGCTGATCGACTACACCCTGACCATGTGCGCGTCACCGGACTACCTGGCCCGTCGCGGCACTCCGCAAACACCTGAAGACCTGCGCCATCACGACTGCCTGTCCTTTGCCTATCCGGCCGGAGATGACTGGCAATCGGTGCAAAAGGAATGGCGCCTGGCCGGTCCCGATGGCGAAGTCAGCGTGGGGGTCGGCGGGCCGATGCTGATCAACAGTTCGGCCGGTCTGCATCAGGCGGCGCGCACCGGCATGGGCATCGTGATGATGCCCGACGCCCTGGTCGAGCAGGACCTCAAGGACGGAAAGCTGTTGGCCCTGATGCCCGATTACAGTCCGCCCAGCCGGCCGATGCACCTGGTCTATGCCCAGGATCGCCACCGTTTGCCGAAGTTGCGCCGCTTCGTCGAATTCGCCATGCAGCTGTGGGGCAAGCACTGATCCGCTGACCGACGATTCAGTGCCAGGGTCGTCGATTCCCCATTCACTACATCCCCGCCTTCACCAGCACCGGCTGTTCCTGATAACGATCCGGGTACAGCTGTTTCAACTGCGCGACCTTCGGCAAATCGTTGATCACGATGTATGGATAGGTCGGATGCTCGGTCAGGAAATCCTGATGCTCCTCCTCCGCCGGGTAGAAACCGTTGAAGGTTTCAAGTTTGGTCACGATCGGCTTGTCGAAGACATGCGCGGCGTCGAGCTGGGTGATATAGGCCTGTGCGACCCGCTGCTGCTCAGCGTTTTTGGTAAAGATCGCCGAGCGGTACTGGGTGCCGCTGTCCGGGCCCTGGCGGTTGAGTTCGGTCGGGTTGTGCGCCACTGAAAAGTAGATCTGCAGCAAGGTGCCGTAACTGACCTGGGCTGGATCGAACGTGACTTCGACCGACTCCGCATGGCCGGTATTGCCGTTGCTGACGCGCTCGTATTGCGCGGTACTGGCCGCCCCGCCCGCGTAGCCGGAGACAGCGTTTTTCACGCCTTTGACATGCTGGAACACCCCTTGGACGCCCCAGAAGCAGCCGCCGGCGAACACCGCGGTTTCGCTGCGGGCCTGGGTGGTTTCATCAAGGGCCGGCGGTGGAATGATGACCGCCTTTTCGGCACCGCCGAAAGAGAAGGCCGAGCATTGGCTGATGATGCCGGCAGCCGCCAGCCCCAGCAGGGTACGGCGCCAGGTAAAGAGTGTTTTCATGGGGCGAACTCCTGAAGCGTTGAACAGTTATCAGCCGAAAGTGAAGGCGTAAGCCGACGCACCCGGATCAAGAAACTCGATACTGAAGGTCCGGTCGGTCACGCCGCCGCTCTGGCGTACCAGTTGATACAAACGCTGGTCGGTCACGGTGCCGCTGCCATCGGGTGCCACGTCCATGCCATGGGCATCGCCGGGGGCCTTGCCGTCGATCAGCACCTTGAAACGCACCGGTTTGCCATCGGCGCCAGGGCCGAGCACCAAATGCAAATCACGGGCGTGGAAGCGATAGACGATGCGGCTGGCCGGTGCGCTGGCGGTGGCCCGCTCCGGGCCCACATGCCACTGGCCGCCCAGGCTCCAGTCGTTGAGGGCCAGTTGCGCCGGCGGGTTGTAGGCCGCGACCTTGTCCGGCACCAGCGCGGTTTCGGGCACGAAATGCTCAGCGCGCTGGTAGCCGACATAGGTTTCCGGCGACTGCACGGCGTCCTTGTCCGGGGCCATTTGCACGCCATCGGCCTTGGCACTGATCAGCCCGTCGGCGACCTTGGCCGCCCCCGCCTCGCGCAGCAATTGCTGGATGACCCGCTCCGATTCGGCGTACGCGCCTTCGCCGAAATGGTGATAACGAATGCGTCCCTGGGCGTCGGCAAAGTAATGCGCCGGCCAGTACTCGTTGTTGAAGGCGCGCCAGATCTTGAACTCGTTATCGATGGCCACCGGGTAGTTGATGCCCAGGTCTTTCATGGCCTTGGTGACGTTGCTGACATCGCGTTCGAAGGCAAACTCCGGCGCATGCACGCCGATCACCACCAGGCCCTGATCGCGATACTTCTCGGCCCAGGCTTTCACATAGGGCAGCGAGCGCAGGCAGTTGATGCAGGAGTAGGTCCAGAAATCCACCAGCACGACCTTGCCTTTCAAGGCCTGGGCATCGAGGGGTGGCGAGTTGAGCCATTGCACGGCGCCCTCCAGTGACGGCAGGTTGCCTTCGACCGGCAAGGTGCCCGGGGTTTTGTCTGTCACTTGCACCGCGCCGGCGGAGGTCGAGTTTTGCGCCATCATCGCCCCGCTGTTACGCGGTAACTTGCCGGACAGTTTCTCCACCAGCGCTTGCTCGATACCACTGGTCGACGCCGTGGAAAACCGCGCCAGAATCCCCGTATCCAGACCCAGGGCAATCGCTGCCACACCGGCCAGCATCGCCGCGCCAAGGCCGCGACGCAGCCATTCGCCCGCGCCAATCGAACGCTTCATCGCGGTGAAGACTTTGCCGCCCAGCAACAAGGCCAGCGCGAGGGAAGTGGCGGCACCGGCGGCGTACGCCAGCAGCAAAAAGGTGGTTTGAATGCTGGCGCCTTGCAGCGCCGCACCGGTCAGCAGCAGGCCCAGGATCGGCCCGGCGCACGGCGCCCACAGCAGGCCGGTGGCCACGCCGATCAGGAGCGAAGCACCAGGACGTGGCCGTGCATCGGCGCCCGCCGCCTCCGACAAACGACTACCCGCCGCCACCAGTGGCCGGGTCAGACGCTCGGCCAGTTGCGGCAGCAACAGCGTCAGACCGAACAACGCCACGAACACCAGCGCCAGCCAACGCCCGTACTGATTGAGTTGCACCACCCAGCCACCGCCCACCGCCGCCAACGTGGCGACCAGCGCGAAGGTCAGCGCCATGCCCACCAGCAGCGGCAACCCGCTTCTGACGAAGGGTTGCCCGGTGCGGGCGAAGACAAACGGCAATACCGGCAGAATGCACGGGCTGACAATCGTCAGCACACCACCGAGATAAGCGAGGACCAGCAGCCACATGGCGATTACCTGCAAAAAGTGAGTGGAAGGGGATCACACCGTCTTCGGCACGAACTTCATCGCCAGGCCGTTCATGCAGTAACGCAGACCGGTGGGTTTCGGGCCGTCGTCGAAGACATGCCCCAGATGCCCGCCACAGCGCCGGCAATGAACCTCCTCACGGACCATGCCGAACGCACGGTCCTGGCGGGTCGCCACGGCCTTGTCCAGCGGTGCCCAGAAACTTGGCCAACCGGTGCGGCTGTCGAATTTGGTCGCCGAGGAAAACAGCGGCAGCTCGCAACCGGCACAGACGAACGTGCCATCGCGGTGCTCGTTGTTCAGCGGGCTGCTGTAGGCCCGCTCGGTGCCCTCTTCGCGCAGGATGTCGTACTGCTCGTCGCTCAGAAGAGCGTGCCATTCGCTGTCGCTGTGGGTCACTTCGAATACCTCCGCTGCGCTGGCTTCACTGATCAAGGCCGAGCCTGTGGAAAACTTCGGCAACAGGCCGATCGCCAGGGCTGCCACCCCCAGCCCGCCGCTCGCTACAAGAAATTGCCGTCGTGAAAACATGTTCGTCTCCAAAAATCCAGGGGTGTTTCATAGAACACAGCCTAGGCTTTGGGTGATCGCCAAATCCTCACGGGAAGTTAAACAATTCGTGATAACTCGGGCGCCGAAAAACCCGCACAATGCATATGCCACAGCTGTAGGAGCGAGCTTGCTCGCGAAGAACCTGAGGGCGCCACGGGGTGTCAGGTGTCCCGCGTCATCGTTGGCTTCCATCGCGAGCAGGGCTCGCTCCTACAGTAGGGGGCATTACGCACAATGCGCCGAAGGATTGAGCTGTATGGAACAGACCAAACGCGTCCTGGTGGTCGAGGACGATATGCATATCGCCGACCTGATCTGCCTGCATCTTCGCGACGAGCAGTTCGAGGTGGTGCATAGCGCCGATGGCAATGAAGGCATGCGCCTGCTGCAGCAAGGCAACTGGGACGCACTGGTCCTCGACCTGATGCTGCCCGGTGTCGACGGCCTGGAAATCTGCCGCCGCGCCCGCGCCATGGCCCGCTACACGCCGATCATCATCACCAGTGCGCGCTCCAGCGAAGTGCACCGGATTCTCGGCCTCGAACTGGGTGCCGACGACTACCTGGCCAAGCCCTTTTCCATGCTTGAACTGGTGGCCCGGGTCAAGGCGTTGCTGCGCCGGGTCGATGCCATGGCGCGCAACCTGAAGATGGACGCCGGCAGCCTGCTCACCGACGGCCTGGCCATCGACCCGATCACCCGCGAAGTGTCCCTCGATGGACGACGCCTGGACCTCACGCCCCGGGAGTTCGACTTGTTGTATTTCTTCGCCCGCCAGCCCGGCAAGGTGTTTTCGCGCATGGACCTGCTCAATGCCGTGTGGGGCTACAGCCACGAAGGCTACGAGCACACGGTCAACACCCACATCAACCGCCTGCGTGCCAAGATCGAGGCCGACCCGGCGCAACCGGTGCGCATCCTCACGGTCTGGGGGCGCGGCTACAAATTCGCCACCGGGGAGGAACCACGGCCATGAGGCTGACCCTGACGCAACGCCTGTCCCTGGTGTTCGCCGTGCTGCTGCTGGTGTGCTGCGGCACGTCGGCGTGGTTGCAGGTGCGCTCCAACCAGATGCATGAGCAGGAAGTGGTGCAAGGCTTGTCCCGGGACCTGGCGCAGCACATCGCCAGTGACACGGTGCTGATGGACACACAGGGCCTGATGCCCAATGCCGTGCGTGACCTGTTCAGCAAGCTGATGCAGGTCAACCCGAGCGTCGAGGTATACCTGCTGGACACCGCGGGCAAGATTGTCGGCAGCGCCGCGCCCGAAGGCCGGATCCGTCGTGAGCGGATCGACCTGGCGCCGATCCAGCACCTGTTGCGGGGCGATGCCCTGCCGATTCTCGGCGACGACCCGCGCAGCGTCGATGCGCGCAAGGTGTTCAGTGCTGCGCCGCTGAAGGTCGACGGCAAGCCGGCCGGTTATCTCTACGTGGTGTTGCTCGGTGAAGACCATGACCGCCTGGCCGAACGCGGTGCGACCAGTGCAGCGCTCAACACCGCACTGTTGTCCATCGGGCTGGTGGCGTTGCTGTGCCTGATTGCCGGTCTCACCGCATTTGCCCTGATCACCCGGCCGTTGCGCCGCTTGACCGAAACCGTCAGCCAGTTCGACATCGATGGGGTGCCGGTCACACCGGCCCTGCCCGTCGCGGTGGAGAAAGCCGCGAGTCACGATGAAATCGCCGTACTCGATGCGGCGTTCCGACAGATGCAGACACGCCTGGGCGAGCAATGGCGCTCGTTGACCCGCCAGGATCAGGAGCGCCGCGAACTGGTGGCGAACATCTCCCACGACTTGCGCACGCCGCTGGCCTCGTTGCACGGTTATCTGGAAACCCTGTCGCTCAAGGACGCCACGCTGTCCCCTGCCGACCGCCGTCGCTATCTGGGCATCGCGCTGGACCAGAGCCGCAAGGTGGGTGGTCTGGCGCAGTCGCTGCTGGAACTGGTGCGGCTGGAACATGGCTTCGTACAGCCGGTGCTGGAACGCTTTTCCCTGACTGACCTGGCCCAGGACATCTTCCAGAAATTCGAACTCACCGCCGAAGCGCGTCAAGTCAAATTGAAGGCCACTTTTGCCGCCAACGTCTCGGCGGCCTGCGCCGACCTTGGGCTAATCGAGCGGGTGCTGACCAACTTGTTCGACAACGCCCTGCGCCATACCCCGGCCGGTGGCGAGGTCGAACTGGGTCTGCGCCCGCAAGGCTCATTCATCGAAGTCACGGTCAGCGATACCGGCCCCGGCATCGCCCCGGAACTGCGCGAAGGGTTGTTCCTGCGGCCGTTCAATATCGGCGGCGCACGCCGTGATGGCGGGTTGGGGTTGCGGATCGTGCATCGCATCCTGCAATTGCACGGGCGCGAGATTCAGTTGATCGATGTGCCGGGGCGGGGTGCGACGTTCCGGTTTTCGCTGCCGATCGATGAAGAAACGGCGACTGCGTTGGCGGTGCGGTCGATGAACCTGAATACCCCGCGGCAGGCCTGAAAAGTTGTGGTGCCTGACAGGGCCCCATCGCGGGCAAGCCCGCTCCCACAGGGTGAGTGGGTGTACGCAAGATCTGCGAACAACCCAAACCACTGTGGGAGCGAGCTTGCTCGCGATGGTCTCAAGGGCACCGCGTACACCCGGAATGAACGCGTTATCGTTAACGTCCATCGCGAGCAGGCTCGCTCCTACAGGGGAGCAAAAACATGACCGGCCGCCTGTTGATCCGTGACAACGCCGCCCCGGTCCAATAGATTAGTCGGCCTGAAAAAGCCCCCGGGCTTTTTCGCCCCTATTCAAGTTCAAAGAAGTAGTGAAATTTCAATGTCCGATTCCAATACCGCTGAAACCGTAGTCACCTTGTCGTCCAAAGCGGAATACGAAAACTCCATCAATCTTTCACAACACGTGCCTCAGGCCAAGACCATCAGCGAGATGGTGCTGGACGCGTTCCAGTCCACCCGCGAAAGCGACCAGATCCGCGAACTGCGCGCCGCGATCCGCCAGGCCCACGACAGCTTCGATGACGATAAAGCCTACGAACTGATGGGCCAGCTCAAGCAGCTCAAGGACGCCGAGGCTGCCGATATCGCCGCCCTCGAAGACCTGAGCGGCAAATTCCCGATCAGCCGCATCCTGTCCAGCTTCAAGGACGATCCGGCGTTCCAGGAAATCGTCTACGGCCTGGCCCTGAAGGTGCTGAACCAGACCCATCAGGCCATCAGCAACCCGAGCGGCGGCAAGAGCAAAGCCGCCAAGGCGAAGAAAGAAGTCGAAGTGTTCACCATCAGCAAGGACGGCATCAGCGTCACCCTGCCGCTGCGCACCCCGCGCTCGCGCCTGAGCGTCGATCGTGAAGCCCTCGAATTCCTCGGCTTCACCTTCGTTGGCGAAGGCGAAGAGGCGGAACTGGAAAGCGAGACGTTCCTGGACAACAGCGGCACCGAGCAAGCGGTCAACCGCAAGAACATCATCACCGCCCTGCAGCAGCAGACCGCGTTCGACGGGTACAGCATCGCCACTCAGTAATACCTGTTGTTGTGGCAAGCCCCCTCGCCACAAGGTCCTGAGCGACCGACTCAAGAGCCCCGCCATCAGTGCGGGGCTTTTTATTGCCCGTGATTCGGGCAAAACCGCGATTACTCTTCCAGTATCGACGCAGAACACCACTTCCCTTCACCCATGAGCACCACGGGTCCGCCTGCGGGGAGCGTCAACTCACTTTCCAGCCCAGACCTCAGTGGTGCAACTGCCGAGGTCATCATGAACACGCCCCCCTTGTATCGCCAACTGGCCAACCACTACCTGGACGCTATCCGCAGCGGCACCCTGAAAACCGGTGAACGCCTGCCCTCGATTCGGTTGATGATGGAAAAACACGCCGTCAGCCTGTCGACCGCCGTGCAGGTGTGCCGGGAGCTGGAAGACTATGGCGTGCTGGAAGCCCGGCCACGCTCCGGCAACTACATTCGCCAGCCCGACACCCTGCCCAGGCCCGCCCCGACGACCTCGGCGCCAGCGCTGGATGCCCGCGCGTATGTCGGCATTCATGAACAGGTCTGCGCGGTGCTCAAGGCCAGTCAGCGCGCGACGATCAAGGTCAATTTCGCCAGCGCCTACTGCGCGCCGCAGCTTTACCCACTGAAGACCTTGCAAGACAACATGATCAAGGCGCTGCGCTACGACGCCTGCCTGCTCGGCACCGCGGGCGGCGCCTGCGGCAACAGCGCATTGCGCAACATCCTGGCCCGGCGGGCACTGGCCAGCAAGACCCACCTGGCCCCCGAGCGGATCGTGATCACCAACGGCGCCACCGAGGCGATCAATCTGGCCTTGCGTGCGGTCACCCGCCCCGGCGACACCGTGGCCGTGGAGTCGCCGACCTTCTACGGTCTGCTGCAAATTCTCGAAAGCCTGAACCTGCGCGTGCTGGAAGTCCCGGCCTCGGCCCATACCGGGCTCAATCTGCAGGCCCTGCAACGGCTGCTGCAAGGCCCCGAACGGGTCAAGGCGCTGATCGTCATCCCCAACCTGCAAAACCCGTTGGGCAGCATCATGCCCGACGCCAACAAGGCACGGCTGGTGAAACTGTGCGCCGAGCACGACACCGTGCTGATCGAGGACGACACCTACGGCGACCTGGTGGACACCGAGCAGCCGCTGTCCACGCTCAAACATTGGGATAGCACCGACAACGTGATCTATTGCGCCTCGCTGAACAAAACTCTGGCACCGGGCATGCGCCTTGGCTGGATCAGCGCCGGCAAATGGCACGACCGCGTGGAGATGCTCAAGCATACGCAGTCGCGCGGGTGCGAAGCGTTATCGCAACTGGCGGCCAGTGCGTTCATGAAGACCCCGTCCTACGAACGTTACCTGCGGCGGTTGAGGAAAACCCTGACCGTACAACGCGAGCAGATGAGCGCAGCGATCACCCGCTATTTTCCCATCGGCACCAGCGTTACCCACCCGCAAGGCGGCACGCTGTTATGGGTGGAACTGCCTCGCCGGCATTCATCGATGACGTTTTTTCACGACGCGTTGAAGGCCGGCATCCAGATTTCACCTGGGGATATCTTTTCCAATGCCCGGCGTTTCGATCACTTTGTGCGCATTGGCTGTGGCGCGCCGTATTCGCCGCGGATTGATGAGGCTTTGGCGACGTTGGGACAAATCCTGAAAAACCAAGGTTGAACACGAACCTGTGGGAGCGGGCTTGCTCGCGAAAGCGGTGTGTCAGGCACATCGTTGCTGGCTGTGCTGCCGCCTTCGCGAGCAAGCCCGCTCCCACAAGGGACTTTCGGTGGGCACAACATCGGTGAACGACAGCGACCAAATGTGGGAGCGGGCTTGCTCGCGAAAGCGGTGTGTCAGGCACATCGTTGCTGGATGTGCCGCCGTCTTCGCGAGCAAGCCCGCTCCCACAAGGGACTTTCGGTGGACACAACATCGGTGAACGACAGCGACCAAATGTGGGAGCGGGCTTGCTCGCGAAAGCGGTGTGTCAGGCACATCGTTGCTGGATGTGCCGTCGTCTTCGCGAGCAAGCCCGTTCCCACAAGGGACTTTCGGTGGACACAACATCGGTGAACGACAGCGACCACATGTGGGAGCGGGCTTGCTCGCGAAAGCGGTGTATCAGGCACATCGTTGCTGGCTGTGCTGCCATCTTCGCGAGCAAGCCCGCTCCCACAGGGTTGTAGGTGATCTTCAGAGCGGATTCAGGTGCAGGCAAATGATATGCGGGTCATCATTCCAGTGCGGAAAACGCTCGGCAATCAGCGGGTCGTGGCCGGGGATGACATGGTCTTCGCTGTCGGCCAGACGGTCGATCTCAGTGAAGGCTTCAAGGGTTTGCGCCAGGTCATCGAGGATCGGAAACGGACTTCGCCCGCGAATGTTGGCCCACAAATGCGCCGCATCCGAGGCCAGCACAATCCAGCCGCGCTCGGTCGCTACCCGCACCACCTGACTGCCCGGTGTATGTCCGCCTACCGGATGCAGGGTCACGCCCGGAACGACCTCGACAACTCCGTCGTGCAAACGCATCCGCCCTTCGAACAGCGGCGGCAACGCCGACATCACGTCCTCGACTTCGTAGGTTTTGTTCACCGTGCGATGGACCATTTTCGGCCCCGTGCAGAAACGCAACTCCGCGTCTTGCAAATGCACGGTCGCCTTGGGGAACAACCCGAGGTTGCCGGCATGATCCCAATGCAAATGGGTAAGGATCAGGTGCTCGACCCGGGCCGGATCGATGTCCAGTTGCCGCAGGGATTCTTCCGGCAGGCGATACATCTGGCGATCGCGCCGGTGCGCCGTGGCCGGCTGGAAACAGGTGTCGACCACGATCACCTGCTGTTCGTTGCGGATGACCCAGAAGTAGTAGTCCAGCGGCATCGGCGCATTCGGATCACCGCAACAGGCGTCGTAGAGAAAATTCTCCCTGGCAGTGCGCTGGGCGTTTGCACCGACACGGATGGCGAACACTTCGTACACAGGCGTGGACATAAGCACCTCCGGGTTCAGGCGACCACCGTGGTTTTGAGGGTCGGACGAAAGTCGAAATCGATCTGGTCGCTGATGCCCAGGTCATGGGCCAATTTATGCAGGCCACTGTAGTCACGCATGATGGTCGCGTTCCTGTTGCTCTCGCGGGTGTCGGCAATGATCAGCGCCGCCTCCTCGACCCCGAGCTGCGTCAGAATCGCCTCCCACATGGAGTAGTCCTGAGCGATAAAAGCACTCAGCGCCACCGACAGGTTGCGTGCGAAAAATTCCCGTTGCGTGGGCTGCATGTTGGCGTACATGACCTTCGCCACTTCGGCCAGCACCTTGCTGTGGGCGTACTCGTCGCGGTTGTGCAGTTCGGCCACCCGGCGGTTCTGCGGCTGGATGGTCTGGTCGTCCGCCAGCAAGTCCAGATAGGCGTTGACGCTGATCTCGGCTACCACCGCAAACGTGATCGCCGCCAGATCCCGCTGCCATTGCTCGGGCAGTGCTTCACGCTGGGCTTTCAGGCGCAGGTAAGTGACGGAGGGTGGCAAGTCCAGATCCTGATCCAGCGCCCGGTCCAGTTTGGTCCGTTCGATGGCGCGCAGGTGCATCAGCGTGTGGTAGTGCTCGTCGATCAGGGTTTGTTGCATGGCCTCGCGAAAATGCCAGTCATCCTTGCCCAGGTACTGATTGGCGATGACACTGAGTGCCGGGTTGACCACGTGTTCTTCGGCGGTGACGGTGCGCAGGTTGTAGCCGATCCAGCCCCAGGTCACCACGCTGCTTTTGAGCGCGTCGCTCAAGGCCTGGAATTTCGGATGATGGAAGAACGGCACCATGCACTCCGGGTAGTCCGGCCGCGCGGGGTCGAACACTTCTTCCACCTGGCCCCTGTCCGGCGAACACACCGTGGCGCGCTTGGTCCAGGCCTGGTTGAGCCGCACGATCAGTTGATGATCGACCTGGGCGATCTCGATTGCTGTTTGCATGACGCGATACCTGTAAGGCGCGTACCCGCCAGGGGGTACGCCAAAAGAATGTAGAGCGACGGAAAAATCAGGCCAGCCAATAGCGGGTCAGGTTGCGCGCCGGGTCAGTGTAACGACTGCGGGCGTGAATCATCCGCCAGTTGTCCCAAATCAGCAGGCATCCGTCGGGAATCAACACCGGAACGTTGTGCTCGACGAAGTACGCTTCGCCGAGCACGGCAAACCTGGCCAGCGGCGAGGTGTTGTTGGTCACCAGTGATTGCTGCAACGCTTCCTTGGACGGGTTCACGTCGCCGTAGTGAAACTGGTTGTAGCTGAAGCGGAAAATATCCCCGTCTTCCGTAGGCGTGAGGATGTACTCCTTGACCCGCCGCTGTCCCGGTTCACCCGGTTTGGCGGTGGCGACAAACTCTACCGGCGTGTCATCCAGCCACTCGCGCAGTTGCGGTTCGCTGCGCTCCAGGGACTTGAGAAATTCATAACCGTCCACCAACCCGGTGTGCCCGCCACCGCACCTGGCCTGTTTATGGCAATGCAACGCCAGATAGCGTGGCGGCGGCCCGTACACCGGCGCTTCAGTGTGCGGGCCGATGCCGTTCATGCTCTGGGAATACGGCAAGTCTTCGTAACCCGGCTTGCGGGTAATGGCAAAGGCCGTCTGGCCGTTGAACTGCGGAATGATCCGACCGAACTCGCACAAGGTGCCTACGACATCATCGGCAAATTCGTCCGGGGTCAGCACCGTCCAGCCCAACGTCGACAGCTCTTCGTGACGATGGCCGAGCGAAATGCAAGGTTGAGACGCAACAATCCCTTTGTCTGACATGGTGAGATTCCTGGCAGGTGATCAGACGTTTACGGTTGAGGTGTAAGCGGCGATGAAGTCGCGGCAGGCGCCGCCCGGTCGATAATGCTGCTCATCGATGCTCTGCACCGGGGTGATTTCGGCGGCGGTGCCGGTGAGAAAACACTCATCGAAGTCGCCAAGCTCCGTAGGCAAAATCGTGCGTTCGACGACCTGGTAGTCCAGCGTTTTAGCCAACTCGATCACGGTCTGGCGGGTGATGCCGTTGAGGAAGCAGTCCGGCAGCGGGGTGTGCAGCGTCCGATCTTTGACGAAAAACACATTGGCGCTGGTGGCTTCGGCAACATGGCCGCGCCAGTCGAGCATCAGCGCGTCGTGGTAACCCGTGTTCTCGGCGTCGTGCTTGCTCAGCGTGGCGATCTGGTAATGCCCGGATGCCTTGGCCTGGAACGGGCTGCTGCTCGGCGGCGGGCGGCGCCAGCTCGCGGTTTTCAAGCGGATACCGGCCATGCGCGCCGCCGGGTCGAAATAGCTCGGCCACTGCCAGCACGCGATAGCCACGTGCACACGGTTGAATCGCGCCGAGGTGGAAATCATTTCACTGCCACGCCAGGCCACCGGGCGCAGGTAGCCGTCGACAACCTTGTTGCGTTGCAGCAGTTCATGGCTCGCCGCTTCCAGTTCAGCCATCTCATAGGGGATGGCAAAGTCCATCCATTGCGCCGAGCGATACAAGCGTTCGCTGTGTTCGCGCAGCTTGAAAATCCTGCCGTTGTAGACCCGCTCGCCTTCATACACGGTACTCGCGTAATGCAGGCCATGGGTCAGCACATGCAACTGCGCCCGGGACCACTCGACGAACTCGCCGTCGAGCCAGATAACACCCTCGCGCTGATCAAACGGGATACTGCTCATATCCATATCTCCCCATTGTTCGTGAATTTTCCTACGCCGTTTCCAGCAACACGGGTATCAATTCCGGCACGGCGGTGAACTCGGTCTGAAAGAAGAACGCACGCTCGCCGAAGGCCGGTTGCAAGTCGTCGAACCAGGTCACTTGCGGATCGAAGCGCGCGTAGAACGTGCGCAACACCCATTGCGGATTGCGTGCCTGGAGGAACTGCAAGACGAAGACCTTTTCCCCGGCGACGGTCTCGATGCCATTGATCAACACCTTGCCGTAGAAGGTGCTCATGGACGGCCCGCGCACCGTTCGCGCCAGCCCCGATACCGTGCGGTACGCCGCCTGGAAGATCTCGAAGGCCCGGGCCAGCGGCATCGCGAAGTAGTGGCTGGGGCCGGTATCGCGCTCGACGAACATGTAATAAGGCACCGCCCCGAGCCGCACCCCTTCGGTCCACAGCACCGCCCAGTCAGCGGGGTTTTCGTTGACGTGGCGGATCACCGGCGCCTGCATGCGCACCGTCGCGCCCGTCGAGCGAATACGCTCGATGGCCTGGCGGGCGATGACCTGGCGGATCTCCACCGGGTGGTTGTAGTGGCCCATGATCGACAGGTTTTTCCCCGCCGCGACGATGCGCTGGAACAGCTCCAGCAGCTCAGGTGCATCCTTGTCGCTGACAAAACGCTGCGGCCAGTACGCCACGGACTTGGTGCCAATACGGATGTTCTTCAGGTGTGGCAAATCCAGCAGCGGCTCGATGTAACCGGCCAGGGAGCGGGTGTTCATGATCATCGGGTCGCCGCCGGTAATCAGCACGTCGGTCACTTCGGTGTGCACCCTCAGGTAACTGACCAGCTCCTGGGACTCACGGGCGTTGAACTTGAGCTCTTCCTCGCCGATGAACTGCGCCCAGCGGAAACAAAAGGTGCAGTACGCGTGACAGGTCTGACCGGCACCGGGGAAAAACAGCACGGTCTCGCGGTACTTGTGCTGGATGCCCGGCAGGACCTTGCCGTTGAGGGTGACTCCGTTGTGGGTCAACTGCCCGGCCGGATGAGGATTCATGCGCAACCAGATCGCCTCGATCCGACGCTTGATCGCCGCGCTGTCGTCCTGCTCGATCAGTTGTTTGAGCGAGGCATATTCCTCCGCCAGCAACATGTCCTTGTGGGGAAAAGTCATGCGGAAAACCGGATCGTCGGGGATGTTGCTCCAGTCGATCAGCGTGCCCAGCACGTATTCGTTGGTGCGAAACGGCATGACCCTGGCCACCACGGTCATGGCCTCCTGCAACGCCGGCGTCAGCTTGTGCCAGTACGGTGTGTCGCGGATGGTGCGTGAGTTATAGGGTTTGTAGCGTTCGTGCTCCGACAGTCCTTGCATGGCCGCGCTCCTGGTGATTGCCCTGTTGTTACGCGATGGCCGGCGCTTTGCGCTCTATGTCCATCCACGCCCGAACGCTGTCGCGATCCCACTGGCGACGGACATATGCCGCGAGCCGTGCCGGCACCGGATCGCCGTTGGCAACCAGTCGGTTGAGCATGATTGCCAGGTCGGTGTCGGCAATGCTCCAGTCACCGAACAGATGCTCGGCGCCCTCTTCCAGCAAATGCCCGGCGACGAAGAACAGGCGCTCGACGGCGGCTTGGGCCTCGTCGGACAGCACGGTGTTTTTCTTGCCGAAGTACACCAGGTCAAACGGGCGCTCCTTGCGCACCACCAACAAGTCACTGCGCAACCAGGCCTGCAATTGACGGGCACGGGCGCGCTGGCGGATGTCCTGCGGATAGAGTTTTTTATGCCCCGGGGAGAGTTCATCAAGGTATTCGGCAATCGCCGATGATTCCGACAAGGCAAAATCGTCGTGAACCAGCGTTGGAACTTTGCAGGTCAGCGAAAGATCGCGATAACTCGGCATATAGTTTTCGCGTGCTTTTAGATCGACAGTAACAAGTTCAAATGAAAGTTGCTTTTCCTTGAGCGCCACAAAAGCCGACATCGCAAAAGCGCTGACATGATCGGCGCCGACATACAGTTTTAGCTTCCTGTTACCCATAGAACACTCCATTCACTGACTGCAGGGATTAACGTGCATTGGAAATGATCGTAGTTAGTTGAATGAAGGCTGAATAGATACAGAATTTGCCTGTTTCAATCGATACAGAAAGTTGTTTTTCACCGACAGATACACAGCCAAAATCCCGGCAATAGCGCTGCAAAATGCGATACCGGTGGCAGGTCTTAAAAACAAAAAAGGGAGCCAACGATGGTTGGCTCCCTTGGCTGATGCGCTGGGAAATTACGGCTGGGTGGTGATCAGGCCATGGCTGTCGGCAAAGTTCGAAAGCAGTGCCATTTGCGGCATGTTGCTCATGTTCAGCATCGCCAGAGGCTCGTATTTACTGGTGTTGACGAACCCATGTCGGGTCCAGGCCGGCACCAGCAGCACGTCGCCGCTGCTGACGTCGACCCCATCGGCATCGCCGAGAGTCAACACGCCGCTGCCGCACTGGATGACAAACAGATGCCACCAGGAATGGGCATGACCGTTGAGCGTCACACCGGGGTTCAGCCATTGCATGGCGATCGCCATGCCAGGCGTCACTTCGCAGCCTTCAATGCTCTTGTCGTGAGCCAACGCGACAATATCAACGTCGCTGGCTTCAAGAGCCTCACGCATACTCGCTAGTTCGGCGCCTTTCCATACCTTGGGACTTGGCGCTCGATGGTGCAGGCTTTGACGAAAATCCTTATATGAAAAAAATGCACCTTGAAAGTTATCCATTCGCACATCCTTTCTTATTATTTCCCATACTTCAGCGCCAAACCTTAAGTTAAGGATTCAGCGCTGTAAAGTCGGAAAACAACTTACAAAACCGATGGGCGCAAGGCGGCAATCATGTCCACTTCTATCGCGGCATTCTTGGGTAACTGATAAACACCGACCGTGGTGCGGGTATGTTTACCGGCGTCGCCCAGCACATGGCTGAACACATCCGAGGCGCCGTTGGCCACTTCGCTCAAATCGACAAAGTCCGCCGTGGACTTCACATACACCGTTATCCGGATCAATGACTTGATCTTGTCCAGGGAACCAATGGCATCGACGATCAACGCCAACCCCCGCATCGCACTGATGCTGGCGGCTGCTTGCGCATCGGCCATGCTGAGGTCCAGCCCGACGCGGCCGGGATAATGGATCTTGCCGTTCATGCGTGGCACCAGGCCGCTGATGTACAGCTCATCGTGATGACGGATCAGTGGCGCGTAATGCCCGCCTGCGGTGTTTTCGCCGTAAATGTCATAACCAAACTCTTTGGCCAGGGCGATGAAGCGTTCATCGCAGGTCATGTGCTGGATCATTGATCGAACCCTCTTGATCAGTAATGCAAAAAACGGGTGCTTGCTGGCTCAACACACGGCGCGAGTGGCCGGTGCCAGGCAAGTCACCTCGATGCGTGACTCAATCACCTCGGCCAGACGCAACAGGTCGTTGCTCAGTTGCCCGTAGTGTTCGTTGAACAACACGATGTGGCCGATGAATGAGAAGTTGTCCTTGACCTGCGCGCTGACCGAGTCACCGATGCGCTTGGCGTACTGGCCTTCCACCAGTTCAATGCGCAGCGAACGGGCCACGGTAGCGATGTCGGGCGTCGCCCGCAGGATGCCGCCGGCCGGCGCCCTGAGCAGGCGAATGCCGCAGTAGCCGCGGGCCACTGGTTCATGCTGTTCGGTCTTGCCTTCCACCGCCCAGCGCACCCAGCGTTCCCACGGATCGAAATTGACGAAGGCGCGTTTGGCCAGGTCCCAGATGTGCATGCCGCCGGGGCGCATGTTGGTTTCCACGGCCGAGGTCAGGTTGTCGCTGCGCAGGAACACTTCGTTGTGCCAGGCACCGTTGTCCTGGGAGACCAGCGCCGACATGTGCCGGCCTGCCGCCATCAGCCGCGCCTGCACGTCCACCGACAACGGCGCAGGCACCACTTGCTGGATCTCGGCGCGGTAGGCGCCTTCGGTGGTGGTTTTTTCCGTCACCCAGGTGCTGCCGGCCACACAGTCCCAGCTGTATTCACGGGCGTTCTGCACCAGCGCTTCAAGGACGATGCCGCCTTCGCGGTAAGGCTTCAGGGCCAGCCAGGCGTCATCGCATTCCGAAGGGTGATGGATGACGCGACAGCCCCGACTCGCACCTTCGCAGGCCGGTTTGATGAAGGCCTTGCCGCCCAGTTCGACGACGCGCTGGCGCAGTTCCGACAGGTTTTCGACCCGCGCGGAAAACACCGGCCGGTAATCTCCGGGGGAGGTGCTGGCCGCCGCTTCGAGCCGACGGAAGATCTGCTTGTCCAGGCCCGCCCGCGCTTCTTCCGGGGTAATGCCCGGCAGGCCGAAGTGAGTGGCCAGCGCTGCACCGAGCAGCACGCCGCGATCGGAGAACGGCAGTATGCCGATCAGCTTCCAGCTGTCGGCATTCAGGCACCCCACCACCAGTTCAAGGGACGCCGCCACATCTTCTTCCGCCAGCGAAGTGCTGCAGACGTGATCGGCCACCTGGTCGTCATGGGGCTGGATTTTCTCGACCAGCAGGATGAGCCTGGCGTTGTAGAGCGACTTGCACAGCTCGCGCAGTTTCTGGATGTCGTGCACCCGATTGCCGTTGTAACCGACCACTACTACACATGAAGTCGTATTCATAATGCCCCTGACCTGCAAAGTGAAAACCGCAACGGCAATGACTCAGTCATGCAACGACGCATTGGATTTACGGTTGAGCCAGTACCAGGCCAGGATCCCTGCGGCACCGATGGCGGCCAGCACCAGCGCGTTGTACGGCGCCGGCACCACCCGCATGATCAACACGGTCAGCCCGGCCCCGACGCCCAGGGACACTTCCTTGACGAACATGTTGTTCTGTTTGACGGAGAAGTAATCGAGGTAGCTGAAGGCGCATTCGGCAATGGACAGCAGTGCCACCCAGACCAGCGCCCCGGCGAGGGTTTCGACGTGGAACGCGGCAGGCGAAGACAGCACCGCAAAACCGCCGACGATGATCCCGATCACCGCCACGACCTTGTAGCGCCCGGTGCGCTCGATCAGCTTCATCACCGGCACTTGGGCGAAGACCACCACGGCGCTGTTGAGGATCAGCATCAAGCCGTACCAGGCCGGCAACTCGCCGGTCTTGAGCAGGATTGCCTGTGGCAGGATCGAGAACACCCCGAACAGCTTGATGCCCATGATGATCCCGGCGATCACCCAGGGCAGTTTATTGCCCCAGTTGCTGCCGACCTGAGTGGCCGGGCGGGCTACCACCGGCTCGGTGGTGAAGGTCGCGCCGAGGGCGATCGGCAGGCACAGCAACACGAAGGCCGCCGCGCCGAGGAAAAACATCGTCGGCGTGAGAAGCGGCGACAGCAGGATCAAACCGGCCACCAGGCTGCCCATGTTCATGGCTACGCGGTTGTAGGCCGCGCCTTCCTTGGTCTGGGCCGCTTCGCTCTTGATCAGGTAACCGGCAATGGCAATGCCGTAGGCAAACAACGCGGCAGCAAACATCACCATGCCTTGATTGCTGGTCAACGCCAGCAGTACCAGGCCAAGGCCGGCACACAGCAGCGTGACGCTCAGGGAGCGACGGCCAAGTACCAGTAAAGTCAGGGGCAACAGCAGCAACAAGGCGCGATATCCAAGGGCCAGGATGCTGTTGGTGGCCGTGTCGAGCCAGACGTTGGCCTTGCCCAGTACCGCGAACAGCGAGACGGCGGTGATGATCCGGATCGTGAATAACCGCAGGTTAATGACCGGTTTAGCCACCGCGACCGTTGTTTCGACACTCATGCAGCACCTCAGGAACCGGGTGAATGCCCGCCGACAACGGTGGACATTCAGAAAAGTCTGTAAGGGCATGGTAGAGAGAGAGGCGTGTCCTGATCAGGGCAAGTTCGTATAGAATCCAACGAACTTTACTGCCGGAGAGACCAGTAAAATGCAGGTTCAACGTGCAGTCATTGCCGCCATTGAATTCCAGCCCGGCGCGCCGCTGGTGCAGCAGATCGTCGATCAGCTGACGCATGCCATCAGCACCGGGGGCCTGCCCCACGGCGCCAAGCTGCCGCCGATTCGCGAACTCTCCGACTTGATGAACGTGGGCAAGTCCACGGTGGTCGATGCACTGGACCGCATGCGGGCCAAAGGGCTGGTGGTGTCGCGCCAGGGCTCCGGGCATTACGTGCATCGCTCCGAAGCGGCGCTGAAAAGCGGCACCGGCCCGGACCTGCAACCCCAGGACACCCTCAGCGTGATTCGTCGCGCCTTGCTGCTGGACAACGGCGCGCTGCGCCCCGGCTGCGGTTTTCTGCCGACCTCGTGGCTACCCGCCGAAGAATTGCAGAAAGCCGTGCGCAGTACCCTGCGAGCAACGTCGTTGCGCATGGGCGAGTACGGCGTGGCCGGCGGTTACTTGCCGTTGCGCCAGGCCCTGCGGGTGAAACTGGCGACCTTCGGCATCGAAGCGCCGGTGGACCAGATCATCACCACCGCCAACACCATGCAGGCCATCGACCTGCTGATGCGCCTGCTGGTCAAACCCGGCGACACCGTGCTGCTCGACGACCCCTGCTACTTCAACATGCACGCCAACCTGGCGCTGCACGGGGCCAAGGTCATCACAATCGCACGGGATTGCGACGGCATGGACCTCGACGCCTTCGAGCAACTGCTGATCGCCCACAAACCCGTGCTGTACATGACCAACAGCACGCTGCATAACCCCACCGGCCACTCGTTCACCCCGGCCCAGGTTTACCGCTTGCTGGAACTGAGCCACCGCCATGGCTTCCACATCGTCGAAGACGACCTGTACTGCGACATCCAGCATCGCCGCACCCCGCGCCTGGCCGCCAGCGGGCTGGACAATGTGAGTTATGTCTCCGGCTTCTCCAAGACCCTGACCGCCAACAGCCGGGTCAGCTACACCGTGCTCTCGCCACAATTGGCGGCGCGGATGGTCGCGTTGAAAATGGCTTGCGGTGGCGTGACCTCGGAACTGGCGGAGCAGATCACCTGCACCATGCTCAGCGACGGCAGCTATGCCAAGCATGCGCGGCGCACGGTGGATCGGCTCTATGAATCGAACAGTCGTGTGGCCAGTTGGTTGGCGGAGGCCGGATGTTCGCTTTCCTCGCTTCCCGGAGAAGGGGTGTTTATATGGGCGCGGTTGCCGGACGGCCTGCATGCCGAAAACCTGGCTCGCCAGGGGCTGGAGAACAATATGGTATTGGCGCCGGGCACCTTGCTGAGCAAAGGGCCGGATGCCAGCCAGTTCCTGCGCTTCAATGTGGCGCACAGCGATAGCTTGCAAGTGCGCGAGCGGTTTTTCCGGTTGCTCGATACAGCCCAAAAATAGCTATCCCCCCAATCCTGTGGGAGCGGGCCGCGATGAGGCCGTCGCATTCAAAATTGATGTTGCCTGACACGCCGCCATCGCGAGCAAGCTCGCTCCCACAGGGGCCCGCGTCATGCTCGATATCAGCGATGACGCTAGTCCAATGTGGGAGCGAGCCTGCTCGCGATGGCGGCAACGCGGTCCCGCAGAAAGCACCCAACAAAAAGCCCCGCTCTTCTCTCGAAGGCGGGGCTTTTCTTTACAGCATCCGACGCTTAAGGCGCGTACGTCAGCAACAACTCCGCCGGCACTTTGAAGTCCAGGGACATCATCACGCTCAACGCGGTAATGGTGAAGATCGAGAACACGAACAGCTTGCGTGCCCAGACCGTGTCATCCACTGCCTTGTAGCCGGTCCAGGCCATGTACAGCCAGTACATGCCCATGGCCGCGGCGACGGCGAGGTAGCTCATGCCGGCGTAGCCGCTGAAGGTCAGCATCAAGGTCGCCACGAGGAACGCCAGGATGTAGAGCAGGATGTGCTTCTTGGCCACCTGGATGCCGCGCTTCACCGGCAGCACAGGAATCGATGCGGCCAGGTAATCGTTGAAGCGGAAGATCGCGATGGCGTAGGAATGCGGCATCTGCCACAGGCTGAACATCACCAGCAGGGTCAGCGCGGCCATGTCGAAGGTGTTGCTGACTGCGACGTAGCCAATCACCGGCGGCATGGCGCCCGACAGACTGCCCACCAGCGTGCCGTGAACCGACTTGCGCTTGAGGTACAGGCTGTAGAAGCCGACGTAGATCACGAAGCCGATCACCGCGAACAACGCAGCCAACGGGTTGGCCACCTTGTACAACAGCGCAACGCCGGCGACACCCAGGACGGTCGCGTAGATCAGGGCCAGTTTCAGGGAGATCAAGCCCTGGACCAGCACCCGGTTCTTGGTGCGTTCCATCTTCAGGTCGATGTCGCGGTCGATGCAGTTGTTGAACACGCAACCGGAGGCAACCACCAGGGACGTGCCGATCATGGCGGCCAGGAAGATGGCCAGATCGACATGCCCTTTGGAGGCCAGGAAAAATCCGCCTGCCACAGAAAGCACGTTACCGAAAATGATCCCCGGTTTGGTGATTTGGATAAAGTGCTTGAGGGACATGCGGACTTACCTCACTTCGCCATCATGAACGTGTGGATGCTGAACATGATCCACAGCGACAGGCCAACCAGCAGGACAATCACGATCGCGGCGAAGACAAACGCAATCACGTTGTTTCGCTGCGCGGCCGAACGGTCCAGGTGCAGGAAGTACACCAGGTGCACCAGCACCTGGACGATCGCGAACGCCAGGACGATCAACAGGGTGATCGACTTCGGCAGTGTCGGGTACATCACCAGACCGAATGGAATGGCGGTCAGGATCACCGACAGGATGAAGCCGATGACGTACGACTTGTAGCTGCCGTGACCGGCGTCGTCGTGGCCATGGTGGGAATGAGCTGGGTTAGCCATTTACATAGTCCCCATCAGATAAACAACGGTGAATACGCAGATCCAGACGACGTCCAGGAAGTGCCAGAACAGGCTCAGGCAGCTCAGACGGGTCTTGTTGGTCGAGGTCAGGCCATGCTTGTTGACCTGATACATCATGATCGCCATCCAGATCAGACCGCTGGTCACGTGCAGACCGTGGGTACCGACCAGGGTGAAGAACCCGGACAGGAAGCCGGAACGGCTAGGGCCGTAGCCTTCGGAGATCAAGATGTGGAACTCATTGATCTCCATGCCGATGAAGCCCAGGCCGAACAGGAAGGTCATGGCCAACCAGCCCAGGACCTGCTTCTTGTTGCCCCGGTAGAACGCCAGCATGGCGAAGCCGTAGGTGATCGAACTGAACAACAGCAGAGCGGTTTCGCCCAGCACGTATGGCAGTTCGAAGATGTCGTGGCCCGACGGACCACCCGCTACGTTGTTAACCAGTACCGCGTACACCGCGAAGATCGACGCAAACAGAATGCAGTCGGTCATCAGGTAGAGCCAGAAACCGTATACGGTCATCTCGCCCGAGTCGTGGTGGTCATCGTGCCCATGGTCACCATGGGCGTGTCCAACATTGGTCACTAAATTCGACATGGTTTAAGCCTGTTCCAACGAGGTTTCAACACGGGTGGCGGTGGCCGGGATTTTCCCTGCCGCTACCAGACGCTTGTGCTGCTCGGCTTCGATGCGCTCGATCACGTCGACCGGCACCATATAGCCTTGATCATCACGGGCCGCGTGGATCACGAAGTAGATCACGGTGCCGGCCAGGCTAGCGATTGCCAGCCACCAGATGTGCCAGATCATCGCGAAACCGAACACGGTCAACAGCGCGCCCATGACCACACCGGTGGCGGTGTTGTTAGGCATGTGGATCGGCTGGTACTTGGCCGGGGCCTTGTACGCGGTGCCGTTTTCCTTGGCTTCGGTGAACGGGTCGATGCAGTCGGCTTTCGGCAGCACGGCAAAGTTGTAGAACGGTGGTGGCGACGAGGTCGACCATTCCAGGGTGTGGGCATTCCACGGGTCGCCGTGTTCGCACATGTTTTCCGGCTTGTTGCGGTCACGCACGCTGACGTACAGCTGGATCAGCTGGCAAGCGATACCCACGGCGATCATCACCGCACCGAACATGGCGACGTACAGGTACGGCACCCACTCAGGGTTGGTGGTGGCGTTCAGACGACGGGTCATGCCCATGAAGCCCAGCGCGTAGAGCGGCATGAACGCGACGAAGAAGCCCGAGATCCAGAACCAGAACGCTGCCTTGCCCCAGCCTTCGTGCAGCTTGAAGCCGAACGCTTTAGGGAAGTAGAACGCGAAACCTGCGATGTAACCGAATACCGCACCGCCGATGATCACGTTATGGAAGTGCGCGATCACGAACAGGCTGTTGTGCAGAACGAAGTCAGCACCCGGGATGGCCAGCAGTACGCCGGTCATGCCGCCGATGGCGAAGGTCACCATGAAGCCCAGGGTCCACAGAACCTGGCTGGTGAAACGCAGACGGCCCTGGTAGATGGTGAACAGCCAGTTGAACAGCTTCACACCCGTCGGGATGGAAATCAGCATCGTCGCCAGACCGAAGAAGGCGTTGACGCTGGCACCCGAACCCATGGTGAAGAAGTGGTGCAGCCAAACCATGAAGCCCAGGATCGAGATCGCGCCCGATGCATAGACCATCGAGTGGTGGCCGAACAGTTTCTTGCCGGTGAAGGTCGAGATGACTTCGGAGAAGATACCGAACGCTGGCAGGATCAGGATGTACACCTCAGGGTGACCCCATGCCCAGAACAGGTTCACGTACATCATCGGATTGCCACCAAGTTCATTGGTGAAAATGTGGAAATCCATGTAACGGTCAAGCGTCAGCAGTGCCAGGGTAGCGGTCAGGATCGGGAACGAAGCCACGATCAGGACGTTGGCCCAGGTGCAGGTCCAGGTGAAGATCGGCATGTCCATCAGCTTCATGCCAGGGGTACGCATTTTCAGCACGGTGGCCAGGAAGTTGACCCCCGTCAGCGTCGTACCCAGGCCGGATAGCTGTAGCGCCCAGATGTAGTAATCCATCCCCACGCCAGGGCTGTATTGCAGGCCCGACAGCGGCGGATAGGCAACCCAGCCGGTCTTGGCGAATTCGCCGACGCCCAGGGACAGGTTGATCAGCACCACGCCGGAAACCAGCAGCCAGAAGCTCAGGGAGTTCAGGAACGGGTAGGCAACGTCACGCGCGCCGATCTGCAGCGGCACTGCAAGGTTCATCAGGCCGGTGAAGAATGGCATCGCCATGAAGATGATCATGATCACACCGTGGGCGGTGAAGATCTGGTCATAGTGTTCAGGTGGCAGGTAGCCAGGCGAACCCTCGGTGGCCATGGCCAGCTGGGTACGCATCATGATGGCGTCGGCAAAGCCGCGCAGCAGCATGACCATGGCGACGATGATGTACATCACGCCGATTTTCTTGTGGTCGACCGACGTCAGCCACTCGGTCCACAGGTAGGTCCACTTCTTGAAGTAGGTGATTGCAGCGAACAGCGCCAGACCACCGAGCGCGATCATGGCGATGGTCACCATTACGATCGGCTCGTGGAACGGGACTGCTTCCCAACTTAATTTACCAAACATCGTTTACTCCTCTGCCCCGGCAGCTGAATGCGAGTTCATGTCCATTCCTTGCGTAGCGGCCACTTCTTTCTCTTCTTTCTCGTGCTTCACTTTCGGACCCGGTTTCATGCCTTCGTACTTGTCGACGATGGTCTGGAACAGGTTCGGCGTCACCGAGGAGTAGAGCTCGACTGGGTTGTTCTGGCTTTGCTTGGCAAGGGCTGCGTATTCAGCTTGTTCAAGCTGCTTAGGTGCCTTTTTGACTTCACTTACCCAGGCGTCGAAATCTTCCTGGGAAGTTGCGATCGCTTTGAATTTCATACCGGTGAAACCCGCGCCGCTGTAGTTGGCGGAGATACCGTCCATCTCGGCGTTCTCGTTGGCGATCAGGTGCAGCTTGGTCTGCATGCCCGCCATCGCGTAGATCTGGCCGCCCAGCGCAGGGATGAAGAACGAGTTCATCACGGCGTCGGAAGTGATCTTGAAGTTGATCGGGGTGTGCGCCGGGAACACGATCTTGTTGACCGTGGCGATGCCTTGTTCCGGGTAGATGAACAGCCACTTCCAGTCCAGCGCGACCACTTCGATGGTCACAGGCTTGACGTCGGATTCCAGCGGCTTGTACGGGTCAAGGGCGTGGGTCGACTTGTAGGTGACGTAACCCAGGGCAATGATGATCAGCACTGGAACAGCCCACACCGCGATCTCGATCTTGGTGGAGTGGTTCCATTTCGGGGTGTAGGTAGCGTTGGTGTTGGACGCGCGGTATTTCCAGGCGAACAGGAAGGTCATGATGATGACCGGAACGACGACCAACAGCATCAGCAGCGTTGCGGTGATGATCAGGTTTCGCTCGTCCAGACCAACCTGGCCCTTGGGATTGAGCAAGGTCATGTTGCAGCCTGACAGCAACAACGTGCCGATCAGCGGCAATAAGCCTAGTAGTCTGGGGTACCTGTTTTTACTCATCTCACGACCTCTAAAGCAGCTTGCGCAATGCAGTTGGGTTTTGATCGCCAACACTTCACCCTGCCAAGGGTTGGCATTTTTCTTGGATTGAATAAGGGCATGCCCGTCGTGCGTCAGACGCTGTACGACAAATCCCGGGCCTGCGGTGAGTTCTTATTCGAATACGTGGTCAAAGGCCTTGTTACAGACCAATTCCATTTGGTGCGGGTAATTGGAGGCTCCGACACCTGGGAATCGCATGAAGCCACCAGACCTCTCGACACCCTGTTTCTGCTCACCCCTGGTTAAGATTTGAGCAGTGCCGGGAATTCAGTGCGGGCGATTGTAGATATGTAACGTTCCATAAACCATGTCTCATCCCGAAATAATTTTTATCCGAACCGGCAACAATCATTAACCGTTTTCGCAAAAGTGGCGCATCTTATCGAAATTAATTCTCAACAAAAACACCAAAATAAGTAGGTCTTCCACCCACGGTTCAGACAGTATCGTGTCCCTCTTCTCGGCCCTTGACCTTGCCCAAGGCCCGATATGACGGGGGCTCTGGCCATTCGCCAGAGCCTGTTAAAACTGCCTGTTCGTGCCCGTAATGGAAAAAACCGGAAGCCTGCAAAACCAGCCAATTCCTTTACGTTTCCATGCACCAATCCGGCCTTCTCGAACGCCCTGCGGCGCTCACTCTGTGACAACATGTCGCACACGTGTCGCACCCTTGATTGCCACCCGTCACAGTCTTTTTACCCGGCCTCTGAAATGTGCTCTGCAAGACAAAAAAAACCCCGGCCCTCTCTTCGAGGACCGGGGCTTTTTTGTCCGACAATAGGAGGCGGCAGTTGACCTCAGCGCAGCGTTTTGCGGTTACGCGAAGTCAGCAACGGCACCAGCACCACGATCAGCACGAAGGCAACCAGCGCCCACTGCGCCAGCGACAGACCAAGGATCGGCGGGTATGGCGTGGAGCAGAAACCATCGACCTGGAAACCCAGCGGGAAGATCTTCGCCAGCGGCAAGTCATCGACAATCGGTTGCAGCACATCGATGCCGCAGCTGACCGCCGGATAGAACTGCGTATAGACGTGATGCCCGGCAACGCCTGCACCTGCCACTGCACAAATCACCACCAGGGTTTCAAACACCGTGATGCTGCGACGGCCGCGCATGGCCGCGCCGATGAAGGCAAAGATCGCGATCAGCAGCAACGCGTAACGTTGCAGGATGCACAACGGGCAAGGGGCCTCGCCCAGAACAATTTGCATGTACAGCGCGCCGCCGATCAGCGCCAGGCAAATGATGCCTAAAAACACCAGGTAGCGCCGTTCACGCCCCAACCGCATGGATTCATCGCTCATCGCGTTTCCCTTCAATATTTCGATTGCCCGTCAGTCTACACGCTGGCCCGGACCTTTGAGAGTCTGGAGCATGTGAGGGGGATTCGGGGGAATAGACGATAAGGCGGTTAAGAAGGGATTAACTTTCTGACTTTTTTCAGTTCAGGACCGAGGTGTGGCATTCACGAGCAAGCCCGCTCCCACATTGGATCTGTGAACGACACGGACCAATGTGGGAGCGGGCTTGCTCGCGAAGCAGGCGACTCGGTCCCCCGTGCCGCCGCAACCCCTTACTCCAGCGCCGCTGCCGGCCCGAAGAACTCATAACGGCTTTGCTTCTCCGGCACACCCAATGCTTTGAGGTGGCGTTTGATCGCGACCATGAAGCCTTTTGGCCCCAGGAAGTAGGCATCCAGATCGCGCTCTTGCGGCAGCCATTGATGCAACTGCTGCTGGCTCAACAACCCCATCTTGTGCGCCGCCGGGCTCACGCCGTCGTCCTCGGAATAGCAGTAGAAGCGCTTGAGTTGCGGATGACGCTCAGCCAGGCCATCGATCCAGTCGCGGAAGGCATGGACGCTGCCGTTGCGCGCGCAGTGGATGAAATGCACCGGCCGCTGGGTTTCCAGCGCCGCTTCGAGCATTGCCAGGGTCGGGGTGATGCCCACGCCACCGCTGATCAGTACCAGTGGCTTGTCGCTGGCGGTCAGGACGAACTCGCCCGATGGCGGGAACAACTGGATGCTGGCGCCGACATGCAACTGGTCGTGCAGGAAGTTGGAAGCGCGGCCACCGGCCTCGCGTTTGACGCTGATGCGGTACTGGCCTTTGTTTGCCAGCGCCGACAGCGAGTAGTTACGACGGATCTCTTCACCGTCGAGGATCAGTTTCATGCCGATGTACTGGCCGGGTTCTGCCAGCAGGATCGGGCCTTTGTCCGCAGGTTCGAAGTAGAACGAAGTGATCTCGGCGCTCTCCTCGACCTTGTCTGCCACGATGAATTCCCGCGCCCCGCGCCAACCGCCCGGTGCCTGTTCCTTCTGGTCGTAGATGCTGGTTTCGGCACCGATCAGGATGTCCGCCAGTTGACCGTAGGCCGCGCCCCAGGCCGCGATCACTTCAGGAGTGGCGATCTCTTCGCCCAATACTTCGGCGATGGCCCGCAGCAGGCAGCTGCCGACAATCGGATAGTGCTCCGGGAGAATCTGCAGGGCCACGTGCTTGTTGATGATCTTGGCCACCAGGTCGCCCAACTGGTCGAGCTGGTCGATATGGCGCGCATACATCAATACGCCGTTGGCCAGGGCACGCGGCTGATCACCACTGGCCTGGTGGGCCTGGTTGAACAGCGGGCGGACTTGCGGATATTCGGAGAGCATCATGCGGTAGAAGTGCGTGATCAGCGCCTCACCACCGCTTTCGAGCAGCGGCACGGTGGATTTGACGATGGCACGGTCTTGAGCGCTCAGCATAAGGTGACTCCTGGTCTTCTTGGGTTGCTAACGGACTACCCTATGCTTATCAGCTTTCGTGCCAACTATTTAATCGTTATAAATCAATAACTTAATAACTGAATAGTCATTTAGACACTGCCTGGTTTATAGTCATACCGACTACACGGAGTCACTATGACTGCAAAACCCCTGCTCACTGCTCTGCTGCCCCTGGTCGCCGACCTGTCCCGCGAACTGCCCGAGGGTGAGCGTTATCGCCGCCTGTTGGAAGCCATGCGCGCCCTGCTCCCGTGCGACGCCGCCGCCCTGCTGCGTCTTGATGGTGAATGGCTGGTGCCGCTGGCCGTCGACGGCTTGAGTACCGACACTCTCGGCCGGCGCTTCAAGGTCAGCGAGCACCCGCGTTTCGAAGCGCTGCTCAGCGGCCCCGGCCCGACCCGTTTCGCTGCCGACAGCGACTTGCCTGACCCCTATGACGGCCTGGTCGATGGCCTGGATGATCATCTGGAAGTCCACGACTGCATGGGTTGCCCGTTGTTCATCGACGAGCGCCCATGGGGCCTGCTGACCCTCGATGCCCTCGACCCGGAGCGGTTCGAACCGATCGAACTGGATGCCCTGCAAGCCTTCGCCAGCCTCGCGGCCGCTACGGTCAACGCCGCCGAGCGCATCGAGCGGTTGAACAACCGGGTCGAAGATGAGCATCAGCGCGCCGAGGTCTACCGCCAGGCCAGCGGCCAGCAGAATCGCGAGATGATTGGCCAGAGCAAGGCCCACAAGCGCCTGGTCGAAGAAATCAGCCTGGTGGGCGGCAGCGACCTGACCGTGTTGATCACCGGCGAAACCGGGGTCGGCAAGGAGTTGGTGGCCCAAGCCATCCATGCCGCCTCGCCCCGCGCCGACAAACCAATCATCAGCCTCAACTGCGCCGCGCTGCCCGACACCCTGGTGGAAAGCGAGTTGTTCGGCCATGTTCGCGGCGCCTTCACCGGGGCGATGAACGACCGCCGTGGCAAGTTCGAACTGGCCAATGGCGGCACGCTGTTCCTTGATGAAGTCGGCGAGTTGTCGCTGACCGTGCAGGCCAAGTTGCTGCGGGTGCTGCAAAGCGGTCAACTGCAGCGACTGGGTTCGGACCAGGAGCATCAGGTCGACGTGCGCCTGATCGCGGCGACCAACCGCGACCTCGCCGAAGAAGTACGCAGCGGCCGTTACCGCGCCGACTTCTACCATCGCCTCAGCGTGTATCCGCTGCTGGTGCCGGCCCTGCGCGATCGCGGGCGCGATGTGCTGCTGCTCAGCGGTTACTTCCTGGAGCAGAACCGCTCGCGCATGGGCCTCAACAGCCTGCGCCTGAACAGCGACGCCCAGGCCGCGTTATTGGCCTACGACTGGCCCGGCAATGTGCGCGAGCTTGAACATTTGATCGGCCGCAGCGCCTTGAAAGCCCTGGGCAATTGCAAGGAGCGGCCAAAGATTCTCAGCTTGAGCGCAGCCGACCTCGACTTGCCCAGCGCCAGTGTTGAAACCGCTGCCGAGCAACCCGCCATCGCCGCTGTGGCGTTGGTAGCAGGTGATTTGCGCGAGGCGACCGAAAACTATCAGCGCCAGTTGATCGGTGCCTGCCTGGAGCGGCACAACAACAACTGGGCAAGCGCGGCCCGTGAGCTAGGCTTGGATCGGGCGAATCTTGGGCGGATGGCCAAAAGGCTTGGCATGAAGTGATGACCCCATCGCGAGCAAGCTCGCTCCCACAGGATATGTGAACGACGACGATCTAATGTGGGAGCGAGCTTGCTCGCGATGGCGTCTTACTGTTCACCACAATTGTTAAAGCCTGCCCCAAACAAGTCGATAACCTGGCATCGAAGTCATTGGCGATCCCTGGATTGCCCGTCACCTTTTTCCAGAGAAGGTTCCTATGTCCTCCACCAAAGCCCGCGCAGACTCACTTTCGCTTCTGCTGTTTACGTTGCGCAGCGGCAAGCTGATGGCGATCAACCTGCTCAAGGTCAGTGAAATCATTCCCTGCCCGCCGCTGACCAGGCTGCCGGAGTCACATCCCCACGTCAAAGGCATCGCCACCCTGCGCGGTGCCTCGCTGTCGGTGATCGACCTCAGCCGTGCCATTGGCGAGCGTCCGCTGGAAGACCCCAACGGCGGCTGCCTGATCGTCACCGACGTCAGCCGCTCCAAGCAGGGCCTGCACGTACAGGCCGTGAGCAAGATCGTCCATTGCCTGACCACCGACATCCGCCCGCCGCCCTTCGGCTCCGGTGGTTCGCGTGCCTACATCACTGGCGTGACGTCGGTCGATGGCACCCTGGTACAAGTGCTGGACATCGAAAAAGTCATCCATGGCATCGCCCCGGCACAAATCGAAATGGCGCCGACCGAACTGAGCATGGAAGACGCCGAACTGCTGGGCAACGCGCGCATCCTGGTGGTCGATGACAGTCAGGTCGCCTTGCAGCAATCGGTGCACACCCTGCGTAACCTCGGCCTGCAGTGCCATACGGCCCGCAGCGCCAAGGAAGCCATCGACTGCCTGCTGGACCTGCAAGGCACCGCGCAGCAGATCAACCTGATCGTCTCAGACATCGAGATGTCGGAGATGGACGGTTACGCCTTCACCCGCACCCTGCGGGAAACCCCGGATTTCGCGCATCTTTATGTTCTGCTGCACACCTCGCTGGACAGTGCGATGAACGCCGAGAAAGCACGACTGGCGGGGGCGAACGCGGTGCTGACCAAGTTTTCTTCGCCGGAATTGACCCAGTGCCTGATCACCGCGGCCAAGGCTGTCGCCGAACAGGGTTATTGAGTGTTGACCGAAGAATTCTGCTGGCTGATGCGGCGCGACCTCTCTGTCGTCGTGCCGCCCCCTGATTGGCCAACCGGCCTGCAACTGAGCGAATACCGCCCCGAACTGGGCGCCGCCGTGCACCGGTTGATGGAGTTCGGTTATCTCGACGGCGGTGGTCGCGTAGCCGCGCTGGACATGTGGCAACGGCAGTTCGAAACCGATCCGGAATATGACCCGGCCCTGTGCTTCATTGCCCTGGATGCCGAGGAAGTGGTCGGCGTTTGCCAGTGCTGGACCAGTGCCTATATCAAGAACCTGGTGGTGCACCCGCGGTTTCAGGGTCGGGGATTGGGGCGTGCGCTGTTGTTGCAGGCGTTCAAGGTGTTCCAGCAGCGGCATGAAGGTTTCGTGGACCTGAAGGTACGTGAAGACAACCTTCGTGCGCGGCGCTTGTATGAAAACGTCGGGATGCGCGCGATCCGCCGGGAGCCGGTTCCGCTCTGATGCCGCCATCGCGAGCAGGCTCGCTCCCACAGTTGATGTGTGTACACCGTCCAATGTGGGAGCGGGCTTGCTCGCGAAGAGGTCAGCAAAGTCTCCATCTACCTTTCAGGCATACTCCTGCCTTGGCCACTCAGCCCAAGGAAGCCTGAACCATGAAAGCTGCGCCCCTGATTCTGTTCTGCCTCACCGCCCTCGCCTCCCAGGCCCACGCCTCCAGCCCCGACGCCTGGGCCACCTACGACAAAGCCGTACTCACCAGTTGCACCAAGGCCAGTGGCCTGAAGGACGGCAAACCGGTCGGCAACGTCGCGCAGTTCGATGACCGGGTCGGCTACACCGCGCTCCTGCTCCAGGGCCAGTACCCGCAAAAGCACATGAAAGGCGCGCAAGGCACCGAGTTGTGCCTGTACAACAAAAAGAGCAAAACCGCGTACGTCACCGAATGGGACTCCATCCGCCCGGCCGGCAAGGCAAACTGAGTGGCGCATAATTTGCTTCGATAGCGGCCTTTGCGGCGGCATTCTGTCGCCGTTTCATGCCCTGTGACGCGAACGAACGCTCGATGAATACAACGTTTTCCTGTGTAGGCTGCGGCAAATGCTGTAACGACCACCATGTGCCCCTGACCCTGGGCGAAGCCCGGATGTGGGCAGCCGATGGCGGTCAGGTGATCGTGCTGGTGGAGGCGTTTCTGGGCAATGGTCTGGGTCTGCCGGTGCACCAACGGGAACACGCCGAACGCCGTTCGGCGGCAGTGCGCAGCGGTGAATCCGAGGCGTACGTGGCCATCACCTTCGCCGCCTACAATGTCGGCCCCTGCCGGAATCTTGACGAAGACAACCTCTGTCGCATCTACGAACGCCGGCCGCTGGTGTGCCGTATCTATCCGATGGAAATCAATCCGCACATACCTCTGAACACCGCCATGAAGGAATGTCCGCCTGAGTCGTGGGAAAAAGGACCGGAGCTGATTGTCGGTGGTGAGCTGGTCGACCGGGAATTGTCGGAGTTGATCCAGCGCTCCCGTCAGGCGGATCGTGATGACATTCTGATGAAGGATGCAATTTGTGCGTTGCTGGGGATTCGCACCACAGCCCTGAAGGGCGACGGGTTTACTGCTTATCTGCCGGATATGGCGGAATTTGCCGCGATCATCGACGACCTGGCCGGGCAAACGTTGCCGCAGTGGGGCAGTGAATGGCGGTTTCATGTGTCGGGGGATGATATTGCCGGGCAAGTGCTGGCCGCAGGTGCGCAAGTGACGGCGGATGCGCCGACGAATTACTCGTTTATTTCGTTGCGGGCGACTTGATCCGGGATTTGCAGCGTTTGTGCCGGCCCCTTCGCGAGCAAGCCCGCTCCCACATTTGGAATGCATTCCTCCAGTGGGAGCGGGCTTGCTCGCGAAGACGGCAGATCAGTCACCGCAGACTTAAGAACTCAGCGCTTACCCATCGACCGACGAGTCCCCGGCGGTGCCATGCCCGGCGTCTTGGTGTGGCCGTTCTTGGCGCCGTTCTTGTACCACGGCTGGTTGGAACCCTTGGCGGCCGCCAGCTCACCCGGCTTGAACGGGAATTTGAAGGCCGGGATCCCGGCTTTGGATTCGCTGTCGGCGCTGGAGTCGACGCTGTCTGGCAGCTCTGCCTGCACGTCGTTCAGGGCGTCGGCGACCGGCGGTTGTTTCGGGGAAGTCATGAAAGCTCCGGGTGGTGCATCAAATGTCGGGCCCGGTGAGCGGGCCGCATGCCACAGTATAAGAAGTGCGGCAGTATAACTGGATGGAGCACGACAAGCTGCAAGCTTGCATAGACCGCCTGACGACTCGCACAAATCCCGCGAAGAATGTTAGCGTGCTCATCATTCTTCGCCGCCCGACGAGCCCGCCCGCCCATGAAAAAGACCGTCCTTGCATTCAGCCGCGTCACCCCACCAATGATCGAACGCCTGCTACAGGATTTCGACGTCATCGTGCCGAATCCGAAAAACGGCGACATCAACGCCCAATTCAACGAAGCCCTGCCCCACGCCCACGGCTTGATCGGCGTCGGTCGCAAACTCGGCCGCGCTCAATTGGAAAACGCCACCACGCTGGAAGTGGTATCCAGTGTCTCGGTGGGCTACGACAACTATGACCTGGCCTACTTCAACGAACGCGGGATCATGCTGACCAACACGCCGGATGTGCTCACCGAAAGCACCGCCGACCTGGCGTTTGCCCTGTTGATGAGCAGCGCGCGCCGCGTCGCCGAACTGGATGCCTGGACCAAGGCCGGGCAATGGCAGGCCACTGTCGGTGCGCAGCTGTTCGGTTGCGATGTGCATGGCAAGACCCTGGGCATTGTCGGCATGGGCAACATCGGCGCCGCCATCGCCCGACGTGGTCGCCTGGGGTTCAACATGCCGGTCATCTACAGCGGCAACAGCCGCAAGACCGAACTGGAGCAGGAGCTCGGCGCGCAGTTCCGCAGCCTTGATCAACTGCTGGCCGAGGCCGATTTCGTGTGCCTGGTGGTGCCGCTCAGCGAGAAAACCAAACACTTGATCAGCCATCGTGAACTGGCGCTGATGAAGCCAAGTGCCATTCTGGTGAACATTTCCCGTGGCCCGGTGGTGGATGAGCCGGCACTGATCGAAGCACTGCAAAACAACCGCATTCGTGGTGCCGGGCTGGACGTTTACGAAAAAGAACCGCTGGCCGAGTCCCCACTGTTCCAGTTGAAAAATGCCGTGACCTTGCCGCACATTGGCTCGGCCACCCATGAGACCCGCGATGCCATGGCCAACCGTGCCCTGGCCAACCTGCGCAGTGCGCTGTTGGGGGAACGCCCACAGGACCTGGTCAACCCGCAAGTCTGGAAGGGTTGAAAAAAAGGGCAGGCGTTAAAAGCGCCTGCCCTTAAATGCAAAAAATAAAAGCAATATCACTTTAAACCTGTAAAAAAACTGTCTGGATACACACCCTGCAATCCAGTCAATAAACAAACAACAAAACCACCCGCTAGACTCTCCTTACTTTTCCAGGCACAACGGAAACAATAAAGGAGATCACCACCTTGAATCAACTTACGACCAATCAAGTCATACGCTTCAGCAAAGCCACATTAATGTTATTCATAAGCATTTTTGGATTGCTGGTGATGTACAGCAACTTTACAGACTACGCAACCAACTACGAAAACATCAGCAACATCCTGAGCATGGAGAGCACAGGTGACGACGAGAAGTACAGCTACAGGGCCATTACCTCGCACATATTCCATCACCGCATCTACTGGCTCATCATTACACTCGAGGTTATCTACACGCTCTTTTTCATGATCGGAACCTGTTATCTTTATAAAAACCTGAATAGCAGCGCAGAAGAATTCCATGAAGCCAAAAAGCCCGCGATCATAGGATTACTCATTGCACTCTTGCTTTACTATGTCGGCTTTCAAGTTATCGGCGTGGAATGGTTCAACATGGACCAATCACAAGCCTGGAGTTACAAAGACTGGACCCGGCATATTGTCGATTTCATACTACCGCTGCTGATTTATATTGCGATCAAAGTCGAGCACTGAGGACTTCAGCGCTCGATGAACGTCATCTCAAGCGAGCTTGCTACTCCCCTGTACCAAGCGTGGTTTGGGCTTGCGAAACACCAGTACGTTACCCGACATCACCAATACCAGCCCCAACAGCGCCGGCATCGTCCACTGATAACCCTCGGCGAACGCTGACACGTTGAGTGCCACCACCGGAAACAGCACTGTGCAGTACGCAGCCCGCTCTGGCCCCATGCGGCCGACCAGGGTCAGGTAGGCGGTGAAACCGATCACCGATCCCGGAATCACCAGGTACAACAGTGACCCGATGTAACGCGTGCTCATCTCCATGTCGAAGGGAATGCCTTTGACCAGGCACCACACGGTGAGCATCGCCGCCCCGTAAGCCATGCCCCAGGCATTGGTGGTCAGCGGTTTGAGACCGGCCTTCTGTTGCAGGCTCGAAAGCATGTTGCCCGCCGAGAAACACAAGGTGCCGCACAGGGCCAGACCGAGGCCAAGCAAGGTTTCCGGGCTGGCGGTATGCCCCGCCAGCTCCGGCCAGAACAGCAGTCCCAGCCCAAGCAGGCCCAACGCACCGCCCATCAGCACATTGCGGGCAATTCTCTGACCGAAGAACACCCGCGCGTTAAGGGCATTCCACAGGGTGGCGGTGGAAAACACCACGGCCACCAGACCGCTGGGGATCCACTGGCTCGCGGTGAGGAAGCACATGAAGTTGACGCAGAACAGGCACAAGCCCTGAGCCAGGCAGATCAGGTGCCCGCGACGGTTCATCACTTGCAGGCGTCGGCTGAGCAGCAGGATCACGAACAGCACCAGCGCGGCGAGGCCGAAGCGATACACGATCGACACGGGAATGGCCACCACGCCCAGTTGCCATTTCAAGGCAATCCAGGTGGTACCCCAGATCAGCACGGTCAGCAGGTACAAAGAAAGGTTCATGACTAAGGCTCCTCGCTAGGTGCCCAGTGTCCGGCGCCACGCCTGGGCGCACTTGCATAAACTTGCGCTTTTGTCTGGCGACAGGCTGGCAGGCGCACGTCTACGGAGTAGGATGCAAGGCGTTGGATGCAGGTGTTAGAGAGCAACGACCATGGCTGCACTGGATACCCTACAAGTCTTTCAAGCCCTCAACCGCTCGCCGAATGCTCGCCTTGAGCACAGCGCCGAGCTCGGTGACGGCTTGTCTGCAGCCTTGTGGAGCAATCACCACGACGCTCAGGAATACGAAGCGCCCAGCCACCACACGTTGTCCTGTTACCTCGCCGGCGGCACCGGCACCTTTCGCCGCGACCAGCCCGGCAACAAGGGTGGTCCGGACAAACTGTGCATCCTCCCCGCCGATCACCAGTCAGGCTGGGTGATCAATGGCGATATTCGCCTGGCACACCTGTATTTCAGCCCCGAACAATTTGCCCTTGGCTGCGTCACCCTGCTCGATCGCGAGCCACGGGAAATGCAGCTGCGCGAGCAGACCTTTCTCGATGATCCGCAGCAGGCGCTGCGCTTTCGGCAGTTGGTCGCCTTGAACTGGGACGAGCCGGGCGAGCGCCTGCTCACCAGCAGCCTGGCTCACGAATTGCTCAGCCATGCCCTGCTCAGTCAGGTCAACGTGCGTCAGGGCCTGCGCCTTAAAGGCGGGCTGGCCGCGCACCAGCGCCGGCATCTGGTGGAGTTCATCGACAGCCATCTGGACGAGGCCATCAGCCTCGGTCAATTGGCGGCGTTGTGCGCGTTGTCCGAATACCACTTCGCGCGGATGTTCCGCGAAAGCTTCGGCTTGCCACCCCACCAGTATGTGCTGGCGCGGCGCCTTGACCGGGCGCGGGAGTTGCTGCGCACGACCTCGCAGCCTCTGGGGGAGATTGCACTGGCTTGCGGTTTTGCCAGCGCCAGCCATTTCACCAACCGGTTTCGCCAGACACTTGGCGGGACGCCCGGCGAGTATCGACAGGCGTTTTTGCGCTAGTCCCGATTTTTTTATCGCCTGTACTGCCGCCTTCGCGGGCAAGCCCGCTCCCACAAGGTTTGGTGGTGCTTACCTGTTTTGTAGCTACCCTATTCCCCTGTGGGAGCGAGCTTGCTCGCGATGAACGATGACGCGGTCTTCCGTCAGAACTCCAAGGTGCTCGACAACGTCACCTGCCGCGAATCCCCCATCGACACAAAGAACCGACTCGCCGCCGAGGTGTAGTAGGTGCGATCGAACAGGTTCTTCACGTTGAGCTGGAACTTGACCTTCTGCCCTTCGACCCTGGTGTCGTAGGTGGCAAACGCATCGGCCACGGTGTAGCTCGGCAGGTCGAAATCGTTCACCGCGTTGCCCGCGCGCTCACCCACATAACGCGCCCCGGCGCCGACCCGCAGTTGATCACCGCCAATGACGCTGCCGAAGTCATAGACGGCCGACAACGAGCCGCTGTTCTTCGCCACGTTCTGCAACTGATTGCCTTTGTAATCCGGGTCTTCGGTGACTTCGGCATCGGTATAGGCGTAGCTGCCGATCATGCTCCAGCGATCGGTGAGCTGACCGCTCAGGTCCACTTCCAGGCCACGGGAACGCACTTCACCGGCGGCACTGTAAATCGTGGTCGGACCTTCGGCGTTGGCCACCAGCACATTGCGCTTCTTGATGTCGAACAGTGCGATGTTGCCGGTAACGCGGCCCGGCAGATCAAGCTTGGCACCCAGCTCCCAGGACTTGGCTTCTTCCGGCGCGATACCGCCGTCAAGCACGGTACTGCTGCCGCTCAATGGCGCGATGGTCGAGTTGGGTTTGAACGACTCGGTGTAGCTGCCGTAGAACGACAAGGCATCGGTGTATTTGTACACAAGGCCCGCGCGCGGCACCCATTTCTGCCCGTTGCTATCGGTGTTGGCGTGGAACGGTACGCCTTTGCCGGCGTACTGGTCGTACGCCTGGAAACGCGCGCCGGCCACCAGAATCCACTGGTCGGTGAGGTGGATGGAGTCTTGCAGGAAGACCGAATCGCTGCGCAGTTCATCGGTTTGTGCGCTGTCGGGCGCACTGACGGTGGTGCCCGGCACTTCCCGTCCATAAACCGGATTGACGTAACTGAATGTGGTCAGGCTTTTCTGGCGGATCAGGTCTTCGCGGTAGATCTTGCGGTACTCATCGTCGATACCGAACAGCAGGTCATGCTGCATGCCGAGCACATTCACGTTGCCTTCGAGGCTGGCGGTGGTGAAACGGTCGGTGCTGATCGCATTCTGGGTGCCGTCCATGCTGCGGGTCAGGGTGCCCTTTTTGGTGTCGATGGCGGTCACGCGCACCTGGCTGGCATCGTAGGTTTCGCGGTTCCAGCTGTAGCCGAAATGGGCTTTCCAGTTGTCGTTGAGTTCGTGATCGGCCTCGAAGTGATAGAGGTCCGAGCGCCCTTCCATGTTGTTGAACGGTTCGTCGAGACGCTCGTTGCGCGAGATGTCCAGCGGATGGTTGGTCCGTGGATCGATCAGCGTGCCGCGGTCGAACGGTGTGAGGAATTCGCGGTGCTCATAGGAGAACAGCAGCTTGGTGCTTTCGCCGTACCAGGCCAGCGACGGCGCGATCAGGCTCTCGCGATGCACACCGAAGTTACGCCAGTAATCTTCGTCTTCGTAGTCCAGCACCATGCGGTAGGCCAGTCCGGAATCGCCGAGGGCCCCGGTGCTGTCGAAGCTGCCACCGCTGCCGTTCTTGCCGTCGTCATAGCTCGAACCGCGCGCGGTCAGCGCGTTGTACCGCTCAAGCTCGGGCTTCTTGCTGACCATATTGACCACGCCACCCGGATCCTGGATGCCATAGAGCAACGAGGCCGGGCCCTTGAGCACTTCGACCCGGTCCACGCTGGCGTTGAGGCCACGCCCCTGCACGATCGGCATGCCGTCGCGCATGATCGAGCCATTACGGTTGTCGCCAAAGCCACGGACCATCACCGAGTCCTGGGTGCTGCCCAGGGTGTTGGCCTGGGTGATGCCGCTGACATTGGCCAGCGCGTCATCGAGATTGCGCGGCGCCTGGTCGCGGATGACCTGGGCCGGAACGACGTTGATCGTCTGCGGGATCTCCTGTACGGGGGCCGAGGAGCGCATCACTGACGTGATGGGTGGCGGTTGATAGCTCATGGAGTCATCCATCACCGAGGTGATGGTGGTCGCACCCAGGTTCAACGCCCCTTCAGTCGGCCGTGGTTCCAGTGCAATGGTGTGGCCGTCGGTGCGACGGAACGTCAAGCCCGAACCAGTGAGCAGACGTTGCAGAGCCTGTTCGGCGCTCATCTGGCCATTGATGGCCGGCGCATTGAGACCGTACGGCGCCTCATCGGTGTAGACGATGCTGATGCCGGTCACTCGGCTGAAATCGCTCAGGGCCTGGGGCAACGGTTTGGCGGCCAGCGCGAAATTGAATTGCCCACGCGGCTGACTGCTGCCTGCCTCTGCGGCCAGCGCTACGCTCAGCGGCAACAAGGACAATGCCGAAAAGCTCAACGCAGACACACCCAACCATTGTTTGACCGAACCCGATTTTGCCCTGGACTTCATGACTCATGACCTGTGTAGAACCGCAACGGATGCGAATGACTCGCAGTTTCAGTCACTACACGGATGGCAATCGGGTTTACCTCAGCAAAAACTGAAAATATTTTTATTTGAGTGGTTGGGTGTCTGATCTGCCGTCATCGCGAGCAAGCTCGCTCCCACAGGTATTGAGTCGGTCACAATATTGGGGCAACACGTAACCCTGTGGGAGCGGGCTTGCCCGCGAAGAGGCCAGCAGCTTTAGCGCAGAATAATCAGATGCCCCAAAACCTGATGCTGCTCAAACCCCAACACCCCCTGCAACGAACTCAACACCGCCTGCGGGTTCCTGCTCGGAAAGCTGCCACTGACCCGGCGCCTCGCCAGTTCATCATTGAGCAACACGATCCGTCCGGGGTAATAGCGCGCCAAATCCTGTACCACATCGGCCAACGTCGCCTTGTAGTAATTGAGCCAGCCCTGGCGCCATGCCAACTGCGCTTCGCTGTCCACCGAGTGGAGTGTTTGCGCCGAGCCTTCGCCATAGGCCACTTGCTGGCCGGCGGTGAGCACTTGCTGATCGGCTTTCTGGTGCGCCGTCACGCCGACCCGTCCCGACAGCACCGTGACCTGTGCACCGTGGGGCTGCAAACGGACTTCGAACTGCGTGCCCAGGACCCGCGTCTGGCCTTTCTCGGCGTCCACCACAAACGGCTCGCCGGTATGGGTAACGCTGAAAAAGCCGGCGCCGCGGCGCAGTTGCACATGCCGCTCACCGCGACTGAAATCCACGGCGATGGCGCTGTCGGCATCCAGTGTCACCTGCGACTGATCGGCCAGGATAACGGTGCGAATTTCCCCCGGTGCCGAGACGTAATCCGCCCCCAGGTCATCAATCCAACGCATAGGCTGCCAGCCTGTACCGACACTGATCATCAACAGCAGACACGCGGCCATCGCCAACGCACCGGACCAGCGCCCGAGCGTGCTGCGCCGCGGCTTGTCCATGGCGTTGAGATAGCCCTGCAAGGCAAAAGCGTCTTCATCGGCGAGTGTGCGCGCCGGTCCTTCGCTCAACTCCCACAGGACCTGCGCCCGGGCATAGGCCTCGGCATGGGCGGGGTCGGCCTGCAACCACTGGCTGAACGTCGCCTGGTCACCGCTGTTGGGCTGGTCATGCAACAGGCTCAGCCAGGCCAGCGCGGCCTGCTCCTGCGCCGGCGTCGGGGTGACGCGTTTGAAGTCGTTCACGGTGCTGTCCCTGGCGTACGCGGTTCGGGTTCCCGAAGGCTGGCCTTGCAGGCTTCGAGGGCGCGCATCATATGTTTTTCCACGGCACTTTGGGACAAGCCCATGGCCTTGGCGATCTCGGCGTATTTGCGGCCGTGAATGCGATTGAGCAAGAAGATCTGCCGCGTACGCTCCGGCAAGGCGCGCAACGCGGCTTCGACATGGCGCAGATCGTTGCCCGCCTCCAGCGCCGCTTGCGGTCCGCTGCCATGGCTGTCTGGTGATTCCACCATCAAACCTTCGCTGGCCCGGACCCGCGTGCCTTCACTGCGCAAGTGATCGATGGCGATGTTGCCGGCGCAGCGCAGCAGGTAGGTGCTGAGTTCCTCGACTTGCACCAACGGCCGCCGCCAGAATCGCAGGAACAAATCCTGTACCAGGTCAGCCGCCGTCGCCCGACAACCGACACGCCGGCTCACCAGTGCTTCCATTTGCGAACGCTGGGAGAGAAACACCTGGAGAAAATGCGCACGGTCCCCGCGCTGTTGATCGCGCTCGATATCGTGGGGCTCGGGGGCAGAGTGATCATCGTTCATGTTTCGACCTGAAAACCGGGGAGGCCACGACAGCGTCAGGGGACCGGAAAGGCCGCAATATTAATGATAAATATTCTCATATGCAAAAGGATAGGGTGCAGCCCTTTATTACGCCCGTTGGTTGCACCAATGGCATAGCCATGGAATCCAAAAGCCACCGAAAACAAAACGGGCCTGCAATGCAGGCCCGTTTTCATGGGAAGGTAAAAAAGTGAATCAGGTGTCAGCCGTTAAGCGCTGCCTGTTCGTTCTCAAGAAACTCTTCTTCCAGCAGATGGTCGGCATGGGCGGCACTCTCGATGGGCACCACATTGGCTCGTTTGCCGCGTAATTTGCCGAACATATGCTCCAGCGCATGTTCAAGTTTGGTTGCCGCTCCGTCGATCGCCTGCTCCATGGTGGAGGCTTTATGGGTGACGGAAATCGGTTGATGGCCTTTTGGCCGCGCCTCCAGCTGGCAGCGCATGTCGTGGGGACCCGGCTTGTCGCCGTTCTCGTCCCGCAGGTGAACCTCGACTCGTGTCAGGTCCTCTTCGTAGCGTTCGAGCGTGCTCTCAATGGTCGTACGTACCCACTCCTCCAGTCGTTTACTGCCTTGAATATGGTTATCGCTATTGACTTGGATTTGCATAGTTCATCCCTTATTTCAGCTAGCTCGCGAGAGGCCGGTCAGCTAAGCCCTTGGGCGTCATCACCGTGACCTCTTACTTACACAATCGGTCTGTACGCTGAACAATTCAACCCCCTAAAAAAGATAAATTTTCAATCGCAAAAAAAGCCGGACAACCGGTAAAAGCGCTGTTAAGGTCGGGAGTTGGGTCGCCCTGTTCTTACGTAATAATTGCTCACATTTGCCGCTCCCCCAACGGGTGCAGGCTGCGAAAAGCACCCGCCTCCTCCACCAACCAATCGTGCACCGCGCGCACACCCGGATGGCTCAACGCCCCGGGTGCGTAAAGCAGCATGTAGCGCTTGTGATTGGGCACCGCCAGGCCGAACGGCACGATCAAGGCACCACGTTCCAACTCATCATTGAGCAAGGTTCGGCGCGCAATCGCCACGCCCATCCCGGCGATGGCCGCTTCGATGGTCAGGTGATTGCGATTGAAGGTATGCCCGCGTCGCACATCCGCCCCCTCGAAGCCGATGGCATTGAGGTAAAACTCCCATTCCGCGTACTCGTAGCTGCCGCGCCAGGCGGTGATGTCGTGCAGCAAGGGAAAGTGCATCAGGTCCGCCGGACCATGCAGTGGTGGACGACCACGCAACAGGCTCGGCGCGCACACCGGAAAAATCTGTTCATCAAGCAAGGCTGTGGATAACAGGCCCGGATAACTGCCGTCGTTCAGGTCGATCGCCAGGTCGAAGTCACCTTCATGCAACGGCACGCTGCTGTCCTCGGCCACCAGGCGCAACTGGATGTCCGGAAAACGCTGCTGCAAACGCGGCAGTCGCGGCGTCAGCCATTTGCTCAGGAACGACGGAATCGAACGCACCCGCAAAATCCCGCTGATCATGCCCGCGTCCAGTCGCCGCAATTCCGAGTCGATGCTGCCAAAGGCCTCGTTGACGGTAATGGCCAGGCGCTGGCCCTCTGCGCTCAGCTCCACTCCGCGGGCGCGGCGGTGAAACAGGCGAAAGCCCAGGCGTTCTTCCAGCTGGCGGATCTGCTGGCTGACCGCCCCCGGTGTGATGTGCAGTTCTTCGGCGCAGCGGGTGAACGACAGGTGCCGCGCGGCACAGGCAAACACGTTCAGCCAGACATATGTCTGGGCGTGTAATTGACGGCTCATCGTTTAGTCCTGCTAAAGGATGTCTTAGGAAATTTCGTTGGTCACGCAGGCTCGTGACAGGCAGTATCGCCCAAATTGCGCTTGTCCTACAGAAATGGCAGCGATTTCCCTTCCATTACGTGTACAGGCTTTAGCATGGCTATCAGTGTTTTCGATCTCTTCAAAGTGGGTATCGGCCCGTCCAGTTCCCATACCGTCGGTCCGATGCGCGCTGCCGCAACCTTTGCCCAGGCGCTGGTCGATCACGGTTTTCTGGCCGACGTGCGACGCGTGGAAATCCGTCTCTATGGTTCTCTTTCAGCGACCGGCGTCGGCCACGCGACGGACCGCGCCTGCGTCATGGGCCTGATGGGCGAATGGCCCGACCGCATCGATCCAACCACCATCGACAGCCGCATTCACACCCTGCGCGAAACCGGCAAACTGTGCCTGGCAGGCGTTGCGCAAATTGCCTTCGACTGGCAACGCGATCTCCTGCTGCTGGACGAAAGCCTGCCCTACCACCCCAACGCCATGTCCCTGACAGCCTTCGGTGAAACCGGCGAACTGTTCGAGCAGACCTACTACTCGGTGGGCGGCGGTTTTATCATCGAAGCCGCCGAAGCCGAATCCGGGATCGCGCCAGCCGGCGACGTGGTGCTGCCTTACGATTTCTCCAGCGCCGCCGAACTGCTCAAACTCTGCAACGAGCACGGGCTGCGGGTGGGCGAACTGATGATGGCCAACGAACGGGCATGGCGCAGTGACGCAGAAATCCGCCAGGGTCTGTTGCATATCTGGTCAGTGATGCGCGAATGCGTCGAGCAGGGCTTGCGCCACGAAGGCATCTTGCCCGGTGGCCTGAGTGTTCCGCGTCGAGCGGCGAAACTGCATCGCAGCCTGCAGGAAATCGGCAAGCCGAATGTCATTACGTCCACCTTGTCAGCGATGGAATGGGTCAACCTGTACGCCCTTGCCGTGAACGAAGAAAACGCGGCCGGCGGGCGCATGGTCACGGCGCCGACCAACGGCGCGGCGGGGATCATTCCGGCGGTGCTGCACTACTACATGAAATTCAATGCCGATGCGTCTGACGATGACGTGGTCGCATTTTTCCTGGGTGCAGCTGCCGTCGGCATCCTGTGCAAGAAAAACGCTTCGATCTCCGGGGCCGAAGTCGGCTGCCAGGGTGAAGTCGGCTCCGCTTGCGCCATGGCCGCCGCTGGCCTGGCAGAGGTGCTTGGCGCCACCCCGGAGCAGCTGGAGAACGCCGCGGAAATCGGCCTGGAACACAACCTCGGCCTCACCTGCGACCCGGTCGGCGGACTGGTGCAGGTGCCGTGTATCGAGCGCAACGCGATCGCCGCCGTGAAGGCAATCAACGCCACGCAAATGGCCCTGCGCGGCGACGGCCAGCACTTCATCTCCCTGGACCGGGTGATCCGCACCATGCGTGACACCGGGGCCGACATGCACGACAAGTACAAAGAGACGTCACGGGGCGGACTGGCGGTGAACTGGGTGGAATGTTGATCGCTTTGGAGGCACGTCGAGGTTTATTGCCCTGAAACGTGCAGAAAACGCGGCCCCCTGTAGGAGCGAGCTTGCTCGCGAAAAACCCTCAGGCGCCGCGAACCATCTGGTTTGACGCGTTATCGTTCACGACCATCGCGAGCAGGCTCGCTCCTACAGAACGTGTTTTTTGTCCGACAATTTTCCGGCATGGGCCTTGCTACTTCCATGCTGGAACAATGATGGCGAGATGGCCGGTGGTCTGGCGTTGCGAACCAACCCGATCATGGCCGGTCAACAACTGCACGTTCAATCAGGCGGTGACGCATCATGGACAACCCTTTCCAGCTCATTACCGATGCCTTTGCAGCGGATTACCAGATCAACCTGAGCATTCAGGGTCTGGACGGCCGCATCATGCTGACCCTGTCCAACAGTGGCCGCGTGGTGGCCAAACGCATGATCAGCGCCGAACAACGCAATGACCCCGAGCGCCTGAAACGATTGGTGCAAAGCATTCAGTTCGGCATTGCCATCGAGCAAGGCCACTGCGCCGTGGCCATCCTCGAATCAATGACCGACGGCGGCACGCGCAGCCTGCCCCCACCAGCCAGTGACCGCCACCGACCCGCCATGGGGCTTTAAAGCTCGCCCTTTTCTACTTCCGGATGTTCACTGGAGCCCTTACCTGTTTTGCGGTGTGGGTTCTCAATCTTCACCGAAGGAAATTGCGACGAAGCGTAACGCACCACCAGAATCGCAAACGCCAACAGCAGAATCCCGCCGCACAGGTAGATGATCCCCAGGTCCGGCGGGTTGTGGTGCGATACGTTGGAAATCAGCAGCCGCGTCAGCGCGGTGATCGCCACGTAGATCAGGAAGCGCACGGGCATGTGGTTGGTCTTGAAGTAAATCCCGACCATCGCCCCCAGTTCCAGGTAGATGAACAGCAGCAAGATGTCATCGATCTTGATGTGCCCTTCTTCGATCATCCCGAGAAATTCCATCACCGCCGCCCATGCGGTCACCGCACCAATGGCGAACAGCGCCAGGTAGTGAAAGGTTTCGACAAACAGATTGCCCAGGGACTCGGCCAGTTCATGCACGTTCTGCCGCAGTTTTTCGGCCCAGTTGATTTTCACGATGATGCTTCCTTAGGTCGGCTCGACCGGATGATGCGGGTTGGACGTGACGGTTTTTCTGCATGCAGAAAAAAGGCCAGCCCATGATGGCGAGCCACTCGGGATTGTGCGCCGTGGCGTTTGGTCGCACCTGTGCAGCGCCCCGCCTGACAAATCCCGAATCCGGTCTACATTAAAAAGCCACTACCCAAAAGGCAGGGATTCGCTTATCCTTTAGCTGTATATAGATACAGTAGTCGAAATCGACAACCAATGTGAAGGCATGTGAGGTGGTGAATGGCCGTCGAAGTGGTATACCGCAGCAGCCGAGATCTGGAGCGCTTGTTCATGGATAAAGCCGAAGCTGACCGTCATGACAAAATGCTCGAACTGGCCGAATTGCTGGCTGAAGTGTTGCAAAAAGCCGTTCCGTCCCTGACCGAGCAGCAAGTGGAAGAAGCCGGGATCTACATGGCGAAAAATCGCGACGTGTTCGCCAAGGCGTTCAAGAGCCAGCCGGACGCCCTGTCCGAACTGCTCAGCGCACCGGTTGAAGTCGCACAACCTGTTGCGGCAACCGAGGTCGTTGAGGCCGCTGAGCCGGTCACCCCGGCCAAGCCTGCCAAGGCCCCAAAAGCCGCCAAATAGGCAAAGCCCGAATTGAACAGGCCCTGAGTCGAATGACCCAGGGCCTTTTTCATGCCTGTGGAAAACTCATGCCAGTTTCACCGGTACAACACCTTCTCCGCCAACTCGTCGGCCACCCGCGCGGGGGAGCGTTTTTCCGCCTGGGCGTGGGCGAACACTTCAGTCAGGCGCGAGCTGATTTTCGACAGGTGCGCGGTGATGGTCGACAGTTCCTCGCCGCGGTGCTTGAGCGACACGTAAATCAGTCCGCCGGCGTTTATCACGTAATCCGGTGCGTACAGGATGCCGCGACGTTCCAGTTGGTCGGCAACATCCAGATGGGTCAGCTGATTGTTCGCCGAACCGGCCACTGCCGAGCAGCGCAGTTGCGTCACGCTATGGCTGTTGAGCACCCCGCCCAAACCGCATGGCGCAAGAATATCGCAAGGCGTGCTGAGCAGTGCGTCGTTGGCGATGGGGTGAGCCCCGAGTTGCTCCATTGCCAGCTGCACCTTGCCGTGATCGATATCGCTGACCAGCAGTTCGGCCCCGGCAGCGTGCAACTGTTCTGCCAGGGCATAACCAACGTTGCCCAGGCCTTGAATGGCAACGCGCAGGCCTTCGAGGTTATCGCTGCCCAGTCGCGCCATCGCCGTGGCGCGAATGCCGGTGAATACGCCCATCGCCGCGTGTGGCGCAGGGTCGCCCGCCGCGGTGGTGCTGGTGACATGCTGGGTCTGCTGGGCGATGCAATCCATGTCCGCCACTGAGGTGCCACTGTCGATGGCCGTGATGTAGCGCCCGTCGAGCTGATTGATACAGCGCCCGAAGGCTTCGAACAGCGCGGCGCGGTTGGCCACATGAACGGGGCGAATGATCACCGCCACGCCGCCGCCCTGGGCCAGGCCGGCCAGTGCCGCCTTGTAACTCATGCCTTGGGCAAGGCGCACCGCATCCTCGACCGCAGACTCGTCGCTGGGATAGGCAAGGTAACGACAACCACCCAGGGCAGGCCCCAGCCGGCTGTTATGAATGGCAATGACCGCCTTCAACCCGGTGACCGAGTCAACGCTCAGATGCAGCGATTCAAGGCGAGTGCTTTGCATGAGAGCGAACATCGTAAGGCTCCCGAATCACTTCTTGTAGACGCCAGTATAGGCTTGCGCCCAAAAATTGCAGAAGCGCACCGGAATAAGCACGGCCCCGATGCAGGCTTTCGGAAATAACCCGCGGTCGCTCTTGTACGGTACTGGACGAATGCCGGAGAGGGGGCTAAAACGAGGCATTGCCCGGAGATTTTGATGACCCCGCGCCAATCGTTCTTCGCCTGCCTGCAACGTTCACCGCCCGCGCTGTTCGAGGCGGCACTGTGGATTGCGGCCGAGCACGATAGCGAGGTGAAGCCGCAAGCACTGTTGGCCGATTTCCAGGCGTTGCAACAGCGGGTCAGTGGTGGCTTGCCGATGCTGCCGGTCAGTGAACTGGCCCAGCCGCTGCTGCGGCGCATGAATGACCTTGGCTTCGCCCAGGACGACTTCACGCCATTGCGCCCGCAAGTGGCACTGCTCGACAAGGTACTGGAGCGCCGACGAGGACAACCCTTGACGCTGGGGCTGATTGCGCTGGAGTTGGCCAAGGGCCTGGAAATTCCCATGGTCGGGGTCAACTTCCCCGGGCATTTCCTGCTGCGGGTGCCGGGCGCCGATCATTTGCTCGACCCCTGCGGCGGCCGTCGCCTTTATCCCAACGATTGTCGGGAGTTGTTGCTCCGCCAGTACGGCCCGAACATCAAGCTCAGCGCCGAGCATCTGGAAACCGCCGAGCCAGTGCAGATGCTGCAACGGCTGTCGCGCAACCTGCGCCAGTTGTACCTGTCCCACGACGACGTCATCAATGCCTTGATCGACGCCGAACGCGTCCTGGAACTGGGCAACGCCAGCGCCGCCGACTATCTGGCCCGGGCCAGCCTGTACCAACGGCTGGACTGTCCGAACGCCGAGCGTTTTGACCTGGAGCATGCGCTGCTGCTCAGCGACGATCCGATCCAGCGGATTCGCCTGACGGAGCGGTTGGGGCATTTGCCGCCCAACTCCATCGTTCACTGATCACAAAACCTTGTGGGAGCGGGCTTGCTCGCGAAAGCGGACAGTCAGTCGACATCATTGTTGGCTGACACGACGCCTTCGCGAGCAAGCCCGCTCCCACATGGGGCTGGTGCAGGGGCTTTAAGGAGTGTCTGGCTGGTTCGCCGGATGCGCCTTGATGAACGCCGGGTGAGTGGCCGCCAATGCCGCCACTCGCCGGATACGTGGATAAGCCTCAAGAGAAACATTGAAACGCTCGGCCGCGTACAGCTGCGGGATCAGGTAGACGTCCGCCAGCCCGGGTTCGGGGCCGAAGCAGTAACCGTCATCACCGATCAACTGCTCCACCGTGGCCAGCCCCTGGCCGATCCAGTGACCGATCCACTCCACCACCTGCGGTTCGTCGTGGCCCGACTGGCGCAGCCGATTGAGCACGCTGACGTTGTGCAGCGGGTGCACATCGCAGCCGATCACTGCCGCCACGCCGCGCTCGTGAGCACGGGCAGCCAGGTCTTTGGACAGCAGCGGGACCTGTGGATAACGCTCCTCCAGGTACTCGATGATCGCGGGAGACTGGATCAGCAACTCGCCTTCATCGGTGCGCAAGGCCGGCACGCGGCCCTGCGGGTTGATGCCCAGATAAGGCGGCTGACGATGCTCGCCACCCTGCGGCGCGATCAGGTTGACCGGCAAGGATTGATAATCCAGGCCCTTGAGCGCCAACGCGATTCGCACCCGGTACGAAGATGTCGAACGGTAGTAGGTATAGAGTTCCATGCCCCGCTCCTGTTAGCGCGCCGGCAGCACTTTGCCGCGGCATTCGCCGAAACCGATGGAAGCAAAACCGTCGCGGCGGCAACGGCCGCGCAGGATGATTTCGTCACCGTCCTCAAGGAATTTACGCACCTCGCCCGAGGCCAGTTCGATCGGCTTTTTACCGCCTTCGGTGATTTCCAGCAGGCTGCCGAACTGACCGCTCTGCGGCCCCGACAACGTGCCCGAGCCGAACAAGTCACCAGCCTGCAATTGGCAACCATTGACGCTGTGGTGCGCGACCATTTGTGCCACGGTCCAGTACATGTGCCCGGTGTTGCTCAGGGTCAGGCGATGGGCTGGCAGGCTCTGTTCACGCATGGACTCGGTGAGCAGCAATACTTCCAGTTCGATGTCGAACGCGCCAGCGGCCTGGTCGCGCTTGTCGAGCAGGTACGGCAGCGGCTGCGGATCGCCTTGGGGACGCGCAGGCTGGGCACGACGGAACGGCTCCAGCGCTTCGGCGGTGACCACCCACGGCGAGATGCTGGTGATGAAGCTTTTCGACAGGAACGGCCCCAGCGGCTGGTATTCCCAGGCCTGGATGTCCCGTGCCGACCAGTCGTTGAGCAGGCAGAAACCGGCGATGTGGTCGGCGGCGTCGCCAATGGCAATCGAGTCGCCCATGTCGTTACCCTGGCCGATCCAGATGCCCAGCTCCAGTTCGTAGTCCAGGCGCGCGCAAGGGCCGAACGTCGGTTCGCTCTGACCGGCCGGCAGCGTCTGCCCTTTCGGGCGGCGCACATCGGTACCGGACGGGCGAATGGTCGACGCACGACCGTGGTAGCCGATTGGCACGTACTTGTAGTTCGGCAGCAACGGGTTGTCGGGACGGAACAGCTTGCCGACGTTCTGCGCGTGCTCGATGCCGACGTAGAAGTCGGTGTAATCGTTGATTTTCGCCGGCAGGTGCATCTCGCAATCTGCCGCCAGCGGCAGCAGTTTTGCACCCTGGGCTTCGATCTTGCCGTGCAGGGTGCTGCCCTCGGCGAACAGTTCCAGCAAACGCTCGCGCAATGCGACGCGAGCCTCGCGGCCCAGTTCGAAGAACGCATTCAGCTGGCCGCCACGGGTGGCCTCGACGGCAGCCTTCGCGGCGCCATCGAACAATCCGGCCTCCAGGGCCGCTTGCAGATCAAAGATATGCTCGCCAATCGCCACGCCACTGCGCGGTGCCGAGCCGTTGAGGCTGAACACGCCCAGCGGCAGGTTCTGCAGGGGGAAGTCCGCATGGCCGTTGGCGGATGCAACCCAGCTGCGAGTGATGGAAGTCTGCGTCATGGGTTATCTCCGGGTCGGGTCGAAAGTGGCGGGCAGCGTAGCCCAGCAGGCGTCGTAGGTGTTTTGCAGTTGCGGGCAATCGAGGGCGAAACGGCTTGGGCGCAACACCTGGCTGGTCTCGAACATGAACGCCATGGTGTTGTCGATTTTCGCCGGTTTGAGGTCAGCGTTGATCGCTTTGGTGCAGGTCTCGCCGTCCGGACCGTGGGCGCTCATGCAGCTGTGCAACGATGCGCCGCCGGGCACAAAGCCTTCAGCCTTGGCGTCGTATTCGCCCTGGATCAACCCCATGAATTCGTTCATCAGGTTGCGATGGAACCACGGCGGACGGAAGGTTTTCTCGGCCACCATCCAGCGTGGAGGGAAGATCACGAAGTCGAGGTTGGCCAGGCCGTGAACGCTGGTCGGCGAGGTCAGCACAGTGAAGATCGACGGATCGGGGTGATCGAAACTGACGGTGCCGATAGTGTTGAATCGGCGCAGGTCATATTTGTACGGCACGTTGTTACCGTGCCAGGCGACCACGTTGAGCGGCGAATGATTGAGCTCGCAAGCCCACAACTGGCCGAGGAATTTCTGCACCAGCGTGGTGGGTTGTTGCAGGTTTTCGTAGGCCGCCACCGGGGTCAAAAAGTCCCTCGGATTGGCCAGGCCATTACTGCCAATCGGCCCCAGGTCCGGCAGACGCAGCGGTGCGCCATGGTTTTCGGCGACGTAACCGCGAGCTTGCGGGTCGAGCAGTTCGATGCGGAATTTAAGGCCGCGTGGCAGTACGGCAATTTCCAGCGGTTCGAGTTCAAGCACGCCCAGTTCGCTGGCAATGCGCAGGCGCCCCAGTTCAGGCACCAGCAACATCTCGCCGTCCGCGTTGAAGAACACGCGTTCCATGGAACGGTTGGCGCGGTAGTTGTAGATACTGATCCCGGCCGGTTTTTCTGCGCCCGAGTTGGCGGCCATGCTCACCAGGCCGTCGATGAAATCGGTCGGCTCGGCGGGAATGTCCAGCGGGTTCCAGCGCAGCCGGTTGGGGGTCACCTCACCCAGCGGGCCACCGGCCAGTTGCCGATCCAGTTTGACGAATGCCGGATGATTGGCCGACGGCTGAATGCGGTACATCCAGGTCCGCCGCGCTTCACTGCGCGCCATGGTGAACGCCGTGCCGGAGAACAGTTCGGTGTAAAGGCCGTACGGGGCTTTTTGCGGGGAGTTCTGGCCGACAGGCAATGCGCCGGGCAACGCTTCACTGCTGAATTCGTTGCCGAAGCCTGACAGGTAGGCCAGCGCTGGCGTCGTTGAATCGGGGTTCATGGAGCCTCCTGAACAGGGAGTCGGCAGTGGCCGCTCGCTCTGTTGCAGAGGTCGAGGCACGCCTGGGTTGTTTTTATCGTAATTTGATTACGCATAACGTAATTTGATTGGTATTGACCGTCAAGCTATAAAGACGCCCATTCGTCCCGGGATCCCAGCCACCATGGAAAAAACCAGCGACAACAACGGTAAACAGAAAGTCCGCTCGGCCGAGGTTGGCACCGACATCCTCAAGGCTCTGGCCGAGTTGTCGCCTTCGACTTCGCTGTCGCGCCTGGCCGAACACGTGCAGATGCCGGCGAGCAAGGTTCACCGTTATTTGCAGGCCTTGATCGCCAGCGGATTCGCCGAACAGAACGCCGCCACCAACCATTACGGCCTGGGCCGCGAAGCCCTGCGCGTAGGGTTGGCGGCACTCAACAGTATGGACGTGCTGAAAGTCGCCGCCCTGCCCCTGGCTGAACTGCGCGATGACTTGAACGAAACCTGTTTCCTGGCGGTGTGGGGCAATCAGGGCGCGACCGTGGTGCATATCGAACCGGCGGTGCGTGCGGTGACGGTGGTGACACAACTGGGCTCGGTGTTGCCATTGCTCAGCTCTTCGACGGGACTGGTGTTTGGCGCCTACCTGCCGGCGCGTGAAACCGTGGATCTGCGTGAACAGGAACTGCAAAACGTTACCGCTCACGCCTTGGCGGATGATCAGGCCTACGCAACGATGTGCGAACAGATCCGCCATCGGGGCCTGCATCATGTGCATGGACTCTTGATGCCCGGAGTGGATGCCTTGTCGGCACCGGTGTTCAACGCCATGGGCAGGATCACGGCAGTACTGACCGTGGTCGGCCCGACCTCGCTGTTTCATGCCGATGAAAACGGCCCGGCGGCGCAGCGTTTGTTAGCCGCCACCCGCGCCGTGAGCTGGCGCATGGGCTTTGAGCCCGACTCATCGACAGCCTGAACGCAGCGGCGATGATCAAGCGGGCAGGATCAGGCCCAACTTCTTGACCATCGCCACCGCTTGCGTGCGACGTTCAACACCTAATTTGCTATGGATTCTCCGGGCATGGGTTTTCACCGTATGCAGCGAAATGAACAGCTGCTCGGCAATTTGCTGATTGGAATTACCCTGGGCAATCAGGCCGAGCACTTCCAGTTCCCTACTGCTCAGCAGGCTGGCATCCGGGGCCAGCGCGGTCACCGTCTCCTCGCCTTGCAAACGACAGATCAGGTTCGGCTGGCGCAAGTTCAAATCCCGCAATGCCTGTTGTCCCTGACAACGCTTGACCAACGCCAGCCCGGCCTCCAGCGCTGCGTGAGCCGTGTCCGGCTCACCCGTCAGGTCCGCGACTTCGCAGATTGCCAATTGCAGCTCCGTTTCCAGCGCCAGCATGGCGTGTTGTTGCGCGTGTTCGAGTAACGCCCTGAGTCGATCCAGTGGACGTTGCACCAGTTGCAGTTGAGTCTCGGCCAACACCAACTGGTATTCGATACGCGCAATCAGTTGCAGCGTGGCCGGCGGTGCCTGGCGCGCGTTGGCCCCACGATAATGACGCAAGACCCGGGTCAGCGCTTCCCGGGCCAGCTCCGGGCGTCCTTGTTGCAGCCAGAAATGACTGCTGATTTGCAGCAGCACGCCGCGATAAACCGTGTCGGGGATCTGCCGTTGCTGCATCAACCGTTCGGCCTCGCGCAGACGATCAAATGCATGGGCGTAATCACGTTGGTTGGCCGCCAGTTGCGCCTGCCCGAGAAACCCGTACAGCACATGCTTGTCCTGACTGTGGAGGCAGTCATCAAGGCCCGCCTGGAAACATTCACCGGCCAATTCATCCTGGCCCTGGCACAAGGCCAAGCGCCCACGCCGCAGGGCGATTCGTCCCAGCAGCGGCGTCGGTCGATCAGCCTGCCGTCCGAGCATTTCATGGATGTCGGCCAGCAACTGCCCTGCTCGCCGCGGTGCGCCACGCTGCTCCAGCAACTGCGCATGATCGAGTTCGAGCAAGCCTTCAAACAGCAACGAGCCTTGCGCCCGCGCCAGGCACAGGGCATCACGATTGAAGGCCTGGGCGGCATCGAGGTCGGCGTTGAGCAGTGCTTGCTGGGTCAGCCCGGACAGACACAACAACCGTGCGGGCCACGCCTCGGCCGCCAGTTCGTCCAGCGCCTCGATAAAATGCGCCCGTGCCATCGGCAGGCGTCCCTGCAAATGCAGCAACCAACCCTGTTGCGCCTGCCAACGCGCCAGCAGTTGGCGTTGCAAGGATGCCGTCGGTTGCGGGGCAAATCGGGACAGTTGCCCAATGCAGGCAGCCGCCTGCTCGAAACGCCCGGCAAACAGCAACGCCGCGGTGATCAACCCCACCCGTTGCGGCGTGCCCAGGGTCAACTGTTCACCCAGCTGCTCGTGCAGTTTGAGTAACCAGCTGACGTTCTGACGCTTGAACAGATGCTCAAAACTGAAGTGTTGCAACAGGCTGACCGCGACCTCGTGCTCTTGCGCCAGCAACGCCTGCTCGAAGGCGCCCTGCCAGTCTTCTTCGGCGCTGAACCATTGGCACGCGCGGCGATGCCAGGATCGCCCGGCCGGGGTCGGTTCTTCACGCATCTCCCGGGCCAGTGGCTCGAAGACCCGCAACCACTCGACGGAGTCTTCCCAGGGCTCAATGAAGCAGCCCATGTCCTGCAACGCGTGCAACCACTGCGCGCCCTCACCCGTGCCGAAAAGATGCTCGCACAAGCTGGCGTTGAAGCGTGGCAGATGAACCAACACCTTCCAGACCTCAACCAACTCCGATGGCAAGGTGTTGAACAACTCGTGTTGCAGATAATCGAGCAATGTCGCCGAACGCCCCTGCTCACCCGACCACGGACAACCATTGAGCAATGCGATCCGCACGCCAGCGCACCAGCCACCACTGCGCTGAGCCACCCTTTTGGCGGTTTGTGCCGCCAGGCACGGCTCGACATGACCGAGCAACTGCCCGACCTCGGCCTCGGTAAACGCCAGCGTCCGGCCTTCGCACTCGTACAACTCATCATCGAGCAGCAGCCGCGGCCAGTTGCAGGGTGGTCGTCGACGGGAGCTCAGCCACCAGGTCAGCGCCGGGCTGTCGACGGCCAACAGGCGATCGAGCATCCGGTCGAGTTCCGGATTGGGTGCTCGACAGTAATCATCGATAAACAGCCAGGTCGGTGCCTGTAATCGGGCCAGATGTGCCAGCAGCCCGGGCTCATCCGTCGAGGGCAGACCCAGCGCTTGCGTCAGGCGCAATAGTAAATCGGCTGCACTCAACGACGCCCCCGCCAGCGGCAGCCAACAGATCCGAGCGTGCTCCGGCGCCCGCAGCAGGCATTCGGTGAGCAGCGCGCTCTTGCCACTACCGGCCGGTGCGCAAAGCAACTTCACCCGCGCGGTTGAAACCAGCATGGGCTCGATCAGTCGCTCGCGGGACAGATGATGGGACGACAGTCGGGGCAGGAAGCCAGGGCGGTCCAGACAGTGCGTCATTGCAGTCATTGTGGTGCGCCTTTTTTATAATTCTGGCGCCACCCTAGCCCCCTCCCGAGCGCTTGTTGAAGAAGTATTCAACACACTGATCGACCGCTATAAAAAAGGTGACCGCAAAGTCACCCTTTTGTGTAAGGCCCTGTAGGAAACCTACCTGACTCCCGTGCTCCGCAAGGCTGCTGGCGTGTAGTCCCCCGCTTTTGCATCGATGTTGAATTCGAAGCTGCGCTTCTCTTCGTTCTTCATTCCCAGGGCGATATAGCGACCGGCGATCAGGTCATAGAGCGCTTCGACGGTGTAGGCCGGCACCTGGTGATCGTAGTAGAACTGGGCATGCCCTTCGGCGACGCGCCAGAGTTGACCACGCCCGTCGTAGTGGTCGGCCAGCGCCACTTGCCAGCTGTCTTCGTCGATGTACATGTGGCGCTTGGCGTACACGTGACGCTCGCTCGGCTTGACCGTGGCGACGACTTCCCAGACACGGTGCAACTCGTAGCGGGTCAGGTCCTGATTGATGTGCCCGGCCTTGATCACATCGGTGTACTTGAGGTTGGGCGAGTCGAGCTTGTAGCTGTTGTAGGGAATGTACATCTCCTTCTTGCCGATCAGTTTCCAATCGTAGCGATCCGGCGCGCCGGAAAACATGTCGAAGTTATCGGTAGTGCGCAGGCCGTCGGATGAGGTGCCGACACCGTCATAAGCGACCTGCGGCGCACGCCGTACCCGGCGCTGGCCAGCGTTGTAGATCCAGGCCTTGCGCGGTTCCTTGACCTGGTCGAGGGTCTCGTGGACCAGCAACACGTTGCCCGCCAGCCGCGCCGGCGCGGTCACTTCCTGCTTGAAGTAGTTGAGGACGTTATCGTCGCTGCCCGGTTTCAGATCGCTGAGCAACGACGGAACGGCGACTTCGTCCTTGAAGCGGATCACCGTGAAGTCGCCATTGGACTGCGGTGTTGCCTGGGTGATGGTGCGGCGCAGATTGCCGCCGTGGTAACGAGTGACATGGTTCCAGATCACTTCCACGCCATTCTTCGGAATCGGGAATGCGTAGTAGCGATTGCCAGTGAAGTTGGCCAGACCGTTACCCTCGTTGATCGGTGTTACGTTCAGCGCACTGCGCTTGGCCGACTCATAGATTTCTGCCGGTAACGCCACGGTGCGATGGCTCGGGTAGACCGGAATCTTGTAGGTCTCTGGGTAGCGCTTGAACATTGCGATCTGGCCGTCGGAGAGTTTGTCCTTGTACTTGTCGACAGTCGCCGCGGTGATCACGAACAACGGCTTTTCGTTGGCGAACGGGTCGGCCAGGAAGCCTTTGCTGTCCACCGCGCCAGCGTTTTTCGGGATGCCGCCGGTCCAGGCCGGAATCGAGCCATCGGCATTGCCGGCCTTCTCGGCACCGAGCGGTGTAAGGCTGGTACCGAGAAGGCCGGCTTCTTGCGGCGACACCGCCGCCATCACGTTGGCGGCCAGCAGACTCAGGGCCAGAACGGTGCCCAATTGCAGAATCATCTTGCGCATTGAATTCATCCTTTTCAGCCAGATCAGAAGTTCACACCAAAGCTCAACGCCACGAAGTCACGGTCGGTGAGGACGTTGTAGTCGCCGCCGAAAAAGTCGGTGTAACTGAGGCTGGCGGTATAGGTGTTGCGATAGTCCGCATCGACACCGAGGCTGATGGCCTTGGCGCCTTCGTTGAACAGACCGTTGGGACCAAAGCCTGCGACGTCGTGGGACCACGAGAGGTTGGGCCTGAAGTTGATCCCGGCCATGAGGTTGTTGTAGTCGAGGATGGCCCGGGCGCGATAACCCCATGAAGTCGAAGTCACGAAGCCGTCGGTATCGCCACCGAATCCATACTGGCCATACACCGAGTCGCGGCCGTAGCGCAGTTTGGTGCGTGCTTCCAGACCACCGACCCGAACCACCGCCGCCTCGCCTACCAGGGTCAGGCGATCTGCACCCGCGACCTGATCGATGAAGTGCGTCAGGGTGCTCTGGATCTGCGTCACCTCCTTGCGGCGGTAGCCTTTGTTGTCGGCCCCCGGTGACGTGGCAATGGGCGATGCTGCTCCGCCCGCGATAGGGTTGAGCAAGGCCAGGGTCAGGTCATTGGTGTTGACCTGCACCGGGGCGTTGGGACGGTAGCTGATTTCCCCGCTCCACGCGGTGCCGGTGGATAACGTGGTGGCGAAGCTGGCGCCGTAGAGGCGGATGTCCTCCGGGTATTCGAGGTAATACTGGCCGCGACCGAGCATCACACTTTGGGCCAGGCCTGAACCGGTGCCGGGCGCGATGCGGTTGGCGGTGGCAACGATTCCCGGAATGCTTGCCAGCGTACCGGGGCCGGCGGTGGTGGTCCCGACATTCGGTGAACGACTGTGGTAGTTCATGAAGTACAGGCCGTACTCGGTGTCGTCCCCCAGCCAGCGCAGCGCCGTACCCCACTGCCCGGAATCCCGGGCATCGCGGTCACCGCCACGGGGAACGATCACCCCCTCCTTGCTGACCTCGAAGCCCTGGCCAAAGGCAGCTGCAATCGGCTGCAAGGGTGCAATGGCCGGGTTGGCAACGGTGTAGCCCTTGTTGCAGCCGTCCGCCACCACGTCGACACCAAAGAAAGTGCCGCAGTTATCGACGACCGTCTGGTCCCACTCCAGTTGATAGAAGCCTTCCACGGTCAGCTTTTCCGTCAGCCCCTGGGAGGCGAACAACATGTTGACCGGGATCAGGCCTTCCTTGATCTCGGCGCCAGGACGACGGAACGCGGACACGTCGACCGGATTGATGCTGTTGATCGAGTTGCCGATGAACGTGCTCTCCCCCCAACTGACCACCTGCTTGCCAGCGCGGACCGTGCCCGGCAAATCGGCGAGGGAGTAGTTGTGATAGACGAAAGCGTCGAGGATTTGTCCGCCTGAAGACTTGGCGCCTTCTTTGCGATTGTGATCGCTGATGTCCTTGAAGGGGCGGCTTTCATCCTTGAGTTCAAAGTCGTACCAGTACTTGCCACGCACAAACGCACCGGTGTCGCCGTACTTCAGTTCGAGGTCGTGAATACCCTTGAAGATCTTCGAGAAGGTTTCACCCTTCTTGAAATTCAATCGCCCGTCGTCACCGGTCGAAGACTGGCCGGAGCCGCCGTTGACGATGCCCACCAGGGATTTATCCGCATCACGCATGCCCCAGCTCGCGCCGACCGACAACGAGGAGTCGAACGTCCCCTCGATCTCCCCGATGTTGAATGAAAGGGCCTGCGCCTGGGCGCAACAGCCTAATGCGACCGCAACCGCCAGCGCCTGCGGTGTGAAGATGGCGCGCATTGTTGTTTTTGTCATGCGTCTTCCCCGGTGAGTGACAGAAGGCCTCACCCTACTGCCGGGCACCGGGGTCGATAAGCGCACCAAGGAGGTATTCGTGGTGTACCTCTAAAGGATGACTGGCACAGACGACGAGCACTCGAATCCTGACTGTTGCCGGGGCTGCAACAGTGCATGTCGGGAATTGGTATTTTTCCTACAGCGCCGAGGGCTTACTCTTACCTCACTGTCACAGTAAACCACCGCAGGCACCCTGTACCGGCCTGCGCCGTGACTGAAAGATTTCAGATGAATCGAGGATTCGGTTCGTCACCCTGTGTTCACTGACGTTGATTTGTAGCTCCTGATCCAACGTCTTACTTTGGCCGCTGCGTTTGCAGCGGCCTTTTTTATGGGCGATGGTTTTTGATAATTAACAGCTGCCAGTCAGTGCCCCCCGGAGCATCCAGGTAAAACTTCGCATGCCTACATTTCTTTCAGAAAGTACCTACAAGCATAGGTAAACACCAAAAGCACTCGAGTCTTTAAGTTGAACAGCAAGTCGGCGAACGCCTTTTTTATCTTCGTCCGACTTCAAACCTACTTATTGCGAGTGCAACCATGAAACCCATCAACTACAACCGGTATCGCTCAACCAGAAGTTTCAACAGTCGAATACGCTTTCTGATTCTTCACTACACGGCCGCTGACTTTTCAAGTTCTGTCAGTGCCCTGACTGGCCCCAATGTCAGCGCGCATTATCTGGTTCCAGATATCACGGACCCCAGTTACCTGAAGGCCGGCCATACCGGGCAGGAAGTTTTCAGCCTGGTGGATGAAACCTATCGCGCGTGGCACGCAGGTGTCAGTCAGTGGGGTAGCCGCAGCAATCTGAACGATACGTCCATCGGCATTGAAATCGTCAACCTGGCGACCGACAACAAGGGCGAATTCACCTTTCCGCCGTATCACCCCGAGCAGATTGCTGCGATTGAACAACTGGCGCTGAATATCCTCATGCGCTACCCGGATATCACGCCGACGCAGGTTCTGGGCCACTCCGATGTTTCGATCGGCCGCAAAAGTGACCCGGGGCCGATGTTTCCCTGGCGGGAACTGTACTTGAAAGGCGTCGGCGCCTGGTTCGATGAAACCACTCGGGACGAGTATCTGCGCCAATACAACACATCGGGGGTTCCAGCCCGAAGCGAATTGCTGGGGCTGTTCAAATCCTATGGGTACGATGTTTCGGGAGCGTCTACGGAAGGCGGTTTTCAACAATTGGTGCGGGCATTCCAGATGCATTTTCGCCCGGAAAACTTCGATGGAAAAATGGACGCGCAAACAGCCGCCAACCTGAAGGCGCTGGTCGTCAAATACTTTCCCGGCTGACCATTGGCAAACGGCTTTGCAGCCGACAAATGCAACAACCGGCAAGGTCAGTCAATGTGACCTTGCCGGTGGTATCAAAGCGTATATTTCTGCAAATTCCCCATCATTTCCTTCAGCGCTTCGATGTTGTCCTTCGGATGCGCCGCGCCCTCGAAGTCGCAGATCTGCTGCCAGTGCGCCGCCACGTCTTCCGGGGAGAAGCCGGCCCGTGGATCGAAACCGATGCCGAGGCTGCGCTCCCAGCGGACCTTGCCCATCCAGCCGCCGCCGACTTCGAACAGACCGGAGGTTTCCTGACAGTTCTCGCTGGCCAGGTACACCACCAGCGGGCTGACCAGTTCGGGCTTGAGCTGTTCGAAGACTTGCGGCGGGATCAGGCCTTCGGTCATGCGCGTGCCGCCGGTGGGGGCGATGGCGTTGACCAGGATGTTGTTCTTGCGGCCTTCGATGGCCAGGGTGCGGGTCAGGCCATAGAGGCCGAGCTTGGCCATGCCGTAGTTGGACTGGCCGAAGTTGCCATAGATGCCCGAGGTCGACGCGGTGAAAATCACCCGGCCGTAATTCTGCTCGCGCATGTGCGGCCAGGCGGCGCGGGTGACTTTGTAGGCACCTTCGACGTGGACGCGGTAAACCAGGTCCCAGTCGGCGTCATCCATTTTGTGGAAGGTCTTGTCCCGCAGGATCCCGGCATTGTTGACCACCACGTCGACGCGACCGAAGACGTCCAGGGCGTGCTGGACCAGTTTGTCACCGTCAGTGACCGAGTCGTGGTTGGCTTCGGCAATGCCGCCGGCCTCGCGAATCTCCGCGACCACGCGGTCGGCGGCCGAGGCATTGGCGCCTTCGCCCTGGGCCGAGCCGCCAAGATCGTTGACCAGCACCCTGGCGCCCTGTTTGGCGAACAACAGTGCATGCGTCCGTCCCAGGCCGCCACCGGCTCCGGTGATGATCACGACTTTATCTTCGAAGCGCACAGACTCATTCATGGGGGGGGACTCCAGCAGGCCAAGGGACAGTGAGTCCGAGTTTCAGGCACGGCGCAGCGGGTCACAATGAACACGGGAGAGGCTGAATGGTGCGCGATAAGGCAGGGGGATGATTGAAAGAGAAACAGGCATGAACCCTGTGGCGAGGGGGCTTGCCCCCGCTCGGCTGCGAAGCAGTCGTAAACCGGCTAAACGCGTTATACCTGAATCACTGCGCCGTATGGTTTGGGGCCGCTGCGCAGCCCAACGGGGGCAAGCCCCCTCGCCACAACAGTTCACCTTAAGGTTCAGGAACACGCCACCTTGCGCGGCGGCAAGAGCAATTGATCGCGAAACGCCAGGTAGTGCTTGAGCACCTCGCAGGGCGCCTCGATTTGCGGGTAGTGGCCAATGTCGGGCAACACTACCGTGTCCGCCTCCGGGATCAACTCCCGGTAACGCTCGACCATGTGTACGCCGGAGACCGGATCGACCCCGCCATCGATCACTCGCAGCGGCACTTCACCGCGTTGCATCGCGCTCACCCAGCGGTCGCGCCAGACGCGTCGCTCCGGGATGTAGCCGATCAATTTGTGCATGATCCGTGGCCCCTGATGGCTTTCGACCAGGCTCCAGAAATCATCCATCTGGCTTTCACTGGGACGGGTTTGCGGACCGAAAATCTGCCGAAAGCTTCTTACCAGGCCATCACGGCTGAAGGCACGGCCGATCATCCAGCCCAAAGGGCTGAGCAAGAGTTTTTGCATCAGTACCGGGCGGTGGGTTTCCGGAAACAACCCGCCATTGAGAAACACGCAACTGGCCAGCTCCACCCGCGATTCGTAATGCCGGGCCAGCAGTTCCTGAGCCACGCTGTCGCCGTAATCGTGGGCGAGCAGGTGCACTGGCTGCTCGACATTCAGGTGTTCAAGCAGTGCCTGTTGCAGATCCGCTTGCTCCAGCAGGCTGTATTCGTGATTCGCTGGTTTGGCCGAGTCGCCGAAGCCCAGCATGTCGCAAGCGATCACGCGAAAGCGCTGGGCCAATGGCTGCCACAGGTAATGCCAGTCCCAACTGGCGGATGGAAAGCCGTGAATGAGCAACAGCGGCTCACCCTGGCCTGCTGCCCAGTAGCGGATGCTCTGGCCACGGAATACGAACGTCTGGCTGCGTTTGCGCCAGACACACAAGGGGATCTCGGCGAGTTCCATCAGAGTTTATAACCCGGGTCCAGTTTATCGAGTTTGCGCAGCAGTGCCGGCCAGGCAAGCGCTCCGCCCATTCCTTGAGCACTTCGGGTGACACCCGCGATCATGGCTTTGGCGCCGGCCAGAATCTGCGGTTCGATGGCGATCAGTTCAGCGGCACCGTTTTGCGCCATGACCTGAATGTCGCAGGCACGCTGAAAGGTGAACATCATCAGGAACGTATCGGCGATGGTGCTGCCGCAGGTCAGCAGACCGTGGTTATGCAACATCAGGAAATTGTTTTCACCGAGGTCGGCCTGTAGCCGCACTTTCTCTTCATGGTTGAGCGCCACGCCTTCGTAGGCGTGGTAGGCCAGACTGGAAAGCACGAACAACGACTGTTGGCTGATCGGCAAAACACCCTGCTTCTGCGCCGACACCGCCACCCCCGAAGCCGTGTGGGTGTGGAGCACGCAGACGACATCGTGACGGGCTTCATGCACGGCACTGTGGATGGTGTAACCCGCCGGATTGATCTCGTAAGGACTGTCCATCAGCTTGTTGCCGGCCTGATCCACCTTGACCAGGCTCGACGCGGTAATTTCGTGAAACATCAACCCGAACGGGTTGATCAGGAAATCTTCGGTGCCGGGCACCTTGGCGGAAATATGGGTGAAGATCAGGTCATCCCAGCCATGTTGGGCGACCAGGCGATAACAGGCTGCCAGGTCGACGCGGGTCTGCCACTCGGCAGCACTGACCTTGTCTTTGACACTGGGTGGCGATTGGACGGGAGCGACAGTCACGGCAAGGAGCCTCGGTGTTTTTATTATGGAGTGTTTCCTATGTTCACCGAGTCTAGTCAGCCCTTGAGGTTCGTGTAGTTGCATTGGCAGCCAGCTTGATGGCCCAGCGAGTCAGCCGCCCCGCTGTCCTGGATCCATGTCAAATGACCGGCGCCAGCAAGGGTCTGACAGGCATGGGGCCGGGGCAACGCTCAGCCGCGCAGTGCGCTGATCAGGTCCGCCAGCCAAGGCTCGGCGTCCGTCTCTGGGGTCACCGTTTCGCTGGCATCCAGGCGCAGCATCGGCAGCACTTCGCGAATGCCAAGTTCAGCGAACAATTCGCGCATCTGCTCGCCGCCGCCACAAAAAGTATCGCCATAACTCGCATCGCCCAATCCGATCACCGCGCCCGGCAAACCGCGCCAGGCTGCTGGCAATTGGTCACGAATGGTCGAATACAGCGGCTGCAGGTTGTCCGGCAGCTCACCCATGCCGGTGGTCGAGGTCACCGCCAGAAAGGCTTCAGGGCCAAACGCCTGGATGTCGGCGAGGGTCGCACGCGGGTTGTGCCAGGTTTCGAAACCGGCGGCGTTCAACAGGCTGGCGGCGTGGCGGGCAACTTCTTCGGCCGTGCCGTACACCGAGCCGGAAATGATGGCGACTTTCATCGATCTGATCCTGAATCCGAGTGAAAGACCCGGATATTAACACCACGGTTGTGATTATTCTTTTAGAATGCAATTGACAATCAATCAGGAAAGGATACTCCGATGATTAATGCACAACTGCTGCAAATGGTGATCAACGCCTCCAACGACGGTATCGTGATTGCCGAAAAGGAAGGCGATCAGGACAAGATCCTCATTTACGTCAACCCCGCGTTCGAACGCCTGACGGGGTACTCCAGTGAAGAAATCCTCTATCAGGATTGTCGCTTCCTGCAGTCGGGGGACCGCGATCAGCAAGCGCTGCCGCTGATTCGCGATGCATTGAACCGTGAAGGAACCTGCCGGGAAATACTGCGCAACTACCGCAAGGACGGCACGCCGTTCTGGAACGAGCTGTCCCTTTCAACGGTGAAAAATCCAGCGGACGGGCAAACCTATTTTGTCGGCGTGCAGAAAGACGTCACCGTGCAGGTCAAGGCGCAACAGCGCGTGGCACAGCTGGAGAGGCAGTTGGCTGAACTCCAGGCCGAGCTTGCTGCGCTAAAGGCGACGAACGGTGCAAACGAAACTCAGAATTAATGGTCAGTAATTACAATCACCAATGACTTTGTAACTACATCTTTCGAGCTGGCCATGCAACGCGACGCGCTCCTGACCCAGGATGAGCTGGATTTCATCCAGACCATGCAACACAACCCGCAACTCAATGTGCGGGACGCGACGTCGAGCCTGCTCGTCAACGGTGGGTCGCAAATCCGTGACCTGCTCACCCGCCTGGCGGCCCATGAGCAGGTCACCATTCAAGCCAGCTTCGAAAACCAGCAAATGACCTTCCCCCTGCACTTGGTGGAAGACGAGTTCCATGCGCTGCATTTGCGCCTCGGCGTGCCCAGCATCTATGAAGACGGACCGATGGTCCGGCCTTGGCGCCTGGTACTGGACGAACCGGTAGCGCTGGAAAACGCCAAGGGTCAACCCGGCACCCTGTGGGTACACGAAGTGTCGTGCAAAGGGGTTTTGCTGGAAGCTCGCAACAAGACCAAACCACCGAAGCATTTCGCCTTGTGGTTCAGCCCCTCAGGCTACGAGCGGATTGCCTTGCGCGGTACTTTCGAGAAAGAAAACGAACAGGGCTTCTACGCCTATCAACTGAGCCTGAGCGATACCGATGAAGCCGAGCGTCTGCGCCAGTTCATCCTGCAACAGCATCGCTTGACTCATCCCGCGCTGCATCTCTGAACTTCAAGTATCCAGAGTACCCGCCAGGAACTGCTTCAGACGCTGGCTCATGACCTCCCCTTCATTGCCCAGGCAACCGATCGATGACCCGGCCAGGCTTTCCTGTGCCAGGTCAGAAGCATCGCCGGCCAACAACATTCGGCACTCCAGACTCATGGCCAGGCGATTCAGACGCCGCGGCAACTCGGGAGCCGGCACATGATTGGAAAACAGCACCAGAGCCAGGGGTTTGATCCTTTCACACATCAGCGCCAGTTCCTCGAATGGCTGGCCCATGTTCAGTACGCGAACGGCCAATGGCCCGGAACTCAGGAACAGGGCGGCGACCAACAGTTCCAGTTCCCGGCAATTGCCATCCAGGGCACAGATGACCACGCGACGCGGCTGTTTTTCGCGCATCAACAACAGACGCTGCAACATCCGGGAACGCAAAAAGCCATCCAGGAACAGCCACTCGCTGGTGCCACCGAACTGGTCCTGGCGTTGCAACAACAGCTTCCAGACGGGCATCAGAATGCCCTGGAACACCACCGGCAGGGAGTAGCTGGAAAAGACTTGCCCGTAGAGCTCCTCCAGCCGAAGCTCGTCAAACCCGTTGACCGCAACATGAATCTGCTGCCGCCACTGCGCGTAATCGGCTTCCACGAGGTTGTTGGGGATGATATGCGACAACGCCTGGAGTGGCTCGGTCCTGGCCAGGATCTTGCCGATCCTGCTGACGGCAACCCCGCGCTCGATCCAGCCGAGAATGCTATGGACACGCTCAATATCGGACATCGAATACAGTCGATGCCCACTGTCGGTGCGTGTTGGAACAATCAGGCCATATCGTCGCTCCCAGGCTCGAAGCGTGACCGGGTTTACACCTGTCAGTCGCGCCACCTCGCGAATGGGAAAGAGCTCTTCCTGTTCGAGAGCGACGGCCTGCGTGGAGCCTGAAGCGACGTCTGTAAATATGGGCATCCTGTTGAAACATCCTTGTATCGTCCAAGGCGTATTCTAACGCCCCTGCCCCGTAAAGTTTCCGTAAAAAATAGATACCGCGAATGAACGGATAAACGTCACAGACGCCACGGGCGGAATCAGGAATAATCCTTGCTTGTTTCGAGTCGCAGCCCACCACCCCGGCGCTGTGCCTGGCGAAGTTCCTATCCGGAGCGACGCAAATGCCTTACGGAGATGCACAATGTCTACCCCTCCCGTCACGCTGATGGTTGCGCGCCGCGTTGCCAATGGACGCTACCAGGACCTGATCGCCTGGCTGCGCGAAGGCGAACAATTGGCCACCGACTTTCCCGGTTATCTCGGCTCCGGTGTGCTCGCTCCGCCGCCCGGCGATGACGAATTCCAGATCATTTTCCGCTTCGCCGACGAGCAGACCCTGCAGGCCTGGGAACATTCCGCTTCGCGCAGCGCCTGGCTCGGACGTGGCGGCGACCTGTTCGCCCACCCGACAGAACACCGGGTCAGCGGCATCGAGGGCTGGTTCGGTGCCGTCGGTCAACGCCCGCCACGCTGGAAACAGGCCGTGGCGATATGGCTGGCGTTCTTTCCGGTCTCGCTGCTGTTCAACTTTGTGCTGGGGCCGCTGTTGAGTGACATGAGCCTGCTGCCGCGGGTGTTCATCAGCACACTGTGCCTGACGCCGCTGATGGTTTACCTGTTCATTCCATTGTCGACCCGTTTGCTGGCCGGTTGGCTGAACAGCACGCCGACACGCCCATTGCGTGCCGAACCCACCATCCAAAATCGCTGATGATCTCTTGTGGGAGCGGGCTTGCTCGCGAAGGCGGCGCATCAGTCAACATTTGTAATGTCTGACACCACTCTTTCGCGAGCAAGCCCGCTCCCACACAGGCCCGTTTTGCACAATAGGTAGAGCGCTCCCGTCGCTGGTATAGTTTTGCTCTCACCGCGATGCGAGCCGTTCATGACTTCTTCCGCAGCCCCTGTCCTCATTACCGGCGCCGGCCAGCGTGTCGGCCTGCACTGCGCCCGGCGATTGCTGGAAGATGGCCATCGGGTGATTTTCAGCTACCGCAGCGAGCGCCCCGGCGTACAAGCCCTGCGCGACCTGGGGGCCACCGCTGTGTTCGCGGACTTCGCCAGCGAGGCCGGGATCTTCGCCTTCATCAACGAGCTGAAAACCCATACCGACAGCCTGCGGGCAATCGTCCACAACGCCTCCGAATGGCTGGCTGAAACGCCGGACACCGACGCCGCGGCATTCACCCGCATGTTCAGCGTGCACATGCTGGCGCCCTACCTGATCAACCTGCATTGCGCCGACCTGCTGCAACGCTCGAGCCCCGCCGACATCGTGCACATCAGCGATGACGTGACCCGCAAGGGCAGCAGCAGGCATATCGGCTATTGCGCCAGCAAAGCCGGGCTCGACAGCCTGACACTGTCCTTCGCCGCCCGGTACGCGCCGGCCATCAAGGTCAACGGGATCGCGCCGGCCCTGCTACTGTTCAACCCTGAAGACGACGCGGCCTACCGCGCCAAGGCGCTGGCCAAGTCCGCGCTGGGCATCGAACCCGGTTGCGAAGTGATCTACCAGAGCCTGCGATATCTGCTCGACAACCCTTATGTCACCGGCACCACCCTGACCGTCAATGGCGGAAGGCACATCAAATAGTGTCCCGCGAGGATTTTCCATGACGTTATCCCTGCCCCAGAATTATCGAGAGATCCTCATCGGTCTCGGTGAAAACCCCGACCGCGAGGGTTTGCTCGATACGCCAACGCGTGCAGCCAAAGCCATGCAGTACCTTTGCCATGGCTATGAGCAAAGTGTCGAAGAGATCGTCAATGGCGCGCTGTTCGCCTCCGACAACGATGAAATGGTAATCGTCGACAACATCGAGCTGTACTCGCTGTGCGAACACCACATACTGCCCTTCATCGGCAAGGCGCATGTGGCTTATATTCCAACCGGCAAGGTGCTGGGCCTGTCGAAGATCGCGCGGCTGGTGGACATGTTCGCCCGGCGCCTGCAAATCCAGGAAAACCTCACCCGGCAAATCGCCGACGCGGTGCAGCAAGTGACCGGCGCGGCAGGCGTCGCAGTGGTCATCGAGGCGCAGCACATGTGCATGATGATGCGCGGCGTCGAGAAACAGAATTCGACCATGAACACCTCGGTGATGCTCGGTGCCTTCCGCGAGTCGAGCAATACCCGCCAGGAGTTCCTGCAATTGATTGGACGGAGCAAGTAGCAATGCCACAACTTCAGCCAGGTATGGCACGCATCCGGGTCAAAGACCTGTGCCTGCGTACCTTCATCGGCATCAACGAGGATGAAATCCTCAACAAGCAGGATGTGCTGATCAACCTCACCATTCTGTACGCAGCCCAGGAAGCGGTACGGGACAACGACATCGATCACGCGTTGAACTACCGGACCATTACCAAGGCAATCATCGCCCATGTGGAAGGCAACCGCTTTGCGCTGCTCGAACGTCTGACCCAGGAAATTCTCGACCTGGTGATGGCCAACGCATCGGTGCTGTACGCCGAGGTCGAGGTCGACAAGCCCCACGCGCTGCGATTCGCCGAGTCGGTGTCGATAACACTCGCGGCAAGCCGCTGAGCTTCAAGCCTCAAGCCGCAAGCGGTAGACTTCAAGCCACCGCAATCCAACTTGCAGCTTCAAGCGTGCCGCTTGAAGCTGTCTCGCAGAGACCGCCATGACCGATCAACAACGCCTGGAACTCGAAGCCGCCGCCTTTCGTCGGCTGGTGGCCCACCTGGACAGCCGCAAGGATGTGCAGAACATCGACCTGATGAACCTCTCGGGCTTTTGCCGCAACTGCCTGTCCAAGTGGTACAAGGCCGCGGCCGACGACCGCCAGATCGAGGTCAGCCTCGACGAAGCCCGCGAAGTGGTTTACGGCATGCCGTACGCCGAATGGAAAGCCCAATATCAGCAAGAAGCCAGCGCCGACCAGCAAGCGGCGTTCGCCAAAGGAAAACCCAATGAGTGATTTGAACACCCTGCGCGCCAGCCTCAAGACCGGCGAACACGCCTTCGCCGACACCCTGGCGTTCATTGCCGCCGGTTACGACTACCAGCCTCAGGCCTTCAACAACGGCGGTGTGGAAAACGCAGCCGGGCAGAACGAAGGCTCGTGCAAGACCCTGGGCCTGGCGCTGCTCGAAGGCTTGAGCGATGAAGAAGCCCTGCTGGCTTTCGGCGAGCATTACCGCTCGGTGCTGGCAACGCCGGAAGGCAGCGACCACGGCAACATCCGCGCGCTGATCGCCCATGGTCTGGCCGGTGTGAAGTTCTCTCAGCAACCGCTGACTCGCCGCTGATTCAAATTGTAGGAGCGAGCCTGCTCGCGATGGACTGAAGAACGCCACGGGGTGTCAGGCTCCCAGCGTCATCGTTCACCACCATCGCGAGCAGGCTCGCTCCTACAAGTTTTGCGTTCATGGCGCGCAATTGATCACAAGCACAACCCGACTTTTAAGATTGACCCGGCAACTTTATTTCGTTTGCCCCCTACCACCGCTCACGGCTTAGATAAAAAGAAGTCCTCCTTCTTCCGAGCCGGTCATTCATGCGCAGCGAAACCATCAGCCAGTCGATCAACATCGTTCACCCTGTCACGCTCAGCCATGGCAAGAATGCCGAGGTCTGGGACACCGATGGCAATCGCTACATCGACTTTGTCGGCGGCATCGGCGTGTTGAACCTCGGCCATTGCCATCCGCGCATCGTCGAAGCCATTCGCGAACAAGCCACCCGTCTGACCCACTACGCATTCAACGCTGCGCCCCATGAGCCTTACCTCGAACTGATGGATTGCCTCAGCGCATTCATGCCTGTGGGTTACCCGGTCAGCGGCATGCTCACCAACAGCGGCGCGGAAGCGGCGGAAAACGCCCTGAAGATCGTCCGTGGCGCCACCGGCCGCAGCGCGGTCATCGCCTTCGACGGCGCTTTCCACGGCCGCACACTGGCCACCCTCAACCTCAATGGCAAAGTCGCGCCGTACAAACAGAAAGTCGGCGTGCTGCCGGGGCCGGTGTTTCACCTGCCCTTCCCCAGCCGGGACAACGGCGTCACCTGTGGCGAGGCCCTCAAGGCCATGGAGCGCCTGTTCAGCGTCGAGATCGATGTCGAAGACGTCGCCTGCTTTATCGTCGAACCGGTGCAGGGTGAGGCGGGGTTCCTGGCCATGGACGTCGAGTTCGCCCAGGCGCTGCGCAAGTTCTGCGACGACAAGGGCATTGTGCTGATCGCCGATGAAATCCAGTCCGGTTTCGGCCGTACCGGGGAGCGTTTCGCCTTCTCGCGGCTGGGCATCGAGCCCGATCTGATCCTGCTCGGCAAAAGCATCGCCGGCGGCGTGCCGCTGGGCGCTGTGGTCGGGCGCAAGTCGCTGCTCGACAACTTGCCCAAGGGCGGACTCGGCGGCACCTATTCCGGCAACCCCATCGCTTGCGCAGCGGCATTGGCGACGCTGGACGAAATGACCGATGCCAACCTGCAAGCGTGGGGCACGCAGCAGGAGGAAGCGATTGTCGGCCGCTACGAAGCCTGGCGCTCAAGCAGGCTGACGCCATACCTGGGTCGCCTGACCGGCATCGGCGCCATGCGTGGCATCGAGTTGATCAACGCCGATGGTTCACCAGCACCGGCACAATTGACCCAACTGCTGGCCCTGGCGCGCGACGCCGGTTTGCTGCTGATGCCCAGCGGCAAGTCGCGGCACATCATTCGCCTGCTGGCACCGTTGACCACCGAGGCGGCGGTGCTTGAAGAAGGTTTGGATATCCTGGAGGCATGCCTGAAGAAATTGGCCTGAACCTACGCCCCCCCTGTGGGAGCGGGCTTGCTCGCGAAGGCGTAATGTCAGTCGACATAAAAACTGAATGACACACCGCATTCGCGAGCAAGCCCGCTCCCACATTGGAATGTGTTCGGCATTAAATCGCGGGCACAAAAAAACCGGCCGAAGCCGGTTTTTCGTTTCTACAGAATCAAGCGTTCTGCAGATTATCCAGGTAACGCTCGGCATCCAGTGCCGCCATGCAACCTGCGCCAGCCGAGGTGATGGCCTGACGGTACACGTGGTCAGCCACGTCACCAGCGGCGAAGATACCTTCGAGGCTGGTGGCAGTGGCGTTGCCGTCACGGCCGCCCTGCACAACCAGGTAGCCGTCTTTGAGGGTCAACTGGCCTTCGAACAGCGAAGTGTTCGGGGTATGGCCGATGGCGATGAACACGCCGTCGACTTTCACTTCGTCGAAGCTGCCGTCGTTGTTCTTCAGGCGGGCACCGGTCACGCCCATGTTGTCGCCCAGCACTTCGTCCAGGGTCGCGTTCAGCTTCAGCTCGATCTTGCCTTCGGCGACACGGGCGTTCAGCTTGTCGATCAGGATCTTCTCGGCGCGGAAAGTTTCACGACGGTGGATCAGGGTGACTTTGCTGGCGATGTTGGCCAGGTACAGGGCTTCCTCAACAGCGGTGTTGCCGCCACCGACCACGGCCACCGGCTTGTTGCGATAGAAGAAACCGTCGCAGGTCGCACAGGCCGAAACGCCTTTGCCCATGAAGGTTTCTTCCGATGGCAGACCCAGGTAACGAGCGCTGGCGCCGGTGGCGATGATCAGGGCGTCACAGGTGTAAGTCGCGCTGTCGCCGGTCAGGGTGTATGGCTTGGCGGCGAAGTCGACGGCATTGATGTGATCGAAAACGATCTCGGTTTCAAAGCGCTCGGCGTGCTCACGCATCCGCTCCATCAGCGCCGGGCCGGTCAGGCCGTGGACGTCGCCCGGCCAGTTGTCGACTTCGGTGGTGGTGGTCAGTTGACCGCCGGCCTGCATGCCGGTGATCAGCAGTGGCTTGAGGTTGGCACGTGCGGCATAGACCGCGGCGCTGTAACCGGCAGGGCCGGAACCGAGAATAATCACTCGCGAATGACGGACTTCAGACATGACCTGCTCCTGTTGACCGGCCCGGATTACCTGGCACGGAACGCCGGATTGCCGGCTGGAATAAAAAAGAACGGTTGAAAGCACTTGGGGAAGGCTTGACCCGACCGTCCTGTAAAAAGATTGGGTGCAGCGTATCGAGGGGGCGAAGATTAAGGAAATACGGTTTAACAATCCAGCTCATAGGTGGTCTCTATGGCATCTGACCGACGATATCGACGTCTTTGTTACAGTGAATGTCGATACCGCCACCGCGCTTTCGCCTGCAAGGCAAAGCCGGTAAGGTCGGCGCGTTTTCCCTCTGCTCGGAGCACCTTATGCCCGCCCCTGTACTGTCCGGCCCGCAATACCTGCGCGAAGGCCTCAAGCTGGTGTTGAGCCCCAGCCTGCGTTTGTTTGTGCTGTTGCCGTTGGCAATCAACCTGGTGCTGTTCGTCGGATTGATCTACCTGGCCAGCCATCAATTCAGCCTGTGGGTCGACACCTTGATGCCATCGCTGCCCGACTGGCTGAGTTTTCTCAGCTACATCCTCTGGCCATTGTTCGTAGTGCTGGTGGTGTTGATGGTGTTCTTCACCTTCACCATGCTCGCCAACGTCATTGCCGCGCCGTTCAACGGCTTCCTCGCGGAGAAAGTCGAAGTGGTGGTACGCGGCACCGACGACTTCCCGGCCTTCAGTTGGGGCGAGTTGATCGCCATGATTCCGCGTACCCTGGCCCGGGAAATGCGCAAGCTTGGCTATTTTCTGCCCCGGGCGATCGGGTTGTTCATCCTCTCGTTCATCCCGGTGGTGAACATCATCGCCGCGCCGCTGTGGCTGTTGTTCGGGGTGTGGATGATGGCGATCCAGTACATCGACTACCCGGCGGACAACCACAAGCTGGGCTGGAACGAGATGCTCGCCTGGCTGCGCGAGAAGCGCTGGCAGAGCATGAGCTTCGGCGGCAGCGTGTACCTGGTGCTGCTGATCCCTGTGGTGAACATCCTGATGATGCCGGCTGCCGTGGCCGGGGCGACGCTGTTCTGGGTGCGTGAGCGCGGGGCAGAAAACCTGGTGACCCAGCGCTAAGTCACAAATCCATCATCCCGACGTCACACTGACGACATGGCCCCAGCCGACACTGGGGTCATGACGACAGCTCTGCATATCACCCTGATCACCGAAACCTTCCCACCGGAAATCAACGGCGTGGCCAATACCCTTGGTCGCTTGTGCGACGGTTTGCGCGCGCGCGGGCATCAAGTGGAACTGGTGCGGCCGCGTCAGGGCTGCGACCAGCAACTGGGCAGCGACGATGAATTGCTGCTGTGCCGCGGCTGGCCACTGCCGGGCTATCCCGGCCTGCAATGGGGTCAGTCGTCGATGCACAAGCTGCTGCGGCGCTGGACGCGTCACCGCCCGGATGTGCTCTACATCGCCACCGAGGGCCCGCTGGGGCTCTCTGCGTTGCGTGCGGCACGGCGACTGGGAATTTCCGTGGTCAGCGGTTTCCACACCAATTTCCAGCAGTACTCCAACCAGTACGGGCTTGGTTTGCTCACGCGCCTGCTGACTCACTACCTGCGCTGGTTCCACAACCGCTCGACCATGACCCTGGTGCCCAGCGTCAGCCAACGCATGGAACTCGAGCGGCGGCATTTCGAGCGCCTGGCGTTGCTGTCCCGTGGGGTCGACAGCGAATTGTTTCACCCGGCCAAACGCTTGAATGCCCTGCGCGAGCAATGGGGGTTGGCCGAAGCAGACATCGCCGTCATTCATGTCGGACGCCTGGCCCCGGAAAAGAATCTCGGCCTGCTCAAGCGCACCTTCAATACCCTCAAGGCGAGTTATCCCCAGCGCACGCTGAAACTGATCGTGGTCGGCGATGGCCCGCAGCGCCAGGAACTGGAAAACGAAATGCCCGAGGCGATTTTCTGCGGCACCCAACGGGGTGAAGCCCTGGCGTGTCACTACGCGTCGGGCGACGTGTTTCTGTTTCCGAGCCTGACCGAAACCTTTGGCAATGTGGTGCTTGAAGCACTTGCCTCGGGGCTCGGCGTGGTGGCCTACGACCAGGCGGCGGCGGCCCAGCATATTCGTCATGGCTACAACGGCGTATTGGCGATGCCGGGGGATGAAGAAGCGTTCTGCGATGCAGCGGCATGGCTGCTGGAGGAAAGGGAAGCCTTGCGCAATGTCAGGCTCAATGCGCGCCAGCATGCCAGTCGCCAGGGTTGGGCGACGATTATCGAGCAGTTCGAGGGACAGTTGCGCGGGGCCTGTGCCGGGGAGATGGTGGTGCCGAATGCGCCGACTGTTCCCTGATTTTGCAGTGCTCTTTAGTCAGTCTTCGCGAGCAAGCCCGCTCCTACATTGGTTCTGTGTCGTACACAAATCCCCTGTGGGAGCGAGCTTGCTCGCGATGAGGCCTTCCCGGTCGCCGCTTAAACCAGCGTCATCAACGCCTCACGACTGAACGGCAGAATGTCTTCCTCGCGGCCGTCACGCACTTTCTGCGCCCAGTCCGGATCCACCAGCAAGGCACGACCGACCGCCACCAGGTCGAACTCATCGTTGTTCAGGCGCTCCAGCAGTTTTTCCAGGCTGGCAGGCTGCGCGACCTTGTCGGTGTTAACCATGAACTGCAGGAACTCGCCGTCCAGGCCGACGCTGCCCACGGTGATGGTCGGCTTACCGGTGAGTTGGCGGGTCCAGCCAGCCAGGTTCAGCTCGGAACCGTCGAACTCCGGCTCCCAGAAGCGGCGGGTCGAACAGTGGAAAATGTCCACGCCTGCGTCGGCCAACGGCTTGAGGAACTCGCCCAAGGCTTCAGGGGTTTGCACCAGACGTGCGGTGTAGTCCTGCTGCTTCCACTGGGAGAAACGGAAGATGATCGGGAAACCTTCACCGACCGCGGCACGCACGGCCTGAATCAATTCAATGGCGAAGCGCGAACGGTTGGCCAGGCTGCCGCCGTATTCGTCGGTGCGCTGGTTGCTGCCTTCCCAGAAGAACTGGTCCACCAGATAACCGTGGGCACCGTGGATTTCCACGCCGTCCATGCCGATGCTCTGGGCATCCCTGGCGGCTTGGGCGAACGCGGCGATCACGTCCTGGATATCCTGTTTGGTCATGCCGTGAACCACGACCTGGCCTTCCTTCAGTTTTTCCGACGGGCCATAACCCGGCACGCTGGCGTCCGGCTCGGTGCCGATCCGGCGCACGCTGCCCACATGCCACAACTGCGGAACGATCTTGCCGCCTTCGGCGTGAACGGCGTCGACGACTTTCTTCCAGCCGGCCAGGGCTGCTTCGCCATAGAAATGCGGAACGTTCGGGTAGCCGTTGGAAGCCTTGTGACCGACGGTGGTGCCTTCGGTGATGATCAGGCCGACGCCGGCTGCGGCGCGGCAACGGTAGTATTCGATCACTTTGGAATTAGGCACGCCGCCTGGGGAAAAAGAGCGGGTCATCGGCGCCATGACGACGCGGGTCGGCAGTTCGAGGGTGCCGAGGTGGAACGGTTTGAACAGGGCTTTGACGGGCATGGGACGCTCCACAGGAATGACTTTATGACGGCGATAATATGGAGGTTCGCGCGTACTGAACAGCACTATTGATTTGGGTGATGTAGGAGCGAGCTTGCTCGCGATGGTGGTCAACGATAACGCTGGCGGTCTGATGCCCCGCGGTGTTCCTACAACCATCGCGAGCGAGCTCGCTCCTATAGGGGGGATATCAGCTCAGCGCTTTTTCAATCGCGTGAACGATGGTCGGATCATCCGGCGCCGTACGTGGCGAGAACCGTGCCAGCACACGCCCGTCCTTGCCCAGCAGGAACTTCTCGAAGTTCCAGGTGATGTCGCCGGGAAATTCCGCGCCCTCTCCCGCCAGCAGGCGATACAACTGATGACGTTCATGCCCGTTGACTTCCAGCTTGCTGGACAGCGGAAAGGTCACGCCATAGTTGAGGCTGCAGAAATCCTTGATTTCCTGCTCGGTCCCCGGTTCCTGCCCGGCAAACTGGTTGCACGGCAAGCCCAGGACGCTGAAGCCCTTGGCCTTGAATTGCTGATGGAGGTTTTCCAGCGCCGCGTACTGCGGGGTCAGGCCGCATTTGGAGGCGACGTTGACCACCAGTACGACTTGGCCTTTGAAAGGCGCCAGAGGTAGCTCCTGTCCATCCAGGGCTGTCAATTTAAGGTCGTGAAAAGCACTCATGGCGTACTCCAGATTCCCGTGTTCTTCTCGAAACAGCCACTTGGCGGTGTCATCAGGGACGGCCGCAGACTAAAAAGGCGCCCACAAGGCGCCTCTCCAGTTATCTGAGCTTAGCGCAGAAATCAGTGGTGATGGCCACCTTCGCCATGGACGTGACCATGAGCGATTTCTTCCTGGCTGGCGTCACGGATGGCAACGATCTTGACCTGGAAATTCAGGCGCTGACCGGCCAGCGGGTGGTTGCCGTCAACGGTGACGTCGTCGCCGTCCAGATCACGGATGGTCACGATCTGCATCTGGCCGTCCGGAGCGGAAGCGTGGAACTGCATGCCCACTTCCAGCTCGTCGACGCCTTCGAACATGCTGCGGCTCAGGGTGCTGACCAGTTCAGCGGCGTATTCGCCGTAAGCGTCTTCCGGTTCAACGGCTACGGTCAGCTCGTCGCCGACAGCCTTGCCTTCCAGAGCCTTTTCCAGGCCCGGGATGATGTTGCCTGCACCTTGCAGGTAGACCAGCGGCGCGCCGCCGGCGGAGCTGTCGATGACCTCACCAGCGTCGTTGGTCAGGGTATAGTCGATGGAGACAGCCTTATTGGCGGCGATCAGCATGGGGCGAGACCTTTTGCATAGGAAAATTGAAAGGCCAAGTTTAGCGAAGCAATCGTCCGAAAGCGAACACAACCCGGACAGACGGGATTCGACGATCACAGGCTTCCATCAGGACGAGGACGGACACTGGGTGGCCGAGCTTTCCTGCGGCCACACCCAGCACCTGCGGCACCAGCCACCCTGGCAATCCCGCGCCTGGGTCATGGACCCTGTGCAACGCCTTGAAAAAATAGGCCAGCCCTTTGCTTGCGGTTGGTGCGCACAGGGCTCGGTTAGCGATAACCTTGGCGACTGAATTTCGGTAGATCGTCAGATATAGATGATCACCTTTGCCATGCTCCTTCAGAGAATCCGCATGCAAACTTTTTTTATCGCGCCCACCGATTTTGGCGTGGGTCTGACCTCCATCAGCCTCGGGCTGGTGCGCACCCTTGAGCGGGCCGGGCTCAAGGTCGGTTTTTTCAAACCGATTGCCCAGCCGCATCCGGGCGACACGGGCCCGGAACGTTCCACCGAACTGGTGGCGCGTACCCACGGCTTGAAACCGCCCCAGCCCCTGGGCCTGGCCCATGTCGAGCGCATGCTCGGCGACGGCCAGCTCGATGAGTTGCTCGAAGAAATCATCACCCTTTATCAGCAGGCTGCCATCGGCAAGGACGTGCTGATCGTCGAAGGCATGGTGCCGACCCGCAGCGCCAGTTATGCCGCGCGGGTCAACCTGCACCTGGCCAAGAGCCTCGATGCCGAGGTGATCCTGGTCTCGGCACCGGAAAACGAAGTGCTGACCGAGCTCTCCGGTCGCGTCGAGTTGCAGGCGCAGTTGTTCGGCGGCCCGAAAGACCCGAAAGTCCTCGGTGTGATCCTCAACAAGGTCAAGACCGAAGAAAGCATGGAGGCCTTCGCCACGCGCCTGAAAGAGCATTCGCCGTTGCTGCGCAGTGGTGATTTCCGCTTGCTCGGCTGCATTCCGTTCCAGCCGGAACTGAACGCCCCGCGCACCCGCGACGTCGCCGACCTGATGGGCGCGCAAGTGCTCAACGCCGGTGATTACGAAACCCGGCGCATGACCAAGATCATCATTTGCGCCCGCACCATGCGTAACACCGTGGAGTTGCTCAAGCCCGGCGTGCTGGTGGTGACCCCCGGCGACCGCGACGACATCATCCTCGCCGTCAGCCTCGCGGCCTTGAACGGCGTGCCGCTCGCCGGCCTGCTGCTGACCAGCGACACCCTGCCCGACCCACGCATCATGGACCTGTGCCGTGGCGCCCTGCAGGCTGGTTTGCCGGTGCTGTCGGTGAGTACCGGCTCCTACGACACCGCCAACCTGCTCAATGGCCTGAACAAGGAAATCCCCATCGATGACCGCGAGCGCGCCGAAATCATCACCGATTTCATCGCCGGCCATCTCGATGCCAACTGGCTGCACCAGCGCTGCGGTACGCCACGGGAAATGCGCCTGTCGCCAGCGGTTTTCCGCTATCAATTGATCCAGCGCGCCCAGGCGGCCAACAAGCGCATCGTACTGCCCGAAGGCAGCGAGCCGCTGACCGTGCAGGCCGCTGCGATCTGCCAGGCCCGTGGCATCGCTCGCTGTGTGTTGCTGGCCAAGCCCGAGGACGTGCAGGCCGTCGCCCGTGCCCAGGGCATCGAGTTGCCACCGGGCCTGGAAATCATCGATCCGGACTCGATCCGCGAACGCTATGTCGAGCCGATGGTCGCGCTGCGCAAAAGCAAAAGCCTCAATGCGCCGATGGCCGAGCAACAACTGGAAGACACCGTGGTGATCGGCACCATGATGCTGGCCCTGGATGAAGTCGACGGCCTCGTATCGGGTGTGATCAACACCACCGCCAACACCATCCGCCCGGCCCTGCAGCTGATTAAAACCGCGCCAGGCTGCACCCTGGTGTCGTCGGTGTTCTTCATGCTGTTTCCGGAAGAGGTGCTGGTCTACGGCGACTGCGTGATGAACCCGCACCCGAGCGCCAGTGAACTGGCCGAGATCGCCCTGCAAAGCGCTGATTCGGCTGCCGCGTTCGGCATCACGCCACGGGTGGCGATGATCAGCTACTCCAGCGGCGAGTCGGACAGCGGTGAAGAAGTCGAGAAGGTCCGCGAGGCAACCCTGCTCGCCCACGAACAACAGCACTCGCTGCTGATCGACGGCCCCTTGCAGTACGACGCTGCCGCCAACGAAAGCGTGGCCCGGCAACTGGCGCCGAACAGTCAGGTGGCCGGTCGTGCCACGGTTTACGTATTCCCCGACCTCAACACCGGCAATACCACGCACAAGGCCGTACAGCGCAGCGCCGACTGCGTCAGCCTCGGCCCGATGCTGCAAGGCCTGCGCAAACCGGTGAACGATTTGCCGCGCGGCGCGCAGGTCGATGACATCGTCTACACCATCGCCCTGACCGCGATTCAAGCCGCCAACCGACCTATGGATGTGTAAATGCTGGACTTCTTACCTGCTGCGCTGCGGGGCGTGATCGCCTCGCTACTGTTGGCATTGAACACGATTCTGCTCTGCTCGTTCCTGTTCTGCGTGGCACTCGTCAAGGTATTGCCGTTCGCCCTCACCCAGCGCCTCGCGGGCTGGCTGATGAGCCATACCCACGAAGCCTGGATCAGCATCAACAAAGGCTGGATGAACCTGGTGCGCCGCACACGCTGGCACATCAGCGGCCTGCAAGGCCTCGACTATCAGCATTCGTACCTGATCACCAGCAACCACCAGAGCTGGGTCGACATCCTGGTGCTGCAATACGTGCTAAACCGGCGCATTCAGCCGCTGAAGTTCTTTCTCAAGCAGGAGTTGATCTGGGTTCCGGTGATCGGTCTGGCCTGGTGGGCGCTGGGCTTTCCGTTCATGAAGCGTTACTCCAAGGCTTATCTGGAAAAGCACCCGGAGAAGAAAGGCAAGGACCTGGAAACCACCCGCAAGACCTGTGCGAAATTCCGCGACAACCCGGTGGGCATTTTCAACTTCGTCGAAGGCACTCGCTTCACCGAGGGCAAGCACAAGCAACAGCAGTCACCCTTCAAGTACCTGCTCAAGGCCAAGGCCGGCGGCATTGCCTTTGTGCTGGATGCGATGGGCGAGCAGCTTGAATCCCTGGTCAACGTGACCATCCACTACCCCGCCGGGCGCCCGGGTTTCTGGGATTTGCTGTGCGGGAACGTTGCGGATGTGGTGGTGCACTTTGAAGAGCTGAAGATTCCGCCACAGTTCATCGGCAAGAACTACGACCAGGATGGTGAGTACCGCCTGCAGTTTCAGGGCTGGATCAATCAGTTGTGGCTGGACAAGGATGCGTTGCTGGAACAGCTGCACCACGAATTCCCAGACCGCCGCTGAACCAATGTGGGAGCGGGCTTGCTCGCGAATACGGACTGACATTCAACATGGATGCTGACTGATCCACCGCTTTCGCGAGCAAGCCCGCTCCCACATTTGACCGAGTTGACCAAAAAAAAACCGCAGATGATCACTCATCGACGGGTTTCTTTTTACCGGTCAGCGCTTAGATCGCACCACGCTTGCGTAGCAGATCCAGCACTTGCTTGACGCCGTCTTCCAGCGAAACGGAACTCAGTTCCAAGCGATGAAGCTGACGATTACCCACTCACCAGCGCACTCTTAAGTTCAGCCTGACTCGGGCTTGACGCTTAAGACTGTCGAATATCTAGTTGGCTTTCACTGAAAATCTGAAGACAAAAATGAGAAACAGATAACTTATATATGGGTTTCGCTACACATAACCATCACTTCCCCCAGTACAGCATCCATACTCATCACCGTTATCGTCCTTGCCAGCATTTTGATTGCCAAACTCAAGAGGACCGATGGTAACTGTTGGAACTATCTCTGGAGGAGGAACCGGAATCACCGGATTTGTGGGCGGAACAAAACCCCCACCCCTACTATGTTCACTGACTGTAGAAAATGCCGAAGGCACCAACTCCCCGCTCTCAGGCGACCAATTAAATGAAAGCATATAATTGTTGTATGACGCCCCCAGGATGTCTCTATGCACAAGCCTCATATCGGGCGCCCAGACATAGTCAAGATAGCTATCCAAAACGTTACCTTTAAAGAAGTTCGTAGCATTCATCGCTAGACTTTCAAACGCTTTTGATTTAAGAATAGAATACAGACCAACTCCTATTGATACAACACTTGCACCACCAACAACCATGAACGGTGCGGCTCCCAAAACAGCCATGGTAGCAATCACACCTGCAACATTCCCCACAAGACTAATGACATCACCCCTTTGAAAACCGGCCCCATCCCTAACATCCACCCCAATCTTTAGAAACGTAATCGTACCTGCAACTATATTGGCTGGCATACTCACAATGGGAACATAGGGACCTGCCAGCTTAGTGACTGACGTCACGCTCGCTATTACAGCACCGGTTTGCGCTGCTTGGTTAAACAACACCATCCCATTACCGTTAACCAAGAACTGGTCTGATATCGCAGTTGCGCCCGAGCCTACAGTTACACCATCGCTCACGACACCTAAAAATATTTCAGCTTTCCCGGCCATTATTTCTCCTTGATCACAGTTTTAAATGCAAGTGTCATTCTTACCTGATCACACTTCACGGAAGGTGATCTCGCAGCATGTGGAATTCGTCCATCGAATATCACTACGCGACGAGATTTCGGCAGAACTGCCTTGACGATATTTTCTTTATTATCATCGTAGAAAACGAGCTCCCCTCCCCAGGACGTCGGCCAGTACTCGTTACAGAAAACGATCACGGTCAATCCTGGGTTCGTCTTGTTATCACGGTGAATAATGGTGTCTTGCCCGAACGTCTGCCCGTTTGCATAAACACCTAATAATGTCATGTTAAAATTATGTAAGTCTGAAAATCGCTCCCAAAAACCGATCAGAAAACGCCATGATTCATTGCTGCTCAATTCTTCTAAACAGGACTGCCGATCAGGACGACCTTTACCCGCAATAAACACGTGCCAACAGGGTCTAACGAAGGGGAGTTCTTCATAATTCGGCCAGTTGTATCTCCAGACAGCCCCCTTAAGCTGAAGTTTTATACCAACCTCTTCGCTTTCCGTGAGGAAATCGTCAACTACATATATCTGATTATCAATCCGCTCGACTTTCATGCGCTTTCCTTTTCGCTACAACTCTATTCCAAACTCCGTTTCGAACAATTATCAGAAGCAAATACAAGGACGAAACAGCTCCCAAAATCGCCACAAAATAGTTCCCACTATTGTAGTACCTCATCCAATCCAATATCTCTTCACGACTGACAATCAATCTGTTATCAAAATCATAAATCCACCAAACAAACCGCTTACTCCGATCTGAGTCTACAGCGACCCACAGTTTTCGTGACTTCCTCAAATCCAAATGCTGAAGATCACTACTACGAGCCACAATAGTGTAGTTATACGCATCATCACCCAACCCGACCTTCAGATACAAATATGAGTCATTCCTTGACTGCGAAACTTCTCTGTATATGTAAGCATTCTCCATAACCAGCCTTTCTGGCAAGGAAGGGATCTCCTTTACGTCGCCGAGCATATAAGCCGATGCAAAAACCAGGAAAAAAAATACAATTACACAAAAAACAACTTCACCCACACCCGCAACATACCCAGAAGGGATATATAAATCTTTTGCACGCATACACCCCCCCATGAACGCTGACCAACAACATTATGCACCTAAGGGTTGAGTGTTTTCTGGATCGATAAAAATTCCGCTATTACACACTCTTTGGCGCAGCACGCAACATCCAGAACAATTAACGTGCACACTAGTGGCACGTCTCCTACCTTTGATATCTGCCTTTGTGCAATCGACCCAACATACACCCGAATAGACTTCTACCTTGCATCTACCAAGGACAATATCTCTGCATGCGAATAAATATAACTTACCCGTTTCCGATATTCCTGTAGTCCATTTCCCATGCGCTAACAGCGCTGGAAACTCACGCGAAATTGCCGATTGCTTACACGACTTGCATTGGACTTATCCAGCAAGTGATGTGGCTGCAAGGGCCTCTTCGCCGGCAAGCCAGCTCCTACAAAGATCGCGTCGCTCACAAAAATTTGTGAACACCTTCAAAACTGTGGGAGCTGGCTTGCCAGCGAAGGCGTTTTCAAGAACACAAAAAAACCCGCCGATGATCACTCATCGGCGGGTTTTTCATTTCCGGCTAAGGCTTAGATCGCGCCACGCTCACGCAGCAGACCCAGCACTTGCTTGACGCCTTCCTCCAGCGACACGGACTGGGTGTCGATCACCAGGTCGGCATCCAGCGGCACGTCGTACGGGAAGGACTCGCCCGGGATGTTATCCCCGGCCGCCGCGTACAAACCTTGCGGATCACGCTCGGCGCAGACCGTCGGCGAAGCCTGGACGTAGACCGTCAGCAGACGCTCCTTGCCGATCAGTTCCCGGGCCTGTTCACGCCCTTCGGCACTCGGGGCAACGAACGCAGCGAGGGTCAGCAGACCAGCCTCGTTGAACTGACGCGCCACGTGCGCGGCACGACGCCAGTTCTCGGTACGCCCGGCGCGATCCTGTGGCAGACCTTTGTTCAGGTCGTGACGCAGGTTCTGGCCATCGAGCACGAACACCGCACGCCCCATGTCGAACAACTTGCGTTCAACCGCATACGCCAGGGTGCTTTTGCCTGCGCCCGACAAGCCGCTGAACAACACGGTGGCCGGTTGCTGGCCGAAGCGCTGTGCGCGTTCTTCGGTGGCAACGTGGGCCAGTTTGCCGTGGTGCGTACTGGTGCCATGGGCCAAAGGCTGGGCGACGATCATGCCCGCGCCAACGGTGCCGTTGGTCAAGCGGTCGATGATGATGAAGGCGCCGGTGGTGCGGTTGCTGTCGTAACCGTCAAGGGCAATCGGCGCATCGAGCGCGATCTTGACCTTGCCGATTTCGTTCAGCTGCAACGCGCTGGCCGGACCTTCTTCCAGGGTGTTCACGTCGACCTTGTTGACGATGCTGGCGATGGAGCCCGGCACGTAACTGGTGGCGCGTTTGATGTCGTACTTCTTGCCCGGCAGCATCGGTTCCTCAGCCATCCACACCAGCATCGCTTCGAAGCTGTCGGTGACTGGCGGCACGTTGTCGGCATGTACCAACAGGTCGCCACGGGAAATATCGATTTCGTCTTCCATGGTCAGCGTTACAGCCTGACCAGGACCTGCGTGCTCCAGTTCACCTTCGAAGGTGACGATGGATTTCACGCGGCTGCTCTTGCCCGACGGCAGGACCACGACTTCGTCGCCTTTCTTGACGATGCCGCTGGCCAGTGTGCCGGCGAAGCCACGGAAGTTCAGGTTCGGACGGTTGACGTACTGAACCGGGAAACGCAAGTCGGTGAAGTTGCGATCGCCCGCAACTTCCACGGTCTCGAGGATCTCCATCAGCGACTGGCCGGTGTACCACGGCGAGCGCTCGGACTTGTTCACCACGTTGTCGCCTTTCAGCGCAGACATCGGCACGAAGTGCATCGTGGTGGGCTTCATCTTCAAGCCTTCGGCGAACTGCAGGTAGTCGGCCTTGATCGACTCGAACACACCCTGGTCGAAGTCCTTGAGGTCCATCTTGTTGATGGCCACGACTATGTGCTTGATGCCCAGCAACGAGGCGATGAAGCTGTGGCGACGGGTCTGGGTCTGCACGCCGTAACGGGCGTCGACCAGGATGATCGCCAGGTCACAGGTGGAGGCACCGGTGGCCATGTTGCGGGTGTACTGCTCGTGGCCAGGGGTGTCGGCAATGATGAATTTGCGCTTGGCGGTGGAGAAGTAGCGGTACGCGACATCGATGGTGATGCCTTGTTCACGCTCGGCCTGCAGGCCGTCGACCAGCAGCGCCAGGTCGATGTCTTCGCCGGTGGTGCCGACTTTTTTCGAATCGCGGGTAATGGCTTCCAGGTGATCTTCGTAGATCATCTTGGAGTCGTGCAGCAGGCGCCCGATCAGGGTGCTCTTGCCGTCGTCGACGTTACCGCAGGTCAGAAAGCGCAGCAGCTCTTTACGTTCGTGCTGGCCCAGGTAGGCGAGGATGTCCTCGCTGATCAAATCAGATGCGTGCGACATGACAACCCCTTAGAAATAACCCTGACGTTTTTTGTCTTCCATCGAGCCTGCGCCATCGTGGTCGATGACACGGCCCTGGCGCTCGGAAGTTCGCGTCAGGAGCATTTCCTGAATGATGTCCGTGAGGCTTTCGGCCTCGGACTCCACCGCGCCCGTCAACGGGTAGCAACCAAGGGTACGGAAACGCACTTTCTTTTTGACGATGCGCGCTTTGTCTTCGTCGCTCAGGTGTTCGAGGATGCGCTCGTCGTCGATCATGATCAGCGTGCCGTTCTTCTCGATGACTTCACGCTCGGCGGCGAAGTACAGCGGAACGATCGGGATGCCTTCAAGGTAGATGTACTGCCAGATGTCCAGCTCGGTCCAGTTCGACAGCGGGAAGACGCGGATCGACTCGCCCTTGTTGACCTTGCCGTTGTAGACGTTCCACAGCTCGGGGCGCTGGTTTTTCGGATCCCAGCGGTGCTTGCTGTCGCGGAACGAGTACACGCGCTCTTTGGCGCGGGATTTCTCTTCATCGCGACGGGCGCCGCCGAATGCTGCGTCGAAACCATACTTGTCGAGTGCCTGCTTGAGGCCCTCGGTCTTCATGATGTCGGTGTGCTTGGCGCTGCCGTGGGTGAACGGGTTGATGTCCTGCGCCACGCCGTCCGGGTTGACGTGGGTGATCAGGTCGAGGCCCAGCTCGGCGACCATCTTGTCGCGGAAGCTGTACATCTCCTTGAATTTCCAGCGAGTGTCGACGTGCATCACCGGAAACGGCAGCTTGCCCGGGAAGAACGCCTTGCGTGCCAGATGCAGCATCACGGCGGAGTCTTTACCGATGGAGTACAGCATCACCGGGTTATCGAACTCGGCGGCCACCTCGCGGATGATGTGGATGCTTTCCGCCTCCAGCTGTTTCAGATGCGTCAGTTTGTCGACCATGGCTACTCACGAAAACTTTCTTATGAACGGCCACCGGGCCGTGTTCGAGCGGGGATCCTAGCACAGCGACCCCTTCTAATCAGGACGCCAACTAGATCGAAAGAGCATATGAATATGCCTGCCTGTTTGGCCTGCAGGAGCGAGCCTGCTCGCGATGGGCGTCAACGATAACGCTGGGAGTCTGACACCCCGCGGTGTTCTCGGGTACATCGCGAGCAAGGCTCGCTCCTACAGGGATAGCGTTTCGTCAGATCGGATTCGGGCAATCGATGAAGATGTGCTCCAGCGCAAACCGACGGGCCAGATAATCCCCCAGCGCCTGAACGCCGTAGCGCTCGGTCGCATGGTGACCGGCGGCGATGAAGCTGATGTCGTTTTCCCTGGCGCTGTGGAAGGTTTGCTCGGAAGCCTCGCCGCTGAGATAAAGATCGACACCCGCCAGAATGGCTTGATCGATGTAACCCTGGCCACCACCGGTGCACCAGCCGACGCGGCGTACCATGGCGCTGCCTTCGATCAACAGCGGCTCACGCCCCATCACTTCCTGGACGCGGCGGGCGAAATCCCGGGGCATCATTGGCTCGTTCAGCGAGCCGACCAGGCCGACAATCTTCAGGTTGTCCGGATCCAGCGGTCCTTCGACGGTGATGTCGAGCTGTCGCGCGAGCTGCGCGTTATTGCCGACGTCCGGGTGCAGGTCCAGCGGCAGGTGATAGGACAACAGGCTGATATCGTGCTTGAGCAGGGTCTTCAAGCGGCGCTGCTTCATGCCGGTGATGCACGGGTTTTCACCTTTCCAGAAGTAGCCATGATGCACCAGCACCAGGTCTGCGTTGGCCTCCACGGCCGCATCGAGCAAGGCCTGGCTGGCGGTGACGCCACTGACAATGCGCATCACTTGTGGCCGCCCCTCGACCTGCAGGCCATTGGGGCAATAATCGGCGATTTTGGCGCTGTTGAGGTAGCGGTCGGCTTCTTCGACCAGGGTGCTCAGGGCGACGGCCATAAAAGACTCCTAAATATCCCGTTCAGAGGCGCGTGCGGCCTCGTATAATGCGCGTCATTATGAGCGGTCCCAGACCGCCTGCAACTCTCTCAGGAACTGCTTAATGCTCAAGGCGCTGCGTTTTTCCGGCTGGCCGCTGTTGGCCGGCGTGCTTGTCGCTCTTTTGATAATCCAGCGTTACCCGCAGTGGGTCGGGCTCCCGAGCCTCGACGTCAATCTGCAACAGGCGCCGCAAACCACCAGCATGCAGCAGGGTCCGGTGTCTTATGCCGAAGCGGTATCCACCGCGGCACCATCGGTGGTGAACCTGTACACCACCAAAGTCATCAACAAACCCAACCATCCGCTGTTCGAAGATCCGCAGTTTCGTCGCTTCTTCGGCGATAACTCGCCCAAGCAGAAACGCATGGAGTCGAGCCTCGGTTCCGGCGTGATCATGAGCCCGGAAGGCTACATCCTGACCAACAACCACGTGACCAGCGGTGCCGACCAGATCGTGGTGGCGCTCAAGGACGGCCGGGAAACCCTGGCGCGAGTGATCGGCAGCGACCCGGAGACCGACCTCGCGGTTCTGAAAATCGACTTGAAAAACTTGCCGGCGATCACCGTGGGGCGTTCCGACAACATCCGCATCGGCGATGTCGCGCTGGCCATCGGCAACCCCTTCGGCGTCGGCCAGACCGTAACCATGGGCATCATCAGCGCCACCGGGCGCAATCAATTGGGCCTGAACAACTACGAAGACTTCATCCAGACCGATGCGGCGATCAACCCGGGCAACTCAGGCGGTGCGCTGGTGGATGCCATCGGCAACCTGACCGGCATCAACACGGCGATCTTTTCCAAGTCCGGGGGCTCCCAGGGCATTGGGTTCGCAATCCCCGTGAAGCTGGCGATGGAAGTGATGAAGTCGATCATCGAGCACGGCCAGGTGATTCGTGGCTGGCTGGGTATCGAGGTGCAGCCGCTGACCCAGGAACTGGCCGAGTCGTTCGGCTTGTCCGGTCGTCCAGGCATTGTCGTGGCGGGAATTTTCCGCGATGGCCCGGCACAGAAGGCCGGTCTGCAACTGGGTGATGTGATTCTTGCCATCGATGGCGAACCGGCCGGTGATGGCCGTCGCTCGATGAATCAGGTAGCGCGGATCAAGCCGACCGACAAGGTCGCGATCGAGGTGATGCGTAACGGCAAGGAGCTCAAGCTGATGGCTGAAGTCGGCCTGCGTCCGCCGCCGGCTCCGATCAAGGATAAAGAAGAAGAGTAAACGGCTAATACAAACCCTTGTGGGAGCGGGCTTGGTCGCGAAGGTGTGTCAGTCAACATCAATGTATCTGAGACACCATCGCGAGCAAGCTCGCTCCCACAGGGTCGTGCCTGGTTTTACAAGTCGCCCAGGCCGTCGATCAGCGCCTGATTCTGCTCTGGCGTGCCAATGGAGATCCGCAGGAACTGGGCAATCCGCTCCTGCTTGAAGTGCCGGACGATCACGCCTTGCTCGCGCAGCTTCGCCGCAAGCCCCGCCGCATCGTGCCGGGGGTGACGGGCAAAAATGAAGTTCGCCGCCGATGGCAGCACTTCAAAACCCTTCTCCTCCAGCTGTGCAACGACCTTCTCGCGATTCTCGATCACCAACCGGCAGGTCTTGTCGAAATACTCGCGATCCTCGAACGCGGCGGCAGCGCCGACATTCGCCATGCGATCCAGCGGATAGGAGTTGAAGCTGTTCTTGATCCGCTCCAGCGCCTCGATCAGGTCCGGATGGCCGACCGCCAATCCAACCCGCAGGCCCGCCAGGGAACGGGACTTGGACAGGGTCTGGGTCACCAGCAGGTTCGGATAACGGTCCACCAGGGTGATTGCCGTCTCGCCACCGAAGTCGATGTAGGCCTCGTCGACCACCACCACCGAATCCGGGCTTGCCTTGAGAATCTGCTCCACCGCTTCCAGCGCCAACAGGCAGCCGGTCGGTGCGTTCGGGTTGGGGAAGATGATCCCGCCGTTCGGCCTGGCATAGTCCGCCGGGTTGATCTGGAACTGCTCGTCCAGCGGCACCGCGTCGAACTTGATGCCGTACAAACCGCAGTAGACCGGGTAGAAGCTGTAGCTGATATCCGGGAACAACAGCGGCTGATCGTGCTGCAGCAAACCGTGGAAGATGTGCGCCAGCACTTCATCGGAACCGTTGCCGAGGAACACTTGATTGCTTTGCACACCGTAGTACCTGGCGACCGCGTTCTTCAGCAGATCGCTGTTCGGGTCCGGGTACAGACGCAGGTTGTCGTTCAGTTCGGTTTGCATCGCGGCCAAGGCTTTGGGCGATGGACCGTACGGATTTTCATTGGTGTTGAGCTTCACCAGTTTTGCCAGCTTCGGCTGCTCGCCCGGGACGTAAGGCACCAGATTCTTGACGAACGGGCTCCAGAATTTACTCATGTTCAGTTCCCCTGCCCTTGTGGAAAGTCTTCGTCGACGATGCGGTACTCGGCGCTACGCGCGTGGGCGGTCAGCGATTCGCCACGGGCCAGCACGGAAGCGGTTTTGCCCAACTCGGAAGCGCCCTGCTCGGAACAGAAGATGATCGACGAGCGTTTCTGGAAGTCGTACACACCCAGCGGCGAGGAGAAACGCGCGGTGCCGGAGGTCGGCAACACGTGGTTGGGACCTGCGCAGTAGTCGCCCAAGGCTTCAGAGGTGTGGCGCCCCATGAAGATCGCACCGGCGTGGCGGATCTGCGGCAGCCAGGCTTGTGGATCGGCAACGGACAATTCGAGGTGCTCCGGCGCGATGCGGTTGGCCACTTCGATGGCTTGCTCCATGTCGCGCACCTTGATCAGTGCACCACGGCCATTGATCGAGGTTTCGATGATCGCGGCGCGCTCCATGGTCGGCATCAGCTTGGCGATGCTGGCGGCGACCTTGTCGAGGAATTCGGCGTCGGGGCTGACCAGAATCGCCTGGGCGTCTTCGTCGTGCTCGGCCTGGGAGAACAGGTCCATGGCGATCCAGTCCGGATCGGTCTGGCCGTCGCACACCACGAGGATCTCGGAGGGACCGGCGATCATGTCGATTCCGACCTGGCCGAACACGTGGCGCTTGGCGGTGGCGACATAGATGTTGCCCGGGCCGACCACTTTATCGACCTTCGGCACGCTTTCGGTGCCGTAAGCCAATGCGGCAACGGCTTGAGCACCACCGATGGTGAACACACGGTCGACGCCGGCGATGCAGGCAGCGGCCAGCACCAGTTCATTGATTTCACCGCGCGGGGTCGGTACGACCATGACCACTTCGGTGACGCCGGCGACCTTGGCCGGAATCGCGTTCATCAACACCGACGACGGGTACGACGCCTTGCCACCGGGTACGTACAGGCCGGCACGGTCCAGCGGCGTGACTTTCTGGCCCAGCACGGTGCCGTCGGCCTCGGTGTAGCTCCAGGAGTCCTGCTTCTGTTTTTCGTGGTAGCTGCGCACACGGGCGGCGGCGACTTCCAGCGCTTCGCGCTGAGCCACGGTAATGCGCGTCAGTGCCAATTCCAGACGCTCACGCGGCAGGATCAGGTCGGTCATGGACTTCACGTCCAGGCCGTCGAACTGGCGGGTAAAGTCCACCAGTGCCGCGTCGCCACGTTCACGCACAGCCTTGATGATGTCCAGCACCCGCTGATTGACCGAGTCGTCAGACACACTTTCCCAGCTCAGCAGATGATCCAGATGATGCGCGAAATCCGGGTCAGCAGCGTTGAGTCGGCGAATTGCAGTCGGTGCGGTCATAGCGAGAGCCTCATAGGAATGGCAAAAACTCAGGCGCCCTAACTTAGCAGTCGTTTCCGCTTGGGCACCTGAGAATTCTGGCTATGAGGCGGATAGACGGGCGCGACTTAACGTCGCGCAGGTGAATCAGCCGCGGTGTCGAGACTCCACTGCCTTGCGCAGGGTGTCGATCAACGCCTGGATACGGGCGTGCTGCATCTTCATCGAAGCTTTGTTGACGATCAGCCGGGAGCTGATGGCAGCAATGAAATCCTGTGGCTCCAGACCGTTGGCCCGCAGCGTGTTACCAGTGTCGACCACGTCGATGATCTTGTCCGCCAGGCCGATCAGCGGCGCCAGCTCCATCGAACCGTAGAGCTTGATGATGTCGACCTGACGGCCCTGTTCGGCGTAGTAGCGCTTGGCAACGTTGACGAACTTGGTGGCGATACGCAGGCGGCCCTTGGGCTCGACCGCGCCGACCTTGCCGGCGGTCATCAGCTTGCACTGGGCAATTTGCAGGTCCAGCGGCTCGTACAGGCCCTGGCCGCCGTACTCCATCAGCACATCTTTACCGGCGACACCGAGGTCGGCGGCACCATGCTCGACGTAAGTCGGCACATCGGTGGCACGCACGATCAGCAGGCGTACATCTTCCTGGGTCGTGGGAATGATCAGCTTGCGGCTCTTGTCCGGATTCTCGGTCGGCACGATGCCCGCTTCAGCCAGAAGCGGCAGGGTGTCGTCAAGGATGCGGCCCTTGGACAGTGCGATGGTCAACATGGGAAACGTCAGTCCTTATCAAGGTACTCATGCCCGGTCGCAAATGGCGCCGGACACACATCGAGCCGAAAACGGCTCGACTTCAACAAATCAACGGGCATGTCCTTATGCCCATACAGCAGGGACTAGCCCGGAACGCGACGGATCTTGGCGCCCAGCATCTGCAGTTTTTCTTCGATGCACTCGTAGCCACGGTCTATGTGGTAGATGCGGTCGATCAGCGTGTCGCCTTCGGCGATCAGGGCCGAGATCACCAGGCTGGCCGAAGCACGCAGGTCGGTCGCCATCACTGGCGCGCCCTTGAGCTTTTCGGTGCCGGTGACGATGGCGGTGTTGCCTTCGACCTGGATCTTGGCGCCCATGCGGTGCAGCTCGTAGACGTGCATGAAGCGGTTTTCGAAGATCGTCTCGATCACAGCGCCGGTGCCTTCGGCAATGGCGTTGAGGGAGATGAACTGCGCCTGCATGTCGGTCGGGAACGCCGGGTACGGAGCGGTCCGCACGTTGACGGCTTTCGGACGCTTACCGTGCATGTTCAGCTCGATCCAGTCTTCGCCACAGGTGATTTCGGCACCGGACTCACGGAGTTTTTCCAGAACGGCTTCGAGGATGGTCGGATCCGTATCCTTGACCTTCACACGACCACCGGTCACCGCCGCCGCCACCAGATAGGTGCCGGTTTCGATGCGGTCAGGCATTACCTTATAAGTGGTGGTGTGCAGACGCTCGACGCCATCGATGGTGATGGTATCGGTACCGGCGCCGGAAACCTTGGCGCCCATGGCGTTCAGGAAGTTCGCCAGGTCGACCACTTCAGGCTCGCGAGCGGCGTTTTGCAGGACGCTACGGCCCTTGGCCAAGGCTGCGGCCATCATGATGTTTTCGGTACCGGTCACACTGACGGTATCGAAGAAGAAGTGCGCACCGCGCAGGCCGCCTTCAGGCGCCTTGGCCTTGATGTAGCCGCCTTCGACGTCGATGACGGCGCCCATGGCTTCCAGGCCACGGATGTGCAGGTCAACCGGACGCGAACCGATGGCGCAACCGCCAGGCAAGGCGACTTCGGCTTCACCGAAACGAGCAACCATCGGACCGAGCACCAGAATCGACGCACGCATGGTTTTAACCAGTTCGTAAGGTGCGACCAGGGTCTTGATGGTACGCGGGTCGATTTCGACGGCCAGCTTCTCGTCGATCACAGGTTCGATACCCATGCGCCCGAACAGCTCGATCATGGTGGTGATGTCGTGCAGGTGCGGCAGGTTGGCCACAGTCACCGGGCCATCGCACAGCAGGGTAGCCGCCAGGATCGGCAGGGCAGAGTTCTTTGCCCCGGAGATGCGGATCTCGCCGTCAAGACGAGCACCGCCAGTAATAATCAATTTATCCATAAGAATCTCGACGCCCTTGGGCTCAGGTGCGCTCGGCCCAGGCCGCGCTGCTGAAAAATTTCATAGTGACCGCATGGATGCTGCCATCGGTGATCCATGGGTTCAAATGGGCATAGACCTGCTGCTGACGCTTGACCGGGCTCAACGCCGCCAGTTCATCGCTAATCACGTTCAGCTGGAAATTGCAGCCTTCGCCCTCGACTTCTACTTTCGTTCCGGGCAGCTTTCCTTCAAGAAAGCTCTTAACTTCGTTGGCCTGCATGCTCAACCTCAATCGGCGCCCTGTGCGCGCGGGTCGGACATCATACAAAAAAGCCCCGCGCCTGCGAACCCCGCCAAGCAGGACTCAGACGGGGGGCTTCTTCATAGATGCGGGTTAGGGACGCGCCAACAGCTCGGTCAGCTCGCTGACCTGAGCGATTTCACGCATGTCTTCCGGCATCCCACGGATGCTCAGGGCCTTGCCGGCCTCCTGCGCATCACGGATAAAGCACAGCAGCAACGACAAACCGACACTGCTGGACTTGGTTACCGCCGAGCAATCGACCACCAGCGCTGCAGCGTTGCTGGCCTTGATCAGCGCCTTGCCCTGCTCGCGCAGGCCAGGGCCGGTGCGGTAATCCAGCACGCCACTGAGTCGCAGCTCGCCCGCTTCGTCCATCTGGACTGCCGACTCACTCATTGGGCTGACTGCTCTGGTTTCTTGTCGGTGGCTTCCTTGGCCTTGGCGACTTCCCCGGCCCAACTATTGATGGTCTTGTCCAGGTCGTTGCCATTGCGCTGCATCGCATCGGCGAACTGATCGCGGAACAGCTTGCCGATATTGATGCCATTGATGATGACGTTGCGCAGTTTCCACTCGCCGTTGATCTTTTCCAGCGTGTAGGACACTGGATAGATCGAGCCGCTGCTGCCTTTGACAGTCATGCCTACACTGGTACGGTCGCCCGACTCGTCTTTGGCCGGTTCAACGGTGATGCCCTGGTTGTTGTACTCCAGCAAGGCATTGCCATAGAACTGGAACAGACCCTTCTTGAAGTTTTCTTCGAAGGTCTTCATCTGCGCAGGCGTAGCTTTACGCGAGTACTTGACCGTCATGATGCTCTTGGAAATACCCTCGGCATCCACGACCGGCCCGACGATGGTGTTCAGCGCCGCATAAAAGTCTTGCGGATCCTGCTTGTACTTCTCTTTGTTTGCCGCCAGGTCCGCGAGCATACGGTTGGTTGTGTCCTGCACCAGATCGTGCGCCGAAGTCGCCGCTACGGCGTGGGACACCAACGGAAACACCGCGAGCATTACCAACAGGCCACGTCGCAAGATAGAGATCATTTAACAGTTCCTCATTTAGCTTCTTTGCTAACGGTATTGAGCAGGAATTTACCGATCAGGTCTTCGAGCACCAGCGATGACTGCGTGTCATGGATGGTTCCACCATCCTTGAGCAGGGTGTCTTCCCCGCCCACGCTGATACCGATGTACTTCTCGCCCAACAGGCCAGCAGTCAGGATAGATGCAGTGGAGTCCGCCGGCAGATTATCGATGCGTTTTTCCAGCTGCATGGTCACCCGACCGGTGAAACTGTCGCGATCCAGATCGATGGCCGTGACCTTGCCGATGGTCACACCGGCCATGGTCACCTTTGCTCTGACCGTCAAACCGGCGATATTGTCGAAGTAGGCGTAAAGTTTATACGTGTCGGTGCTCGGAGTCGGGGACAGGCCACTGACCCGCAACGCCAACAAGAGCAAAGCCAGGATGCCAGCCAGCAAGAAAAGGCCGACACCGATTTCCAGGGTGCGGTTTTGCATCAGAAATCTCCAAACATCAAGGCGGTCAGAATAAAGTCCAGGCCGAGTACTGCCAACGAGGCATATACAACGGTCTTGGTAGTGGCACGACTGATCCCCTCGGAAGTGGGTTCGCAGTCATAGCCTTGGAATACGGCGATCCAGGTCACGACAAAGGCAAAGACGATACTTTTGATGATCCCGTTGAGCACATCGTCGGCGAACGTCACGCTGTTCTGCATGTTCGACCAGTAGGAGCCCTCATAGACCCCCAGCCAGTCGACCGCTACCCACGAGCCGCCCCAGATACCCACCACGCTGAAAATCATCGCCAGCACCGGCAGGGAAATGAAACCGGCCCACAGGCGTGGCGCGATGATGTACTTGAGCGGGTCGACCCCGATCATTTCCAGGCTGGACAACTGCTCGGTGGACTTCATGTTGCCGATTTCGGCGGTCAACGCCGAACCTGCGCGCCCGGCGAACAGCAAGGCGGTCACCACCGGCCCCAGTTCACGCAGCAGCGTCAGCGCCACCATCTGCCCGACAGCCTGCTCTGAACCATAGCTGGAAAGAATGTTGAAGCCCTGCAGCGCCAGCACCATGCCGATGAACACCCCGGAGACCACGATGATCACCAGGGACATCACGCCCACCGAATGCAACTGCTTGACCAGCAGCCCGAAGCCGCCACCGATACCGCCCCGGCCGAGCAAGGCATGGAAAAGGAACAGGCTCGAACGCCCGAACACCGCCAGCACATCGATGCCGGCCTGGCCGAAGCGGCGAACGCGCTCCATCAATGAAATTCTGCGCATCAGCGCTTCCCCAGAAGATCTGCGCGGTAATCCGTCGCTGGAAAGTGGTACGGAACCGGGCCATCGGGTTCGCCGGTCATGAACTGACGAATGCGCGGTTCATCCGAATTCATCAACTCGTCCGGCGTCCCCTGCCCCAACACCTGACCATCGCCCACCACGTAAATGTAATCGGCAATGCTCGCGGTCTCGGCCAGGTCGTGGGATACCACGATGCTGGTGATGCCCAGCGCATCGTTGAGCAACCGGATGAGGCGCACCAGAACGCCCATTGCGATGGGGTCCTGGCCGACAAAGGGCTCGTCGTACATGAGGATCTGCGGGTCGAGCGCAATCGCCCGGGCCAGTGCAACACGGCGCTTCATGCCGCCGGAAAGCTCGTCGGGCATCAGCTCGATGGCACCGCGCAAGCCCACGGCCTGCAATTTGAGCAGGACAATGTCGCGGATCATTTCATCCGGCAGTTGGGTATGAACACGCAACGGAAAAGCGACGTTCTCGAAGACATCGAGGTCGGTAAACAGTGCGCCGCTCTGAAACAGCACGCCCATATGCTTGCGCGCGTCGAACAGGTCGCTGCGCGACAGTTTTGGCAGGTTCTGACCGTTGACCCAGACTTCGCCCTTGGTGGGCCGCAACTGGGCGCCCATCAGACGCAAGAGCGTGGTCTTGCCACACCCGGAAGGCCCCATGATGCCGGTGACCTTGCCGCGCGGGATACGGATATCGACATTATTGAAAATGCTGCGCGCACCGCGCTTGAAGGACAGTCCCTTCAGCTCGACCGCGTAGGCGTTATCGGCACTCATCTAAACTCCTTGCGATGCAGCCTCTCACTCGGACGCCTGGCTTTCTGACAAAAGCACATACCTCCCGGGCAGGCCGAACTGGCGGCGAACTATATCACTGCAACGGCTGCGCGCCCAAGGCCAAAGCCAGGTCATGTTCAACTGCATGACAGGTTGAAGGCCCCGTTTAGAAGGTTTCCGGCAACAAGGATGGCAATGCGCGACGAACTAGCGTGAGGGATTCGATCATAACCGTTATAATCGCCGCCTTTTCATCAGGCTATACGATTTCTGACATGAGCCAATCCAGCGACCTGATTCAATCTGCACAACGCACCATCCGCCTCGAGGTAGAAGCCGTGCAAGGCCTGCTACCCCATATCGACGCAGATTTCGTACGCGCTTGCGAGATGATTCTGGCCAGCAAAGGCCGCGTGGTCGTGGTCGGCATGGGCAAGTCGGGACACATTGGCAACAAGATTGCCGCGACCTTGGCCAGCACCGGCACCACGGCGTTTTTTGTGCACCCGGCTGAAGCCAGCCACGGTGACATGGGCATGATTACCCGCGACGACATCATTCTGGCGCTCTCGAATTCCGGCTCCACCAATGAAATCGTGACCCTGCTGCCTCTGATCAAGCGCCTGGGCATTCAGTTGATCAGCGTGACCGGCAAGCCTGACTCGCCGCTAGCCAAGGCCGCCGAGGTCAACCTGAACGTTCACGTCGAGCACGAAGCCTGTCCGTTGAACCTCGCCCCCACCTCGTCGACCACCGCCGCCCTGGTCATGGGCGATGCCTTGGCAGTCGCGCTGCTGGAAGCCCGTGGCTTTACCGCCGAAGACTTCGCCTTTTCCCATCCCGGCGGCGCCCTGGGCCGACGCCTGCTGCTGAAAGTGGAAAATGTCATGCACGCCGGGCAAGAGTTACCGCAAGTACAGCGCGGCACCCTGCTGAAGGACGCGCTAATGGAAATGACCCGCAAAGGCCTGGGCATGACCGTGATCCTGGAGGCCGACGGAAAGCTGGCCGGGATCTTTACTGACGGTGACTTGCGTCGCACGCTGGACCGTAGCATCGACATCCACAGCGCTACCATCGACCAGGTCATGACAGCACACGGCAAGACTGCCCGCGCCGAGATGCTCGCCGCCGAAGCGCTGAAAATCATGGAAGACCATAAAATCAACGCGCTGGTCGTAGTCGACAGAGAAGACCGCCCGGTCGGCGCCTTGAACATGCACGACTTGCTGCGTGCAGGAGTAATGTGATGAGTGCGGACCTGCTGCAACGCGGCAAACAGATCAAGCTGGCAGTGTTCGATGTCGATGGCGTGCTGACCGATGGGCGCCTGTACTTCCTCGAAGACGGCAGCGAGTTCAAGACGTTCAACACCCTCGACGGCCAGGGCATCAAGATGCTGATGGCCGCCGGCGTGCAGACCGCCATCATCAGTGGCCGCAAGACCCCGGTGGTCGAGCGGCGGGCCAAAAACCTCGGTATCCCGCACCTCTATCAGGGTCGCGAGGATAAACTGGTGGTACTCGACGAACTGCTGGCCCAACTCAACCTGAGCTATGAACAGGTGGCCTACCTCGGCGACGACCTGCCGGACCTGCCGGTGATTCGCCGCGTCGGCCTGGGCATGGCGGTGGCCAATGCCGCCAGCTTCGTACGTGAACACGCCCACGGCATCACCCTCGCCCGTGGCGGCGAAGGTGCCGCTCGCGAATTCTGCGAATTGATCCTGCGCGCCCAGGACCGCCTCGACGCGGCCAATGCGGCGTACCTGTGAGCCCACTATGCTGAGCAAAAAATTTCGCAACACCCTGATGTTCAGTTGCATCGCGGCGATATTCGCTGCGGTTGGCTACTGGAACATCAGCCCGGAACGCTTCCTCGACAAGCCGGTAATGCCGGTCGATGAAAGCGCGATCGACTATTACGCCATCAACGCCCACAGCGTGCAGTACCTGCCCGACGGCAAGCTGCAATATGATCTGGTGTCCGACAAGGTCGAGCACGTGAAAGCGACCGAGGTGACATTGCTGACCAACCCCGACCTGAATGTTTTCCGCGGCACTGAATTCCCGTGGCACGTCCAGAGCCTGCGCGGCGAGGTCAACCCTGATGGCACACAGGTCGAACTGATCGATGACGTGCGCATCACGCGCTTCGACGAGAAAAACCGTAGAACCCTGATCACCAGCACCCGCATGACCGTGTTCCCGCAGCAGCAATATGCGCAGACCGAGCAAGACGTTAGAATCGACGGCGCTGGCGGTGTATCGACTGGCAAGGGAATGAAAGCGTATTTGAAAGAAAGCAGGATACACCTGCTATCGAACGTAAGAGGACAGTATGAGGCTCGTTAAAACCCTCCCGATTTTGCTCAGTCTGGGCGCAGCACTGGGAAGCGTGAGCGCCTGGGCTCTGCCGGAAGACCAACAGCAGCCTATCCGTATTCAGGCCGACGATGCCCAACTGGACGACAAGCAAGGTATTGCCACCTATAAAGGTGACGTGATCATCACCCAAGGCTCGATGAAGGTGACAGGCAACACCGTTACCATCACCCGCACCCCGGCTGGCGACATTGACGTAGTGACCTCGGTGGGCAACCTGGCGTACTTCGAGCAATTGCAAACGGCTGGCGACACCAAGCCTGTCCAGGGTTGGGGCGTGACGATCCAGTATCACGCTTCGCAAAATCGCGTCGTACTGATCGACAAGGCCAAAGTTGTCGACAAGGACAACAACGTCACCCAAGGTGAGAAAATTGTCTACGACACGGACAAGAAACTCGCCAGCGCCGGTCGCGCCACAGGCAGCAAAGTCACCGAGGCGCGTCCGCGTATCGACATGGTGATCCAGCCGAAGAAGAAAACCGACGAGAAAAAGGCCCAGTAATGGCAACTCTGAAAGCTCAGCATCTGGCCAAGAGCTACAAGAGCCGCCAGGTCGTGCGTGACGTCAGCCTGTCCATCGACAGCGGCCAGATCGTCGGCCTGCTTGGCCCGAACGGCGCCGGCAAGACCACCTGCTTCTACATGATCGTCGGCCTGGTGCAAGCCGATCAGGGCCGTGTCCTGATCGATGACCTGGACGTCAGCCACCAACCGATGCACGGCCGCGCAAAGGCCGGTATCGGCTACTTGCCGCAGGAAGCATCGATCTTCCGCAAACTGTCGGTGGCCGACAACATCATGGCCATCCTCGAGACCCGCAAGGAACTCGACAAGGCCGGTCGTCGCAAGGAGCTGGAAAGCCTGCTGCAGGAATTCCACATCAGCCACATCCGCGACAACCTGGGCATGAGCCTGTCCGGTGGTGAGCGCCGTCGCGTGGAAATCGCCCGCGCCCTGGCCACCAACCCGAAATTCATCCTCCTCGACGAGCCCTTCGCCGGCGTGGACCCGATTTCGGTCGGCGACATCAAGCAGATCATTCACCACCTCAAGGCCAAGGGCATTGGCGTGCTGATCACGGACCACAACGTTCGTGAAACCCTGGATATCTGTGAAACCGCCTATATCGTCAATGACGGCCAACTGATTGCCGAAGGCGACGCAGAGACCATCCTGGCCAACGACCTGGTCAAGGAAGTGTATCTGGGCCATGAGTTCCGCCTGTAAGCGCTGAGCCGTGCCCAGGCAGTTGCCCGGGCACCTGACCAGCCACTCACCAGCGCCTGCGTGCCGACAAGCGTGGTCAGCCCTCGACAAGGGCAGCGCAGCAACACCGCTTTATAGTTTTTTATTGTTACAGCGCTCTAGGCAAACCCTTTAGTTTCAGGCATATAATTTGCTTAAGTTTGGCGCCCCGGCGCCCTGTAGTGGATGGCGCATGTGCGCCGGCGAATAAGGTGTTAAGCCCCTGCCATGAAACCATCGCTAGTCTTGAGAATGGGCCAGCAGCTGACGATGACACCGCAGCTGCAACAGGCCATCCGCCTGCTCCAATTGTCGACCCTGGACCTGCAACAGGAAATCCAGGAGGCCCTGGAGTCCAATCCGATGCTCGAACGCCAGGAAGAAGGCGACGACTTCGACAATTCCGACCCCCTGGCCGACAACGCCGAACAAAAGCCCAACACCGACATCCAGGAGCCCTCCTACCAGGAAAGCGCCCCGACGGTTGATAACCTCGATGAGGGTGACTGGAACGAGCGTATCCCCAACGAACTCCCCGTCGACACCGCGTGGGAAGACGTTTACCAGACCAGCGCCAGCAGCCTGCCCAGCAATGATGATGACGAGTGGGACTTCACCACCCGCACCTCGGCCGGCGAAAGCCTGCAGAGCCACTTGCTGTGGCAATTGAACCTGGCCCCGATGTCCGACACCGATCGCCTGATCGCCGTGACCCTGATCGACTGCATCAACAATCAGGGCTACCTGGACGAAACCCTCGAGGAAATCCTCGAAGCGTTCGACCCGGAACTGGACATCGAACTGGACGAAATCGAAGCCGTCCTGCACCGCATCCAGCAATTCGAGCCCGCCGGCATCGGCGCCCGCAACCTGGGCGAATGCCTGCTGCTGCAATTGCGCCAGCTGCCTGCCAAGACCCCTTGGCTGGCCGAGGCCAAGCGCCTGGTCACCGATTACATCGACCTGCTTGGCAGCCGCGACTACAGCCAGTTGATGCGTCGCATGAAGCTCAAGGAAGATGAGCTGCGCCAGGTCATCGAGCTGGTCCAGAGCCTCAACCCGCGCCCGGGCTCGCAGATCGAGTCCACCGAAGCCGAGTACGTCGTTCCTGACGTCATCGTACGCAAGGACAACGAGCGCTGGCTGGTGGAGCTCAATCAGGAGTCGGTGCCACGGCTGCGGGTCAATGCCCAGTACGCCGGTTTCGTGCGCCGCGCCGACACCAGCGCCGACAATACCTTCATGCGCAATCAGTTGCAGGAGGCCCGCTGGTTCATCAAGAGCCTGCAAAGCCGCAATGAAACCCTGATGAAGGTTGCCACCCAGATCGTCGAGCATCAGCGCGGCTTTCTGGAGTACGGCGACGAAGCCATGAAGCCGCTGGTCCTGCATGACATCGCCGAAGCGGTCGGCATGCATGAGTCGACGATTTCACGGGTGACCACCCAGAAGTTCATGCACACCCCCCGGGGCATTTATGAACTGAAGTACTTTTTTTCCAGTCACGTAAGCACCTCCGAAGGCGGCGAATGCTCGTCCACGGCGATCCGGGCGATCATCAAAAAACTGGTTGCAGCGGAAAATCAGAAAAAGCCGTTGAGTGACAGCAAGATCGCTGGTTTACTGGAGGCACAAGGCATTCAGGTGGCTCGCCGCACCGTCGCCAAGTACCGCGAATCCCTCGGGATCGCGCCTTCGAGCGAACGCAAGCGGTTGATGTAGGGCCACGCCACAGCGTTCCAGTGGTAGATCATCTGATCTGCCGCTTTATGCACTGGCAACGAAGGAGAAGCTGTATGCAAGTCAACATCAGTGGACACCAACTGGAAGTGACCGAACCTCTTCGCACCTACATCGGCGAAAAACTCGAACGATTGGAGCGACATTTCGACAAGATCACTAATGTGCAGGTCACGATGACCGTCGAAAAACTGAAGCAGAAAATCGAAGCCACGCTGCATATTCCCGGGAATGAAGTGGTCGCCAACGCGGAACATACCGATATGTATGCCGCGATCGACGCACTCACCGACAAGCTGGATAAACAACTCAAAAAGCATAAGGAAAAGACCCAGAGCCTCCTCCAGGGCGCAACCGGTCGTTAACACTCCCAACCCATGATCCGACTTGAAAGTATCCTGACCCCCGGCCGTTCCCTGGTGAACGTGCCGGGAGGCAGTAAAAAGAAAGCCCTCGAACAAATTGCCAATCTTATCGCCCGCGAAGTGCCGGCCCTGGAGATGCAAGATGTCTTCGAGGCGCTGATCGCCCGTGAAAAACTCGGCTCCACCGGGTTTGGCAATGGCATCGCTATTCCACATTGCCGTCTCAAGGGCTGTGTTTCGCCCATCAGTGCATTGATGCACCTGGACGCCCCTATCGATTTCGACGCCATCGACGGCGCGCCGGTTGACCTGCTGTTCGTGCTGTTGGTCCCGGAAGCCGCCACCGATGCGCACCTTGAGCTGCTGCGACAGATCGCCAGCATGCTCGACCGCAAGGAAGTTCGCGAAAAGCTGCGTAGTGCTGCAAGCAACGAAGCCCTGTATCAGGTTGTCCTTGACGAGCAAAACGGTCAGTAATCATGCGCTTGATCATCGTCAGTGGCCGTTCCGGCTCAGGTAAAAGTACCGCCCTCGACGTTCTTGAGGACAGCGGCTACTACTGCATCGACAACCTGCCAGCCGGTCTGCTGCCGGAGCTGGCCGAACGCGCCCTGGTTCATACCGAGATGTTGCAGCCGCTGGTCGCCGTTTCCATTGACGCGCGCAACCTGCCCAGCCACCTGTCACGCTTCCCCGACCTGCTCGAGGAAGTCCGTGCCCGCCATATCCAGTGCGATGTGCTGTACCTGGACGCCGACGAAGAAACCCTGCTCAAGCGTTTCTCGGAAACCCGCCGACGTCACCCCCTGACCAACGCCAACCGCTCGCTGGCCGAAGCCATCAACGTTGAGAGCGTCCTGCTCGGGCCGATTGCCGACCTTGCCGATCTCAAGATCAACACCACCAGCCTGAACCTCTATCAACTGCGCGATGCCATCAAACTGCGTCTGTTGAATCAGCCGGAGCCGGGGACTGCGTTCCTGGTGGAATCCTTCGGCTTCAAGCGCGGCATGCCGGTGGACGCCGACCTGGTGTTCGATGTGCGCTGCCTGCCCAACCCTTACTGGAAACCGGAGTTGCGCGAACAGTCCGGGCTCGATCAACCGGTTGCCGAATACCTGGCGGCTCAGCCGGATGTCGAAGAGATGTTCCAGGACATTTCCACATACCTGCTAAAGTGGCTGCCTCGCTTTGCCGCCAGCAACCGCGCCTACGTCACCATTGCCATTGGCTGCACTGGCGGACATCACCGCTCCGTCTACCTGACCGAGCGCCTGGGGCAAACGCTGCAACAATCCCTGAAGAACGTCCAGGTCCGCCACCGCGACCTCAGCTAAAGGATTCACATCGCGATGCCTGCTCTGGAAATCGAAATCATCAATAAACTGGGTCTGCACGCTCGCGCTTCTGCAAAATTCGTTGGGGTAGCAGGTCAGTTCCCGTGCCAGATCAGGGCCGGACGTACACCACAGTCCATGGTCGATGGCAAAAGCATCATGGCGATGATGATGCTGGCCGCCGGCAAAGGCACCACGATCCACTTGAGCACAGAAGGCGAGCAGGAACAGGAAGCGCTGGATGCTCTGGTGGCGTTGATCAACAACTTCTTCGACGAAGGCGAGTAATACAACCACAAAAGCCCCTCACCACAAATCAAGCGAGGGCTGTATCCATCACCATCATCAAACAAAACCCCATCAGCAGCCCGAGGCTGGCAAGCTTGTCATGACCATTGCGGCGCGACTCGGGAATGACTTCGTGGGTCACCACCAGCAGCATCGCCCCCGCCGCCAGCGCCAATCCCAAAGGCAGCAGCAGTTCGGCCAGGCTCACCAGCCACGCGCATAGCAGTGCGAACACCGGTTCTACCAAACCTGACGCCGCACCGATCAGGAACGCCTTGCCCCGGGACATCCCTGCCCCGGCCAGCACCAAAGCGATGACCAACCCTTCCGGTACATCCTGCAAGGCAATGCCCATGGCCAGGCTGTCGGCGTCAGGCATTGCGCCACCGGCCGAAACACCTACCGCCATGCCTTCCGGGATGTTGTGGGCGATGATGGCAAATACGAACAGCCAGATCCGCGGAGCAATGACCGGTCGTTCCAGCGTGCCGACCAGCATGTCCGGGCTGGCGCCAGAGACCTTCCGATCCACCAGGAACAACAGGAAGGCGCCGAGCATAATGCCGAAGCTGATCAGCCCACTGGACGCCCAAGGTGACAGTCCAAGCCCTTCGGCGGCAGAGATGCCCGGAACGATCAGCGAAAATGCCGTCGCAGCCAGCATCACACCAGCGCCAAAGCCAAGCAAAGTGTCGCTGAGCCTCTGCGGCATCCGCCGAATCACCAACACCGGCACCGCGCCCAGCGCGGTACCCAAGGCGCAGATCGCACCGCCCTGCAGTGCGCGCAGCAACTTCGGCTCAAGGTCGAGCCATGCCAGCCCATGGGCAACCAAAAGGCTCATTCCCGCCAGCAGTAACAGCGATCCGAACGCGTAACGAAACATCCGTCCATTTCCGATCGCCAGTGTTTCAGTGCCCATAGTCCAGCCTTGGATTGTTTTTATGGAAGACTTAAACCAGTGCGGCCTGATAGCGCGCAGCGACTTGCGGCCAATTGATCACGCGGTAGAACGCGCTGATGTATTCCGGACGACGGTTCTGATAACGCAGGTAATAGGCGTGCTCCCAGACGTCGAGGCCCAGAATCGGGGTATTGCCGTTCATCAACGGGCTGTCCTGGTTACCGCTGCTTTCCACTACCAAGGTCTTTTGCGGGGTCACGCTCAGCCAGGCCCAGCCGCTGCCGAAGCGGGTCAACGCGGCCTTGGTAAAGGCTTCCTTGAAGCTGTCGAGACCGCCCAGTTGTTCATCGATGGCCTTGGCCAGCACGCCTTCGGGCTCGCCACCACCGTCGGGCGCCATGACTTCCCAGAACAACGAATGATTGGCGTGGCCGCCACCTTGGTTGATCACCGCCGTCCGTAGTTTTTCCGGCAGTTGCTGAACGGCGGACACCAGCTTCTCCACGGGCCACTCGGCATACTCGGTGCCTTCAACAGCCGCGTTCAGGTTATTGATGTAGGTCTGGTGATGCTTGGTGTAGTGGATCTCCATGGTTTGCGCATCGATGTGCGGCTCCAGGGCGTCGTAGGCGTACGGCAAGGCAGGCAAGGTAAAAGCCATGTTCAATGGACTCCATGATGATGAGGCGCAGGCGAAGCGGCATCGATGTGCAGCAGCCGATGGGTACGCGGATACTCGCCGTGCTCACTGATGAAATTCAGCAGCTCGACGTAGGTCTTGCTGCTCTGGCGCAACGCGGCTTCTCGCAATGTTTGAGGTAGCCGCGGGTCCTGCATGGTCTGCAGCAGCCGTTGGTGGATGGCACACAAATATTCGGCGCTCTCCTCCGGCTGATTCAGACGCAAGTGCAGGTCTGCCAGGTTGTGATGGGAAATCACGCAGGCCGCTACCGCTTCGTCGGCATCCGCCCAGCGCTCGAACAGCACCTGGGCCAGAGCCAATGCCTGCAGGTACGCCTCGCGGGCATCGACCAGTTCACCCAGCATGAAAAAGCGATTGGCTCTTTCGATCGTGCGTTTCCAGTGCTCCATGGTGCGCCTCCAAAGCGGTAACGGGGCTTAGACGCCGCCCGCAGTGAGTTTTTCCGGGTTGAGCAATTCTTCCAGTTGGCTGCGCGTCAGGTCGCTGTGTTCCAGCGCGACATCAATCACCGGCCGACCTTGCTGATAGGCCTTCTTGGCAATCTCGGCAGCCTTCTGGTAACCGATGATCGGGTTGAGCGCGGTGACCAGAATCGGGTTGCGTGACAGTGCTTCCTTGATCCGGCCTTCGTTGACCTTGAAGCTGGCGATGGCCTTGTCTGCCAGCAGACGACTGGAATTGGCCAGCAACTCGATACTGCTCAGCAGGTTCTGGGCGATGATCGGCAGCATCACGTTCAGTTCGAAATTGCCCGACTGACCGGCGATGGTGATAACACTGTCGTTGCCGATGACCTGAGCCGCGACCATCGCGGTGGCCTCTGGAATGACCGGGTTGACCTTGCCCGGCATGATCGAAGAACCCGGCTGCAAGGCTTGCAGTTCGATCTCGCCAAGGCCGGCCAGCGGGCCGGAGTTCATCCAGCGCAGATCGTTGGCGATTTTCATCAGCGATACGGCGGTGGCCTTTAGCTGTCCGGAGACGGCAACGGCAGTGTCCTGGGAGCCGATCAGCGCGAACAGGTCCTTGCCTGGCTGGAACTCAACCCGGGTCAATTTGCTTAGCTGCTGGCTGAAACGCGCCGCGAACTCGGGGTGGGCGTTGACACCCGTGCCCACCGCCGTGCCGCCTTGAGCCAGGGATTGCAGGCTTGGCTGCAAGTCCTGCAGATGGCCGATGTTGGCCTTGAGCTGCTGCGCCCAACCGTTGAGCACCTGGCTCATGCGCACCGGCATGGCGTCCATCAGGTGCGTACGCCCGGTTTTGACGTGATGATGAACCTGCTCGGCCTTGCGCTCGATGACCTGCACCAGATGTGTCAGCGCCGGCAGCAGTTGTTCATGGAGCGCCAGTGCTGCGCTGACGTGAATGGTGGTCGGGATGATGTCGTTGCTGCTCTGCCCGCAGTTGACGTGATCGTTGGGGTTCACCGCCTCGCCCAGCAAGCGGCTGGCCAGCGTGGCGATCACTTCGTTGGCGTTCATGTTCGAACTGGTACCGGAACCGGTCTGGAACACATCCACCGGGAAGTGCTGCATGAAATCGCCTTCGAGCAAGCCTTGGGCTGCGTCGACGATGGCTTTGCCCTGGGCTTCGCCGATCTGCTTGAGCTCAACGTTGGCGCGGGCGGCCGCTGCCTTGGCCAGGATCAACGCGCGGATGAACTGAACCGGCATCGGTTTGCCGCTGATCGGGAAGTTATCCACCGCACGCTGGGTCTGTGCGCCGTAGAGGGCGTCTTCCGGGACCTGAAGCTCGCCCATACTGTCGCGTTCGATACGGGTATTACTCATCGGGAGATCCTTGCATCAGTTCTATGAGAGGAATCGAGGGCTGCAACTCACAGGTAGCGAGTTGCCAGGTGTAGCTCTGCCAGCGCTTGAGGCGGCATTTGCACAACGAGAGGCGTTCCAGTTCGCGCAGCGGGCGCCAGGCCTGGTCAAGACAGTAAGTGCGCCAATGCCACGGCAGCGCGACATCGGCGGCGGTATCGAGTAACAATCGGAAGGAAGTTTCGGCGACGGTCCAGGGTGAGGTGGCCGTGCAACAAGCCAGGTACCGGCCTTCGGCCAGGTAGTGGTCGATCAGGCGAGGCTCGTCGGGGTTCATCGCGCAACGGATCTGGCGACTCATCCAGCGCCAGCTTTCGAGGTAAGGCTGCTCGTGCAAGGCAGAACTCATGATCCGGGGCTCATTCGATAATGAGATTTATTATTATATGATAATGAGAACCAAAACAAGCTCGAGACTCTGGTACACACTCAATGTGGGAGCGGGCTTGCTCGCGAATGCGGTGTGTCAGTCGATGCTTAGGGTGGCTGACACATCGCATTCGCGAGCAAGCCCGCTCCCACAGGGGTCGCGTGCAAGTCAAAAAAAAGGCGCGCCACCCAATGGGTGGCGCGCCTTTTGGTGAAGCGGCCGAGGCTTAGCTGCCTGCCACCGTCATCCGCTCGATCAGCACCGAGCCGGTGCGAATGTTGCTGCGCAGCTCCAGATCATTACCCACGGCAACGATCTGCTTGAACATGTCGCGCATGTTGCCGGCGATGGTCACCTCCTGGACCGCGAACTGGATTTCACCGTTCTCGACCCAATAACCCGCTGCACCACGGGAGTAATCGCCAGTCACCATGTTGAGGCCCTGCCCCATCAATTCAGTCACCAGCAAGCCACGCCCCATGCGCCGCAGCAACGCCGCCTGGTCTTCGTCGCCATGGGTGACGAACAGGTTGTGCACGCCGCCGGCGTTGGCCGTGCTCGGCATACCGAGCTTGCGGCCGGAATAGGTGCCGAGGATGTAAGACACCAACTCGCCCTTTTCGACGAACGGTTTGGCGTAGGTTGCCAAACCATCACCGTCGAACGCTGCACTGCCCATGGCCCGCATCAGATGCGGACGTTCGTCGATGGTCAGCCACTCCGGAAACAGCTTCTGCCCGAGGGTACCCTCAAGGAAGGACGACTTGCGATACAGGCTGCCGCCGGAAATCGCCGACAGGAAACTGCCGAACAGCCCCCCAGCCAACTCTGCGGAAAACAGCACCGGCACCTCGCAAGTCGGCACCGGACGCGCGCCCAGACGACTCGCCGCCCGTTGCGCAGCGCGTTGACCGATGCTCACCGGGTCGGCGAGCAGATTGCCCTGGCGGTTCACGTCGTACCAGTAATCGCGCTGCATCTGGCCATCGGCCTCGGCGATCATCACGCAGCTCAGGCTGTGCCGAGTCGATGCGTACCCGCCGATAAAGCCGTGGCTATTGCCATAAACGCGGCAGCCCTGATGGGTACTGAGGGTGGTGCCGTCGGCGTTCTTGATCCGGCTGTCGGCGGCAAACGCCGCGGCTTCGCAGGCCAGGGCCTGTTCGATGGCTTGTTCCGGAGTGATGTCCCATTGGTGGAACAGGTCGAAATCCGGAATATCGCGCGCCATCAGCGCGGCATCCGCAAGGCCCGAGGCTTCGTCTTCCGAAGTGTGTTTGGCGATGGCCAGTGCCGCGGCGACGGTTTCGCGAATCGCATCAGGACCGCTGGCCGAGGTGCTGGCCGAGCCTTTGCGCTGCCCCACGTACAAGGTGATGCCAAACCCCTGGTCGCGGTTGAACTCAACGGTTTCGACCTCACGCTGGCGCACCGAAGTCGACAACCCCTGCTCCAGCGACACCGCCACTTCACAGGCGCTGGCCCCCTGGCGCTTGGCTTCAGCGATGATCTGCTCGACTTGTTCCTGCAGTGCCGGCAACGCTTGTGGGCCGACGCTTTCAACTGCACTCATGCTGTTCTCCACTCAAATTCTGCTTTCGGTAACGGTCATCGAGCGACCGGGCCGGACAAGCGGCCCCCGACTGGTTATCATGGCGGCGTTTCTTTGCGGACGGCCACCATGGTTGATTCTTACGACGACTCCCTCGATACGGGAGAAAAAAGCAAATCCCAGGTCAAACGCGAGCTGCATGCTCTGGTTGACCTTGGCGAGCGCCTTACAACACTCAAGCCTGACTTGCTGGCAAAACTGCCCTTGACCGACGGAATGCGTCGGGCTCTGGCCGATGCGCCCAAGCACACCGCGAACATCGCGCGAAAACGGCACCTTCAGTTCATCGGCAAACTGATGCGCGATCAGGACACTGCCGCCATTCTGGTTCTGCTCGATCAACTCGATGCCTCCACCCGTCAATACAACGAACGCTTCCATAACCTGGAACGCTGGCGCGATCGTCTGATTGCCGGCGACGATGCCGTACTGGAAAAATTCGTCGTCGACTACCCGGACGCGGACCGCCAGCAATTGCGATCCCTGATCCGTCAGGCCCAGCATGAGGTTGCGCAAAACAAACCTCCTGCTTCCAGCCGTAAAATCTTCAAGTACATCCGTGAGCTGGACGAGACTCAACGCGGTCTGCGTTAATTCTCGAAGCGGGTGAGCTGCCTCGCAGCTCACCCGCAGCCTCACTTCTTACGACCCCGTGCCACCCACGGTGATCGCATCAATCTTCAGCGTTGGCTGGCCGACACCCACCGGCACCGACTGCCCATCCTTGCCACACGTACCCACGCCGCTGTCCAGCGACAGATCATTACCGACCATCGACACCTTGCTCATGGCTTCCGGCCCGTTGCCGATCAGGGTCGCGCCCTTGACCGGAGCGGTAATCTTGCCGTCCTCGATCAGGTACGCCTCGCTGGTGGAGAACACGAACTTGCCGCTGGTGATGTCCACCTGACCGCCACCCAGGTTGGCGCAGTAAATGCCGCGCTTCACCGAAGCGATGATTTCCGCCGGGTCGCTTTCGCCGGCGAGCATGTAGGTGTTGGTCATGCGCGGCATCGGCAGGTGCGCGTAGGATTCGCGACGGCCGTTACCGGTGCGTGCCACGCCCATCAGGCGGGCGTTGAGCTTGTCCTGCATGTAGCCTTTGAGTACGCCGTTTTCGATCAGCGTGGTGCACTCGGTCGGCGTGCCTTCGTCGTCGACACTCAACGAGCCACGGCGACCGGCCAGGGTGCCGTCATCGACAATGGTGCACAGCTTCGACGCAACCATCTCGCCCATGCGACCGCTGTAGGCCGAACTGCCCTTGCGGTTGAAGTCGCCTTCCAGACCATGACCGACCGCTTCGTGCAGCAACACGCCCGACCAGCCGGAACCGAGCACCACCGGCAAGGTACCGGCCGGTGCCGGAATGGCTTCGAGGTTGACCAGCGCCTGGCGCAACGCTTCACGGGCATAGCCCATGGCGCGGTCTTCGCCGAGGAAATAACGGTAATCGGTCCGACCGCCACCGCCATGACCCCCGCGCTCGCGGCGACCGTTCTGCTCGACGATCACACTGACGTTGAAGCGCACCAGCGGCCGTACATCCGCCGCCAGACCGCCGTCGGTGGAAGCCACCAGAATCCGCTCCCAGACACCGGCCATGCTCACGGTGACTTGCTGGATGCGAGGGTCGAGGGCGCGGGTCGCGGCATCGATTCGCTTGAGCAAATCGACTTTCTCGGCACGGGTCAGCACTTCCAGGGGATTGTCCGGCGCATACAACTGCGCGACATCCTGGCTGGTGAATGCCTGCACGGTGCCATGCTGGCCAGCGCGGGAAATCGAACGGGCGGCCCGCGCCGCCGCGCCAAGGGCTTCCAGGGTGATGGCATTGCTGTAGGCAAAACCGGTTTTTTCACCCGATTGCGCGCGCACGCCCACACCTTGGTCAAGGTTGAAGCTACCTTCCTTGACGATGCCGTCTTCCAGCGCCCAGGACTCGGAGATCTGCCCCTGGAAATACAGGTCGGCCGCATCGATGCCCGGCCCGGCCAGGTCGCCTAGCACGCCTTGCAGGCTCTCGATCGTGACGCCACCGGGCGCCAGCAGGTGTTCACTGACTGAGGACAACAACTCGCTCATATGCTTTACGCCTTAAATTCGTCGTTCTGATGCAGGTCGCTGGGCGCCCTGCGAGAAAAAGCGCCGGTGACTGGACACCGGCATCCGCGCCCGGATGGACGCCTGTTCGCTGCTGTCGCGTTCGGCCAGCAGCACGGCCTCGCCTTGATCCTGTTGTGCCAGCACACGCCCCCACGGGTCGATGATGGCAGCATGACCGAAAGTTTCCCGCGGCCCCGGATGCGTCCCACCCTGGGCAGCCGCGAGCACATAACATTGTGTCTCGATGGCCCGTGCGCGGATCAGCACATCCCAATGCGCCGCGCCGGTCACCGCCGTGAAGGCCGAAGGGGCGGTAATCAGTTCCGCGCCGGCCGCGCGCAATTCGCTGTACAGCTCCGGGAAGCGCAAGTCGTAACAGACCGTCAGGCCAACCCGCCCAACCGGTGTGTCCGCCACCACGACCCCACTGCCATAAGCATAGTCATCGGATTCACGATAACGGCCGCGATTGTCGGCCACGTCGACGTCGAACAGGTGCAGCTTGTCGTAGCGCGCCACCGTTTCACCCTGGTCATCGACCAGCAACGAACAGGCATGCACCTTGGCCGCCGGTTGATCCACCGGCGGCAACGGCAACGTGCCGGCCACAATCCATAACTTGAGGTCGCGTGCGGTCTGTTTCAACCAGGGCAGGATCGGGCCTTCGCCCAGTGCTTCGGCGCGTCCGATGTCGGCAATGTCGCGCCGGCCCATGGCGGCGAAGTTCTCCGGCAATACCGCGAGCTTCGCGCCACCGGCAGCCGCTTGCTCGAGCAGCCGACGGGCCTGGGCCAGATTGGCCAGCACATCGCTCTGGCTGACCATTTGAATCACCGCTAGAGACATGGCCTTTTCCTTATTGAAACCAACACAGACCTTGTAGGAGCGAGCTTGCTCGCGATGAGTTTGAATGCGACGCGTTTTTTCAGACAGCCTGCGTCATCGTTCACGTCCATCGCGAGCGGGCTCGCTCCTACAAGGGGCGAGCCGCAATGGCCATGCTACTCCATAGGCCCGAAGGATGGCGTTTCAAAAAGCCTTGTCGAAGGTGATTTTCGGTTCTTTCCACGGCCCTTTGACGGTGTACTTCACACTGGCGAAACGGGCGACCCGGTCTCCGATCAGCTTGTCGATCAGGAACAGCGCCCCGCCGACCGCAGGTGCACCGACGATCAATGCGGCAATCGGCAGGTTATTGGTCACCGGCAAGGTCACCATCAGTTTCGCATCGATCTGATCGGCCACCATGTTCAGGGTGCCGTCGAGTTCAATGGTGCTCGACGGGCCCGTCAGCTGGATCGGCTTACGGGTGACATACACACCATTGGTCCCGACCAGCAGCCCCTTGACCCGGTCATAACTCAGGCCTTTGCCGAACAGGTCGGAGAAATCCAGGCGCAGGCGCCGGCCGATGGAGTTGAAGTTGAGCAAGCCAAATACCCGCAGCGCCTGGGCACTGCCCTCAACCTCGACGAACTGACCCTGATTAAGGGTCGCATCAAGCGTGCCGGAGAAACGCTTGGTCGCCACCCAGGCCGGTGAGCCGGGCCAGCGGCCATCGACATCCATATAGAAGTCCTGGCTGGTGACGCTCGGCGCAAACCCCCAGCCCTTGAGCACATCGGCGAGGTTCTTGCCGCTGATACGACCCTTGTACCAGCTGTTGCTGGCGCCAGGCACGCCTTCCCAACCACCGCTGCCCACCAACAGCATGCCCTTGAGGCCCAGGTCCAGGGAGTTGAACTCTATGCCCTTGGGCGTCGGACGAATTTTCAGCGACCAGCCCCCCACCAGATCCTGCCCCTGGAATAGCTGATTGATGGTGATGTCCATCGCGGGGATTTTTGTCGGGTCCACCGACGCCAGCGGATCCGGCGAATTTTCATCGGCCAGCACGGTCGGGTCCGGTGCGGGCAGGCGCACAGTTTGCAGATTGATCGTGATCGGCGTGGCTTTCGCATCGGGAAGGCTGGCGCTGCCATTGATCTGCTGGCTGTCCAGTTGTAGCGCCCAGGCGGAAGGCTTGCGCGCCAGCTGGATCGAGGCCTGATCGAGGGTGGTGCCGATACCGCTGAGTTTGCCCACCTTGAAATCCGCGCCGCTGAGCAGTTGCCTGGCGCTGCCGCCGGGGTCTTGTCCGGCGTATCTGTCCACCAGATCCTTCCACGGGCCAACGTCCAGCTCCGACAGCACGCCCCGTATCCGCAAGCCTTTGGTGCCAGGCAAGACGGACTCGCCGCCACCGAGGAACAACTCCCCGCGACCGTCGGCGAAACTACTGGCCGGGGCCGCGAACGTGAAACTCGCCAAGTCCCCGTAGTTGACCCAATAACGCCGCTCGTCGCCCTGCAAGGTCATGCGGAACGTGGTGTCGCGCCCGGCCTCGGAGGTTATGCCGAACGGTGCAGGCAAATCGACGGCCACGCCCTTGAGGCTGGAATTGACCATCAACTGGCTGTCGGCGCCGTCCAGGGTCAGTTGCAGTTGATACGGGATCACACCGTTCACCGGCAGAGGCTGGGTGACCTTCAGCCAGTCGGTCAGTTTCTTGACCTCGACCTGCCCTGACGCGGCCACCCGGGTACTGTGCTTGCCCGGGCTGCCATCGGCAAATATCTGTGCGGTGACCGGTTTGTCAAACGCCCGGGCGCTGATGTTCTGCCCGCTCAGGCCTTTGCCGCTGTCGAAACGGAAATCACCTTTGAGTTGGGTCAGTTCCAGCGCAGGTTCGGCCAGTTTCAAGCGCGCCTTGGCGGTCTTGAAATCGACGAGGATCTTCGGCTCCTCGCCTTTTGCCAGGGGAATATCGAGCTTCAACTTGCCTTGCAGGTCACCCTCGCCTTCCCAGCCGGCAAAGGTTGCTGCGGTGCCGATCGGTGCTTCCTGAAGGATTTTCAAGCCATCGCCCAAACCGCCGGAAAATCCGCCATCGAGGAACAAATGAACGTTCTGTCCGGCCGGCACATGGGGAATGTCGACGTAGATATCGTTGACCTGGGTGTCGAGCAACTGGCCCTTGCTGGCCAGAATCCGCACGCCGCTGTCTTCGACAAACACATCGCCGCTGACCTTGCTGACATGGGGCCAGCCCGGCTGGAAGGCCAGTTCGGCATCGTGAACCTTGAAGTACAGGCTGATGCTGCGATCGACGTCCGCGGCACCGGGGCTGAGCGACCCTTGATACTGGAAGAAGCCTTGATCCACCGCGCCCTTGAGAATCGCCGTGCGCAGCCATTCGTCCAGCGCCGGACTGAGGACCGTCGGCAAGTACTTGGCAGTGTAGCGACCGTCACCGTCCACCAGGCCGACCCGCAAGTCCATGTAATCTTCCCGGGTGTGATCGAAATACAGGCGAATCAGGAAGTCGCCGGCGATCTTGCCTTCCTCGCCCAGCACTTTCAGATACGGCGCGATCAGGGTGAAACCTTCTTTATCGAGTTTCCAGGTCAGCCGCGCATTGGCCTGAATGTACTGCCATGGCTTGGCGAAAATCGGGTCCAGGTGCAGCATGAAATCCTTGCTGTCCATGCGCAGTTCGCCGTGCCCCAGGTCACCGCCGATGCTGCCGCTGACATTTCGCGCCGCCGGCGCACCGTGATAGGCGTCGAAGCCCACCTGGTCGAGGTTGGCGGCAAACCCGAACTTGCTGTCGTCAGTGGCATTGGGGCGGAAGTCGACCAGCACGTTACGCAGGCCGCCCGTGACCTTGAGCCGCTCGACGACCGTGGCAAAACCCTCTGGTAACGGCGCCAGGGCGTTGAGCAGCGGGGTCAGCGGCGTGAGATCAACCCGGTCGGCTTGCAGGTGCCAGAGTTCTTCGGCTTTATCGGTGGCGGCGTTTTGCGTGAGCTGCAGGTGCGTTTCCCAGCGAGTCTCGCCGAAGTTCATCGCCAGGGAGTCCAGAGTCAATGACGCACCTTTGGCACTGCGCTGGAAGTAACCATTGAGCGCCAGGTTATTGATCTGGACCGGCTTGCGCTCGGCGTAGGCACCCTTGAGTTGTGGCGCGTTCACGCGCACCGCAGCGCTTTGCAAGGTGCCTTTGCCCCAGGTCACCCACAGCTCGCCGCCGGCCTTGATCTCGGAAAAATTCCACTGTTGGGTCAGACGTTCAGGCAACCACTTCGACCAGTCGCTTTGCGGCAGGCTCAGGTAGACCTCGGCTTCTCCATCCTTCCATTGGCTGGCTCGAATACGGGTACGCAGGCTCATGGCCACCGGTTGCCCGTCCGGCAGGGTCAGCCGTGCGTCGAGCCGCTGCCGTGACGCCCCGGTTTTCAGATTCAGGCCGACATAAGTCAAGGTCAGCGGCGATTCGCCAAACGGCTGCAAGGTCACCTGGCTGTCGAGCACCGACAGTTGCTGGATCATCTGCATCTGATTGAGCAGTTGCTCCGGATCGGTGGGCTGGTCCTGACGCATCGGCAAACCTTCCAGAGCCCACTGACCGCCCTCACCTTGCCTGAGGTTGATCTTGAGGCCGCTGAACTCCAGATGAGCGATGCGTACCTGACGAGCCAACAGGCTGGCCCAAAGGTCCGGCACCGCGCGCACCTGATCCAGGTGCAAGGCATTGGCGCCGTCGCCGACCGTCACGTCGCGGGCCATCAATATAGGGGCGAACCCACTCCAGTTGCCTTCGAGCTCGCCGATCTGCAACGGCATGCCCAACGCATCGCTGGCTTTGGTTTCGATGTCGGCGCGGTACTCGGCGACTAGCGGCGTCAGCTCCCGGCCAAGGCTGACGTAGAGCGCCATCAACACCAAAACCAACGCGCACAGGCCCAGACCCCAGCGGGTCAGTGCGGCCAATATGCGTGTCAGACGGTCCATGTCAGGTGGCCCCCATGGCAAAAGTTTTGCAAAAAGCTGAGGCCAGCCATTCTCGAACAATCAAAACAAAACGCTTCAGAGCAGCACCACGTCGTATTGTTCCTGGGAATACATGGTTTCGACCTGGAAGCGGATGGTGCGCCCGATAAACCCTTCCAGTTCGGCAACGTTGCCCGACTCTTCGTCGAGCAGGCGGTCCACCACTTTCTGGTTTGCCAATACACGATAGCCTTCCGCCTGATAGGCGCGAGCCTCGCGCAGGATTTCACGGAAGATTTCGTAGCAAACGGTTTCCGGGGTCTTGAGCTTGCCCCGTCCCTGACAGGCATTGCACGGCTCGCACAACACCTGTTCAAGGCTTTCTCGAGTGCGCTTGCGGGTCATCTGCACCAGGCCCAGCTCGGTGATACCGATGATGTTGGTCTTGGCGTGATCGCGCTCCAGTTGCTTTTCGAGCGTGCGCAACACCTGGCGCTGGTGCTCTTCATCTTCCATGTCGATGAAGTCGATGATGATGATTCCGCCCAGGTTACGCAGGCGCAATTGACGGGCGATGGCCGTCGCGGCTTCGAGGTTGGTCTTGAAGATGGTCTCTTCGAGATTGCGGTGGCCGACAAACGCCCCGGTATTGACGTCGATGGTGCTCATGGCTTCCGCCGGATCGACCACCAGATAACCGCCGGACTTGAGCGGGACCTTGCGTTCGAGTGCCTTCTGGATTTCGTCTTCGACGCCATACAGGTCGAAAATCGGCCGCTCGCCCGGGTAGTGCTCCAGGCGGTCAGCAATCTCGGGCATCAGTTCGGCGACGAATTGCGTGGTTTTCTGAAAGGTTTCCCGGGAGTCGATGCGGATCTTCTCGATTTTCGGGCTCACCAGATCACGCAGGGTGCGCAGCGCCAGACCGAGGTCTTCGTAGATTACGCTAGGCGCACTGATGGTTTTGATCTGGGCGTTGATCTGATCCCAGAGACGGCGCAGATAACGGATGTCCATGAGGATTTCATCCGCGCCGGCACCTTCGGCTGCCGTGCGCAGGATGAAACCGCCAGCTTCCTTGATACCTTCCTTGGCCACGCAATCAGTGACCACCTGTTTGAGGCGTTCGCGCTCGGCTTCGTCTTCGATCTTCAGAGAAATGCCGACATGGGCCGTGCGCGGCATGTACACCAGATAACGTGAAGGAATCGAAAGCTGGGTGGTCAGGCGTGCGCCTTTGGAACCGATCGGATCCTTGGTCACCTGCACCACCAGGCTCTGGCCCTCGTGCACCAGTGCACTGATGCTCTCGACCGCCGGGCCTTCTCGCACGGAAATTTCCGACGCATGAATGAACGCGGCACGGTCCAGGCCGATATCGACGAATGCCGCCTGCATTCCAGGCAATACCCGCACGACTTTGCCTTTATAGATGTTGCCGACGATCCCGCGCTTTTGCGTACGCTCGACGTGGACCTCTTGCAGGACACCGTTTTCGACCACCGCCACGCGCGACTCCATCGGCGTGATGTTGATCAGAATCTCTTCACTCATGGCAGGGTCTCGTTCAGGCATGTTCACGATAATGGCCGCATCTGTTCAGAACGTTGCTTGGTGTGCGTTCCGGGGTTGCCAACAGGGTATGCCGAAATGGCCGAGCAGTTCCGCGGTTTCGCAAAGCGGTAGTCCGACCACCGCTGAATAACTTCCATCGAGCCCGGCGACAAACACCGCACCCAGTCCTTGAATGCCATAACCGCCCGCCTTGTCCCGTGGTTCGCCGCTGGCCCAGTAGGCTGCGGCTTCCTCACGACTGATATCTCGAAAACGCACCCGGCTGGTGACAACCCGGGATTCGCAACGTCCGCCATCGAGCACGGCAATCGCGGTCAGGACTTCATGTTCACACCCTGACAGCATCGTCAGCATGGCGCACGCATCCGCTTGATCAACCGGTTTGCCGAGAATTTTTCCATCGAGCACCACGGCGGTATCGGCACCGAGCACGCAGAATGGTTCGTCAGACACGACGACGCCGCGCCCGGCCTCGGCCTTGCCGCGAGCCAGACGCTCGACGTAGGCCGATGGGGATTCTTGAGCTAAAGGAGTTTCATCGATGTCCGCACTGACGGCGCAGAACGCAACGCCGATCTGCGTGAGCAATTCACGTCGACGCGGTGAACCAGAGGCGAGGTACAACCGTTTCATCAAGACCTCTCCCTGTCCAATGCCTGAGCGAATTAATTGATTTTGTAGCGTCGACGCAGTCCGCGCAAACCGAAACTGATCCAGGGCCAGAGCAGCGCACTGACCAGTGCCGGCAGCACCAGCGCCAACGTCGGCTGACGATTGCCGGTCAAGGCACTGAGCCACAGCTGTACTAGCTGGGCGAGGCCGAAGATCACCAGGATCACCAAGCTCTGCTGCCACATCGGGAACATCCGCAGGCGTTGCTGCAGCGCCAGCACCAGATAGGTGATGAGCGTCAGGATCAAGGCATTCTGACCCAGCAAGGTACCGTAGAGCACGTCTTCAGCCAGCCCCAGGCAAAACGCCGTCACCATCCCGACGGTCTGCGGCAGGTTCAACGCCCAGAATGCCAGCAACAAGGCCAGCCACAGCGGGCGCAGGATTTCCATGAATTGCGGCAGAGGCGAAACGCTCAACAGCAGACCGACGGCGAACGTCAGCCAGACTATCCAGCCGTTTCGGGATGCTTTCACACCGCCCATTATTCTCTCCCCACTGGAGTGACCGGCGCGGACACTGGCGGTTTGGCGGCAGGCTTCGCGGCAGCGGGTTGCGCCGCCGGCGGTTTAGCCGCCGCAGCATGCGAGGCCGCAGGCTTGGCTGGCGTGGTGGTTGGCTTGGCTGGCGCGGTGGCCGCAGGCGCCGCCGTCGCAGGAATCGCCGGTGCGGCGGCCGGTACAGCGGGTACCGCGGGGCTGACCGGTTTCGGAACCGTCGACGGAATGATCGGCCCACCGCCCTGCGCATCCAGGCTTTCCTGGGCCTGGGCGGCAGCGTTGACGCGCTCTTCGGCAGTCCGGTTGTCGCTGAACACCAGCAACAGGTAACGGCTACGGTTCAAGGCGGCGGTCGGAACGGCGCGGACAATGGCAAACGGTTGGCCGGAATCGTGAATCACTTCCTTGACCGTCGCCACCGGATAACCCGCCGGGAAACGCTGACCGAGGCCGGAGCTGACCAGCAGGTCGCCCTCCTTGATGTCGGCGGTATCGGCCACATGCCGCAACTCGAGACGTTCCGGGTTGCCGGTGCCGCTGGCAATCGCCCGCAAACCGTTACGGTTCACCTGCACCGGAATGCTGTGGGTGGTATCGGTCAGCAGCAAGACGCGGGAGGTGTAGGGCATCAACTCGACCACCTGCCCCATCAGGCCACGGGCATCGAGTACCGGCTGACCGAGGACCACGCCATCGCGCTCACCTTTATTGATGATGATGCGATGGGTGAAGGGGTTGGGGTCCATGCCGATCAACTCGGCCACTTCGACCTTCTCGTTGACCAGGGCCGAAGAGTTGAGCAACTCGCGCAGCCGAACGTTCTGCTCGGTCAGGGCGGCAAGCTTCTGCATGCGCCCCTGCAACAGCAGGTTCTCGGTCTTGAGTTTTTCGTTTTCGGCGACGAGTTCGGTCCGGCTGCCAAACTGACTGGCAACGCCTTCCCACAGTCGTCCGGGCAGGTCGGTGATCCAGTAGGCGTCCATCAGCACCAGCGACATCTGGCTGCGTGCAGGCTTGAGCAGACTGAAACGGGCATCGACCACCATCAGCGCGACCGATAGCACGACCAGCACCAACAGGCGCACGCCAAGTGAAGGGCCCTTGGTGAAAAGCGGTTTAATAAGCCGCTCCTCCCAGGCAAATGTTCTGTTTATTCATACGGCAGCAATCCGGCCTGGATGCAGACTGACAGAAGATAAACGCGAACAGGCAGCACTGCAAAGTGCTGCCTGCGCGCTCAACAGCATAGAGGCAATCCGGCGACTTATTCGCTGGAAAGCAGGTCCATGGTGTGTTTATCCATCATTTCCAATGCACGGCCACCGCCGCGAGCAACGCAGGTCAGCGGGTCTTCGGCAACGATCACCGGCAGACCGGTTTCCTGGGCCAGCAATTTGTCCAGGTCACGCAGCAAGGCGCCACCACCGGTCAGTACCAGGCCACGTTCGGCGATATCGGAAGCCAGCTCCGGAGGCGATTGCTCCAGGGCGCTTTTCACGGCCTGAACGATGGTTGCCAGGGACTCTTGCAGAGCTTCCAGCACTTCGTTGGAGTTCAGGGTGAATGCGCGTGGAACGCCTTCGGCCAGGTTACGGCCGCGAACGTCGACTTCGCGAACTTCGCCGCCCGGATACGCGGTACCGATTTCCTGCTTGATGCGCTCGGCGGTGGATTCACCGATCAGGCTGCCGTAGTTGCGACGCACGTAGGTGATGATCGCTTCGTCGAAGCGGTCGCCGCCCACACGTACGGATTCGGCGTAAACCACACCGTTCAGGGAGATCAGCGCGATTTCAGTGGTACCGCCACCGATATCCACGACCATCGAACCGCGAGCTTCTTCAACCGGCAGGCCGGCACCGATCGCAGCGGCCATTGGCTCTTCGATCAGGAACACTTCACGGGCACCGGCGCCAAGGGCCGATTCACGGATGGCACGACGCTCAACCTGGGTGGATTTGCATGGAACGCAGATCAACACGCGTGGGCTAGGCTGCAGGAAGCTGTTTTCGTGAACCTTGTTGATGAAGTACTGCAGCATTTTTTCGCACACGCTGAAGTCGGCGATCACGCCGTCTTTCATCGGACGAATGGCAGCAATGTTGCCCGGCGTACGACCCAGCATGCGCTTGGCTTCGGTGCCGACAGCAACGACACTTTTCTGGTTACCGTGTGTCCGAATGGCCACAACGGAGGGCTCATTCAGGACGATACCGCGCTCGCGCACGTAAATAAGGGTGTTGGCAGTGCCCAGGTCAATGGAAAGATCGCTGGAAAACATGCCACGCAGTTTCTTGAACATGGGAAAGGGACCCTAGGCAACGCGTGGGTAAAAAAGTGCGGCAAACTCTAACAACGACAGGGATTTTGGGCAAGGCGCCAATATGTTAAATTGGCCGCTTTTCTGTGCACCAAGCCCCACAATCGCGGCCTTATGACCGTAGAAGTGCGGTAGTGTTCCGACAATCTAACACACGGACGCCGTCCGTTTTGTTTTCCACTGGAGAATCCCAATGGCGCTTGAACGCTCCGACGTGGAAAAAATCGCTCATCTGGCCTGCCTTGGCCTTAATGATGCCGATCTTCCACACATCACTTCGGCCCTTAACAGCATTCTCGGGCTGGTCGACGAAATGCAGGCGGTCAATACCGATGGTATCGAACCGCTGGCCCACCCACTGGAAGCCAGCCAGCGCCTGCGCGCAGACGTCGTGACCGAGACCAATCACCGCGAGGCCTACCAGTCCATCGCACCAGCGGTCGAAAACGGCCTGTACCTGGTTCCGAAAGTCATCGACTAATAGGGAAAGAGCCTGCAATGCATCAATTGACTCTGGCCGAGATCGCCCGCGGACTCGCCGATAAAAAGTTTTCCTCCGAAGAGCTGACCAAGGTCCTGCTGGCGCGCATCGCCCAGCTTGATCCGCAGCTCAACAGTTTCATCAGCCTCACCGAAGACCTGGCGCTGACGCAGGCGAAAGCCGCTGACGCCCGCCGGGCCAATGGTGAGAGCGGCGCCCTGCTCGGCGCGCCGATCGCCCACAAGGACCTGTTCTGCACCCAGGGCATTCGCACCAGCTGCGGCTCGAAGATGCTCGACAACTTCAAGGCCCCGTACGACGCCACCGTCGTCGCCAAGCTGGCCGCTGCCGGCGCCGTGACTCTGGGCAAGACCAACATGGACGAGTTCGCCATGGGTTCGGCCAACGAGTCGAGCTATTACGGCGCGGTGAAAAACCCGTGGAACCTGGAACACGTTCCGGGTGGTTCGTCCGGCGGTTCGGCGGCGGCGGTTGCCGCTCGTCTGCTGCCTGCGGCTACCGGCACCGACACTGGCGGCTCGATCCGCCAGCCAGCGGCATTGACCAACCTCACCGGCCTGAAACCGACGTACGGTCGCGTATCGCGCTGGGGCATGATCGCTTACGCCTCCAGCCTCGATCAGGGCGGCCCGTTGGCGCGCACTGCCGAAGACTGCGCGATTTTGTTGCAAGGTATGGCCGGCTTCGATCCGAACGACTCCACCAGCATCGACGAACCCGTGCCGGACTACAGCGCCAGCCTCAACGGTTCGCTGCAAGGCCTGCGTATCGGTGTGCCGAAAGAGTACTTCAGCGCCGGTCTCGACCCGCGCATTGCCGACCTGGTCATGGCCAGCGTCGAAGAGCTGAAAAAACTCGGCGCCGTGGTCAAGGAAATCAGCCTGCCGAACATGCAGCACGCGATTCCTGCGTACTACGTGATCGCCCCGGCGGAAGCGTCCTCCAACCTGTCGCGTTTCGACGGCGTACGTTTCGGCTACCGTTGCGCAGACCCGAAAAACCTGGAAGACCTGTACAAGCGCTCCCGTGGCGAAGGTTTCGGGACAGAAGTGCAGCGCCGGATCATGGTCGGTGCCTACGCCCTGTCCGCCGGTTACTACGACGCCTACTACCTGAAGGCGCAGAAGATACGTCGCTTGATCAAGAACGACTTCATGGCCGCCTTCAATGAGGTCGACATCATCCTCGGCCCAACCACGCCGAACCCGGCCTGGAAGCTTGGCGCCAAGAACAGCGACCCGGTCGCTGCGTACCTGGAAGACGTCTACACCATCACCGCCAACCTCGCAGGCCTGCCCGGCCTGTCGATGCCGGCCGGTTTTGTCGACGGCCTGCCGGTCGGCGTGCAATTGCTCGCTCCGTATTTCCAGGAGGGTCGCCTGTTGAACGTTGCCCACCAGTATCAGTTGAACACTGACTGGCACACCCGCACCCCAACCGGCTTCTGAGGAGACACACATGCAATGGGAAGTCGTGATCGGGCTGGAGATTCATACCCAGCTCACCACCCGGTCGAAAATCTTTTCCGGTAGTTCCACCACCTTCGGTTCCGAGCCGAACACCCAGGCCAGCCTGGTAGACCTGGGCATGCCGGGCGTATTGCCGGTGCTGAACCAGGAAGCGGTACGCATGGCGGTGATGTTCGGTCTGGCGATTGACGCCGAGATCGGCCAGCACAACGTGTTCGCCCGTAAAAACTACTTCTACCCGGATTTGCCCAAGGGCTACCAGATCAGCCAGATGGAGCTGCCGATCGTCGGCAAGGGCCACCTGGACATCGCCCTCGAGGACGGCACGGTCAAACGTGTCGGCATCACCCGCGCGCACCTGGAAGAAGACGCCGGCAAGAGCCTGCACGAAGAATTCAGCGGCGCCACCGGCATCGACCTGAACCGTGCCGGCACGCCGCTGCTGGAAATCGTTTCCGAGCCGGACATGCGCAGTGCCAAGGAAGCCGTGGCTTATGTCAAGGCGATCCACGCCCTGGTGCGTTACTTAGGGATCTGCGACGGCAACATGGCTGAAGGTTCGCTGCGTTGCGACTGCAACGTGTCGATCCGCCCGAAAGGTCAGGTCGAGTTCGGCACCCGCTGCGAGATCAAGAACGTCAACTCGTTCCGCTTCATCGAGAAGGCGATCAACAGCGAAATCCAGCGTCAGATCGAATTGATCGAAGACGGCGGCAAGGTGATTCAGCAGACTCGCCTGTACGACCCGAACAAGGACGAGACCCGTCCAATGCGCAGCAAAGAGGAAGCCAACGACTACCGTTACTTCCCCGATCCGGACCTGCTGCCGGTGGTCATCGAGAACTCCTTCCTCGACGACGTGCGCGCCACCCTGCCGGAATTGCCACCGCAAAAGCGCGAGCGCTTCCAGGAGCAGTTCGGTCTGTCGGTCTACGACGCCAGCGTGCTGGCCACCAGCCGCGAGCAAGCCGATTACTTCGAGAAAGTCGCGAGCATCGGCGGCGACGCCAAACTGGCGGCGAACTGGGTGATGGTCGAGTTGGGCAGCCTGCTCAACAAGCAAGGCCTGGACATCGAAGAGTCGCCGGTTTCCGCCGAGCTTCTGGGCGGCATGCTGCTGCGCATCAAGGACAACACTATCTCCGGCAAGATCGCCAAAGTGGTGTTTGAAGCGATGGCCAACGGCGAAGGCAGCGCAGACGAGATCATCGACAAGCGCGGCCTCAAGCAAGTGACCGACACCGGCGCCATCTCGGCGGTGCTGGACGAAATGCTCGCGGCCAACGCCGAGCAGGTCGAACAATACCGCGCGGCAGACGAAGCCAAGCGCGGCAAGATGTTCGGCTTCTTCGTCGGTCAGGCCATGAAAGCCTCCAAAGGCAAGGCCAACCCGCAACAGGTCAACGAACTGCTCAAAAGCAAGCTCGAAGGCTGATGAGAATGGAGCCAGCCCGACTCACTGGCTCCATTCCCCTGTGGGAGCGGGCTTGCTCGCGAATGCGGTTCGGCACTCAATTCAATGTTGACTGTCAGAATGCATTCGCGAGCAAGCCCGCTCCCACATTTGTTTTTTGGAACACCCAAATGAAACGTCTGCTCGGCGCCTGCGCCCTCCTTTCGCTCCTGGCCGGTTGCGCCAGCACCGACACCGTCGATCCGCATGGCTACGACAAAACCGGCGTGGCTTCGTACTACGGCGCCAAACACCAAGGCAAACGCACCGCCAACGGCGAGCGTTTCAACATGAATTCCATGACCGCCGCCCATCGCCAGCTACCCTTCGGTACACGGGTGAAGGTCACCAATCTGAATAACGACAAATCCTGCGTGGTGCGCATCAATGATCGCGGGCCGCACACCCGGGGCCGCCTGATCGACCTGTCCAAGGAAGCCGCCGAGCGCCTGGGCATGCTGCGCAGCGGCACCGCGCGGGTTCGCGTGCAAGCCCTCGACGACTGACCGATGGAGCCCCGATCATTTTCGGATTAGCCGATTTACCCCTGATCAGCGTGATCGAATTGCTCAGCGGATTGCTCCTGCTGATTGTCGGCGCCGAATTGATGGTGCGCGCCGCCGTACGCATCGCCGCACGGTTGCACGTACGACCGCTGATCATCGGCCTGACCATCGTTGCCCTCGGCAGCAGCGCACCGCAGATGGCGGTCAGCCTGCAAGCGACCCTGGCGCACAATGCCGACATCGCCGTCGGCAGTGTGATCGGCAGCAGCATTTTCAACATCCTCGTCACCCTCGGGTTGTCTGCGCTGATCATTCCGCTGCGGGTTTCCCGACAATTGGTGCGTCTGGATATTCCGTTGATGATCGGCGCCAGCCTGTTGGTGTTCGTACTCGCCTGGAATGAAGAACTGACCCGGGCCGACGGCGTGATGTTGCTGACGGCTCTGGCGATTTACCTGGGCTTGTTGCTGCGTCAGTCGCGACACTCGGCACGCCCGGTATCGAGCCATGATCACAACGGCCAGGCGCCATGGCTGAGCAGCCTGCTGATGATCGTCGCCGGACTGGCGATGCTGGTGTACGCAGGGCACTTGCTGCTGGGGGCGGCCGTTGCGGTCGCTACCGACCTTGGGTTGTCGGAGCGGATCATCGGCCTGACCATCGTCGCCGTCAGCACCTCACTGCCTGAGCTCGCCACTTCGTTGATCGCGGCTATACGCGGCGAACGCGATATTGCCGTGGGCAACGTGATTGGCAGCAACCTGTTCAACCTCCTGGGCGTGCTCGGCTTTACCGCGCTCGTGGCACCGTCACCGTTGTCGGTGTCGCCCAACGCCCTGGATTTCGACCTGCCGGTGATGCTCGGCATCGCGGCGCTGTGCCTGCCGGTGTTCTACTCCGGCTATCGGGTGACCCGCGCCGAAGGCCTGCTGTTTCTGGGTTTGTACCTGGCGTATGGGCTGCACGTGGTGTCGTTCACCACCGGCATGCCACTGGCCGGCAAGCTGGAACACTTGATGCTGTTATTCGTCCTGCCAGCGCTGGTAGCGTTTTTGCTGTTCACGTCACTACGCGCCTGGCGTCGCCAACACCATAAGAAGGAAGTCCCATGACCGAGAATAAAAAACCCGGCGTTGAAGTCCGCCGCCAAGTGATGGGCGACGCCTTCGTCGACCGCGCACTGGGCAACGCCACCGAGTTCACCCAGCCGCTGCAGGACTTCGTCAATGAACACGCCTGGGGCGGCGTGTGGAATCGCGAAGGCCTGCCGCTGAAAACCCGCAGCCTGATCACCCTTGCCGCCCTGACTGCACTCAAGTGCCCGCAGGAGCTGAAAGGTCACGTGCGCGGTGCGCTGAACAACGGCTGCACTGTGGATGAGATTCGCGAGGCGCTGCTGCATTGCGCGGTGTATGCCGGTGTGCCGGCGGCGATTGATGCGTTTCGGGCGGCGCAGGAAGTGATCGACAGTTACCAGAAGCCAGAGTGAGTCATTGAAATTCAGGCGGCCTGATCTGGCGCCATCGCGAGCAAGCTCGCTCCCACAGGGGATCTTCGGTGTGAATAGAATTTGATCAACAACAAAGAAACCTGTGGGAGCGAGCTTGCTCGCGATGAGACCCTAAAGCACAGCGACAATCCGGAAGCTAAATCCACCCACCCCACTGCAACAAAAAGACCCCGATATTGGTGGTCACCGCCGCCATCAACGTGGTGATCACGATAATCGCCGCCGCCAGTTCGTGATTGCCATCCGCCGCCCGGGCCATGACGAAACTGGCCGCTGCTGTCGGGCTGCCGAAGTACAAAAACAGAATCCCCAGCTCCGCACCACGGAAGCCCCAGAGCCACGCACCGAGTGTCGCCAGGATCGGCAGACCGAGCATTTTCACCAGGCTCGAACTGAACGCCATCGAACCGCTTTTGCGCAGCGCCGCCAGCGACAGCGTGCCGCCGATGCAGATCAGCGCCAGCGGCAACGTGGTTTGCGCCAGGTACTGGCCGGAGGTTTCCAGCCAACCGGGCAAGCCGATCTTGAAGTAGGCGAAGGGTGCAGCCGCAATCACGCTGATGATCAGCGGATTGCTGAACACGCTTTTGCAGATGCTCCACGGATCGGACTTGATCACCGGGCTGTACACCGCCAGCACGATGGTCGAAAGGGTGTTGTAGAACAGGATCACCAGCGCCGCCAGGATCGCTCCGAGGGAAATCCCGTAGTCGCCGTACATGCTTGCCGCCAGCGCCAGGCCAATGACCCCGTTGTTACCGCGAAAGGCACCTTGGGTGTAGATCCCCCGATCTTCCCGCGGGCACTTCCAGATCGCCCAAACCCAGGCGATGGCAAAACACACCAGGGTCGCAAGGGAAAAATAGATCAGCAGCGCCGGCTGCAACGCCGCGTGCAGGTCGGCATGCAGGATGCCCAAAAACAGCAACGCCGGCATGGTGACGTTGAACACCAATGCTGACGCGGTGTGGATGAAATTGTCGTTGATCCAGTCGATGCGCTTGAGCAGCACCCCCAGAAACAGCATGACGAACACCGGCGCGGTGATGTTCAGGGTTTCGAGGAAAATTGCCAGCATGCCGGGAGGACCTTGGGGTGGGCGTCGTTAGGGGGCTAATGATAAGCCACTGAAGACTTCGGCGCCTGCTGGATCGCCTTCGCGAGCAAGCCCGCTCCCACATTTGATCAGTGTCGAACACAAAATCTGTGCACGGCGAAAAACCAGTGTGGGAGCGGGCTTGCTCGCGAAGCAGGCGACTCGGTCTTAAGTGATCGGCGCCGGATTGAACAGGGTGATGTCGTTATGCAGTTTGTGCTGCTCGGCCCACGTCTGCTTCTTGCCGCTCGCCACGTCCAGATAGTAGTGGAACAACTCCCAGCCAAGATCTTCGATGGAAGCGCGGCCGGTGGCAATGCGCCCTGCGTCGATGTCGATCAGGTCCGGCCAGCGTTGCGCCAGTTCGGTCCGGGTAGAGACCTTCACCACCGGCGCCATGGCCAGCCCGTAAGGCGTGCCACGACCGGTGGTGAACACGTGCAGGTTCATCCCCGCCGCCAACTGCAAGGTCCCGCAGACAAAGTCGCTGGCCGGGGTCGCGCAGAAGATCAGGCCTTTGCGCTTGAAACGCTCGCCAGGGCCAAGCACGCCGTTGATCGCGCTGCTGCCGGACTTGACGATCGATCCCAGGGATTTCTCGACAATGTTCGACAACCCGCCCTTCTTGTTGCCCGGCGTGGTGTTGGCACTACGATCCGCCTCGCCCTTGGCCAGGTAGCGGTCGTACCAGTCCATTTCCCGTACCAGCTCCTGGGCGACGTCCTGGTTTTCCGCGCGGGAGGTCAGCAGATAAATCGCATCGCGCACTTCGGTGACTTCGGAGAACATCACCGTCGCACCGGCCCGCAGCAGCAGGTCAGAGGCATAACCGAGCGCCGGGTTGGCGGTGATGCCGGAGAACGCATCACTGCCACCGCATTGCATGCCCAGGATCAACTCGGATGCCGGCACGGTTTCCCGACGACGTTGATCGAGCTTCTTCAAGCGCGTCTCGGCCAGTTCCATGATCTGCTCGATCATCTCGGTGAAGCCGTGACTGGAATCCTGCAAGCGGTACAGCCATGGCTCGCTCAAATCCACCGAGCTGTCGTTCTCGTGCATCACTTGCCCGGCCTGCAATTTCTCGCAGCCCAGGCTGATCACCAAGGCTTCGCCACCCAGGTTCGGGTTGCGTGCCAGGTTGCGCACGGTGCGGATCGGGATGTACGCGTCGGTGGCGGTGATGGCCACGCCACAGCCGTAGCTGTGGGTCAGCGCCACCACATCATCGACGTGCGGGTACTTGGGCAGCAGCTCGTCCTTGATGCGCTTAACCGCATGATCCAGCACTCCGGTCACGCACTGCACGGTGGTAGTGATGCCAAGAATGTTGCGCGTGCCGACGGTGCCGTCGGCATTGCGATAACCCTCGAAGGTGAAGCCTTCCAGCGGTGCCTGCGCGACCGGCACGTCGGTGGACAGCGGCAGGCTGTCCAGCGGTGGCGCGGTCGGCATGCGCAGTTGATCTTCCTTGACCCAACTGCCTCGGGGAATCGGCTGCAAGGCATAACCAATGACCTGGCCATAACGAATCACCTGGCCACCTTCGGGAATGTCTTCCAGGGTGACCTTGTGGCTCTGCGGCACGAAATCCACGGTAACCAGACCGTCCGCAAACTCGGTGCCGGCCGGTACGCCCTGATCATTGACCACGATCACTACGTTGTCCCGCTCGTGCAGGCGGATGTAGCGCGGCGAGTCGGAATGTTCAATCAACTGCATGACGCCGCTCCTCAGGAATGCGCTTGAGACAATTTGCCTGGGGCTTCAGTACCGTTCGCTGGTGGTTCTTTGAGCACCACGCGCTTGATCGGGCCCACGATCACCAGGTAGCTGAACACCGCAACCAGTGCGTTGCAACCGACGAACACCAACGCCCACTTGAATGAACCGGTGGAGCTGATGATGTAACCGATCACGATTGGAGTGGTGATCGAAGCAATGTTACCGAAGGTGTTGAACAGGCCACCGCTCAGACCGGCGATCTGCTTCGGCGAAGTGTCGGACACCACGGCCCAGCCCAGTGCGCCGACGCCTTTGCCGAAGAACGCCAGGGCCATGAAGCCGACGACCATCCATTCTACGTCCACGTAGTTGCACGCCACGATGCTGCTGGAAACCAGCAGGCCAGCAATGATCGGCGCCTTGCGGGCGAAGGTCAGGGAATGGCCCTTGCGCAACAGGTAATCGGAAATCACCCCGCCGAGTACACCACCGATGAAGCCGCAGATTGCCGGCAAGGACGCGATGAAACCGGCCTTGAGGATGGTCATGCCGCGCTCCTGCACCAGGTACACCGGGAACCAGGTCAGGAAGAAGTAAGTGATGCCATTGATGCAGTACTGGCCCAGGTACACGCCGAGCATCATGCGGTTGGTCAGTAACTGGCGGATGTAATCCCACTTCGGACCGTCGGACTTCTTGCCCTTCTGGTCCATGTCGACCATGCCGCCGTTTTCGGAGATGTGCTTGAACTCAGCATCGTTGATCCGTGGGTGTTCGCGCGGGCTGTAGATCACTTTCAGCCAGACCAGCGAGAAGATGATGCCCAGGATACCCATGACGATGAACACGTGCTCCCAGCCGAAGGAATAGACGATCCAGCCCATCAGCGGAGCGAACAGCACGGTGGCGAAGTATTGCGCCGAGTTGAAGATCGCCGAGGCCGTACCGCGTTCAGCAGTCGGGAACCACGCCGCAACGATTCGGGCGTTACCAGGGAAAGACGGCGCTTCAGCCAGGCCCACCAGGAAGCGCAGCATGAACAGCGCAACCACCGCAGTGGACATGCCGAACTCACCGACGAAGCCTTGCAGCACGGTGAACAGCGACCAGGTGAAGATGCTCAATGCGTAGATTTTTTTCGAGCCAAAACGGTCCAGTAGCCAGCCGCCGGGGATTTGCCCGGCCACATAGGCCCAACCGAATGCGGAGAAGATGTAGCCGAGGGTCACGGCGTCGATGCCGAGGTCTTTTTGCAGGCTGGAGCCAGCGATTGCGATGGTAGCCCGGTCGGCGTAGTTGATTGTGGTCACCAGAAACAGCATGAGCAGGATCAAATAGCGGACGTGAGTCGGCTTCTGGGTCGATTGCATGTAGATGTACTCCCACTGATTATTTTTATGCGGGTAATAACGGTGCTTTGTAGGAGCGAGCTTGTTCGCGATGGTCGTCAACGATGACGCTGGACATCAGGCTGAACTTCGCGATCTCGAGACCATCGCGAGCAGAGCTCGCTCCTACAGGGAGCGCGGTATCGTTGCCAATACCGCGGTGTTTCTTGTTACGAACCGATGTAGCTGGTCTTCACGACCGTGTAGAACTCTTGCGCATAGCGACCTTGCTCACGTGATCCATAGGATGAACCTTTACGCCCACCGAACGGAACGTGGTAATCCACACCGGCGGTCGGCAGGTTGACCATCACCATCCCGGCCTGGGAGTGGCGTTTGAAGTGGTTGGCGTACTTCAGCGAGGTGGTGGCAATGCCCGCCGACAGCCCGAACTCGGTGTCGTTGGCCATGGCCAGCGCGGCTTCGTAATCGGCGACGCGGACGATGTTGGCCACCGGGCCGAAGATCTCTTCCTGGCTGATGCGCATCGAAGCTTCGCTGTCGGCAAACAGGGTTGGCGCGAGGAAGTAGCCCTCGGTGTCGCACGTCACCAGACCACCGCCGCTGACCAGACGCGCACCTTCGGACTGGCCGATGTCGATGTACTTCATGTCCTGCTCGAGTTGCGCTTGCGAGACCACCGGACCGATATCGGTACCCGCCTTCAATGCATGGCCGACCTTGATCGACTTCATGCGCTCGGCCATGGCTTCGACGAACTGGTCGTGAATCCCGGCGGTGACGATAAAGCGGCTGGAAGCGGTGCAACGCTGGCCGGTGGAGTAGAACGCGCTCTGCACTGACAACTCGACCGCTTGCTTGAGGTCGGCGTCGTCGAGAATGATCTGCGGGTTCTTGCCGCCCATTTCCAACTGGACTTTGGCCTGGCGCGATACACAGCTGACAGCGATCTGACGACCCACGCCCACGGAGCCTGTGAAGCTGATGCCGTCGACTTTCGGGCTGTGGACCAGTGCATCGCCCACCACGCGACCGCTGCCCATCACCAGGTTGAACACACCGGCCGGGAAGCCTGCGCGGGAGATGATTTCGGCCAGGGCCCAGGCGCAACCTGGAACCAGGTCTGCGGGTTTGAGCACGACGCAGTTGCCGTAGGCCAGGGCCGGGGCGATTTTCCATGCCGGGATGGCGATCGGGAAGTTCCACGGGGTGATCAGACCGACCACGCCCAAAGCTTCGCGAGTGACTTCAACGTTGACGCCCGGACGCACCGACGGCAGGTAGTCGCCGGACAGGCGCAGGCACTCGCCGGCGAAGAACTTGAAGATATTGCCGGCGCGGGTCACTTCGCCGATGGCTTCAGGCAGGGTCTTGCCCTCTTCCCGGGCCAGCAGGGTGCCGAGTTCTTCGCGACGGGCGAGGATCTCAGTGCCGACTTTATCCAGGGAATCGTGACGCGCCTGAATACCGGACGTGGACCAGGCCGGGAACGCGGCACGGGCGGCGTCGATGGCAGCGTGGACCTGAGCCAGATCAGCCTTGGCGTAGTCGCCGATGGCGTCGGTCAGTTCGGACGGGTTGATGTTGGTCGAATAATCGCCGCCGGCAACCCATTCGCCGTTGATGTAGTTATCGAAACGCTTTGTATCTGCCACTTTGAGATCTCCTCACGCAAAAGGCCGCTGATTGCTCAGCGGCCTTACTTGAACGGATGTGTTACTGCGCACCCTGCTTGTCGATCAGCGCGGCGAGCATTTCGTACTCTTCGCCGGTCAGATCGGTCAGCGGTGCACGCACAGGACCTGCGTCGTAGCCGGCAATTTTTGCCCCGGCCTTGACGATGCTTACGGCATAACCGGCTTTGCGGTTACGGATGTCCAGGTACGGCAGGAAGAAGTCGTCGATGATCTTGCCGACGGTGGCGTGATCTTCGCGAGCGATCGCGTGGTAGAAGTCCATCGCGGTTTTCGGAATGAAGTTGAACACCGCCGAGGAGTAGACCGGCACGCCCAGGGCCTTGTAGGCCGCGGCGTAGACTTCGGCGGTCGGCAAGCCACCCAGGTAGCTGAAGCGATCACCGAGGCGGCGACGGATCGACACCATCAACTCGATATCACCCAGGCCATCCTTGTAGCCGATCAGGTTCGGGCAGCGCTCGGCCAGACGTTCCAGCAGCGGCGCGGTCAGGCGGCAGACGTTACGGTTGTAGACCACCACGCCGATGTTGACCGACTTGCACACGGCTTCAACGTGGGCGGCAACGCCATCCTGGCTGGCTTCGGTCAGGTAGTGCGGCAGCAGCAGCAGACCTTTGGCGCCCAGACGCTCGGCTTCCTGTGCGTATTCGATCGCCTGGCGGGTCGAACCGCCGACACCCGCCAGGATTGGCACGCTGGTGGCGCAAGTGTCGACCGCAGTCTTGATGATTTGCGAATATTCGCTGGCCGCCAGAGAGAAGAACTCACCGGTGCCGCCTGCGGCGAACAGAGCCGAGGCGCCGTATGGGGCCAGCCATTCCAGACGCTTGATGTAACCCGCGCGGTTGAAGTCGCCCTGTGCATTGAAATCGGTAACCGGGAAAGACAGCAGACCGGAAGAGAGGATGGACTTCAGTTCTTGTGGATTCATTATTCGAACACCCTGGATTGCGACGTTGTGTGAGAAAACCGTTCAGCCTGCGCTGAAGTTGTAGGTCATCGTACAACTTAAAATACAACCGTCAACTGCATTTCATCGCTGCGGGTGAAAATTGTTGGACAAACGGATCAGGAAACCAGCAAATCAGAGGCTCTCCGACCTAAGAGCGCGGAGGAAAAAAGTCGCGACCGTAGGCGTATCAGAGATACGTTGTCAGAAGAGAAATCAGTAGGAACGAGGCTTTTTCTGGTGTGGCTTACGGCCCAATCGCGAGCAAGCTCGCTCCCACAGGGGGCTGTGTGTGATCTCGACTCTACGATCGACACAAGACACTGTGGGAGCGAGCTTGCTCGCGATGGCGGCAGATCAGGCGAGGGATTACCGGAGTCAGATTTCTTATCCGCGCTGCGCCTCAGCCTCTTCATGGGCATGACGCAACCGCTCACGGCTGTTGGTCAGGTGCAAACGCATGGCGGCCCGCGCCGCATCGGAATCCTGACGGGCAATGGCGTCGTAGATTTCTTCGTGCTCACGGCTCAGGCGACTCATGTAGTGCTGCTGGTCGTCATGGGCCAGACGCGCGGAGTTCAGCCGTGTGCGCGGAATGATGCTGGTGCCCAAGTGGGTCATGATGTCGGTGAAGTAGCGGTTGCCGGTGGACAGCGCGATTTCGAGGTGGAAGGCGAAGTCCGAAGCCACGGCGTCACTGGCGTGAGCGGCACTTTCATTCAACGCATCGAGGGCGGCGCGCATGTTGGCCAGTTGTTCCGGACTGCGACGTTGCGCCGCCAGCCCGGCAGACTCCACTTCCAGACTGATGCGCAGTTCCAGGATCGCCAGCACATCTCGCAGGGTTACCACAGTCGCCGGGTCGATACGGAAACCGCTCGGGCTCGGCGTGTCGAGCACGAAGGTGCCGATACCGTGGCGGGTTTCCACTTGCCCTGCCGCCTGCAAACGGGAAATCGCCTCGCGCACCACCGTGCGGCTGACACCATGGGCATCCATGATGGCCGACTCGGTGGGCAACTTGTCGCCACGCTTGAGATGGCCGTCGCGGATCTGCTCCGACAGCACCGTCACCAGTTCCTGAGCGAGGCTGCGGCGCTTGCGTGGGAGGCGTGGTACGTCGTTCGGGTTTTCCATGGTGAACATCTGTCTCGAAAAAATCGGCGGCTGAAACCGCATCATAGCTCAACGCGGTTGTACGATCACCACCACCCCTGCTCGCGATGGACTGGCAAGCGCCGCGTGTCTTCAGGAAGCACGCGTTATCGTTAGCCACCATCGCGAGCAAGCTCGCTCCTACGAGGGATTGTGGTGTTATGCAGTCACAGCCTGGTCCACCAGATGGCCATTCTCGATACGAATGTGCCGAGGGTGGAAGCGCTTCAGGCTGCTGCGATGGCCGACACTGACGATGCTCAGCCCCGGCAACTCGTCGATCAGCGCCTGATAAAGCGTGGCCTCGTCTTCTTCGTCCATCGCCGAGGTGGCCTCATCCATGTACAGCCATTGCGGTGCATAAAGCAGCGCACGGGCGAAGGCCAGGCGCTGCTGCTCACCCGGCGACAACATGCGCTGCCAGTGGTTGGCTTCGTCGAGACGGGCAATCAGGTGCGGCAAGCGACAGGTTTCCAGCACCTGCGCGTAGCGCTCGTTCGGATAGGTATCGCCGGGCTGTGGATAACTGAGGACATCACGCAGGGTGCCAATCGGCAAATACGGTTTTTGCGGCAGGAACAGGTAGCGCGCCGATGGCAGGCGAATACTGCCGTGGCCGGTCGGCCACAGATGCCCCATCGCCCGTAGCAGGGTCGATTTGCCGCTGCCGGAACGACCGCTGAGCATCACACGCTCGCCCTCCTTCACGGTCATGTCGGCGTTGGTCAGCAGGTGACGACCTTCAGCCAGGTCGAGGCCGAGATTGTGCACCTTCAGCACCGATCCCGAATTCTGGACGTCGATGGCAGGCGCACGTTCTTCGTTGTCACGCATGGCCTGGTGGAAGCTCAACAGACGATCGCAGGTGGCGCGCCAGGAAGCGAGGCTCTGGTAGGCACTGATAAACCAGCTGAAACTTTCCTGCACATTGCCGAACGCCGAGCTGATTTGCATCAGTTCGCCCAGTTCGATCTTGCCGGAAAGGTAACGCGGGGCGGCAACCATGAAGGGGAAGATGATCGCGGCCTGGCTGTAACCAGCGGTGAAGAACGTCAGGCGCTTGGACACCTTCATGATGTCCCAGAAGTTATGCCAGACCATCCCGAAGCGGCTGCTCAACCGGCGGTTTTCGTTCGGCTCTCCGTTGTACAACGCGATGCTTTCGGCATTCTCGCGAATTCGCACCATGGAGAAACGCAGGTCAGCTTCGAAGCGTTGTTGCTGGTTGTTCAGGCCGATCAGGCGACGACCGATCAAATGCGTCAACCAGCTGCCGACCACCGCGTAAACCAGCACGCACCAGAACATGTAGCCGGGAATGGTGATGCCGAATACTTCAATACTGCCCGACACGCCCCACAGGATGATCGAGAACGACACCAGACTGACGATATTGCGCAGCAGCCCGATACCCAGCTCAAGGGTGTTGGAGGTGAAGTTGTTGAGGTCTTCGGAAATCCGCTGGTCCGGGTTATCGGTGTAACCGCCCTGCTCCAGCTGGTAGTAGTTTTTGTCACCCAGCCAGCGGGTGAAATGCTTTTCGGTGAGCCATGCCCGCCAGCGGATCGTCAGCATCTGCGTCAGGTACAGCCGATACACCGCGCCGACGATCGCCACCGCAGCAATCCCGCAGAAATACAGGATCAGCCGCCAGAATGCCTCCTCGTCCTTTTGTTGCAGCGCGTTGTAGAAATCCTTGTACCAGGTGTTGAACCACACCGAGATCCCTACGCTGATCAGCGACAGCGCAATCACGGCGATCAGCAGAGTCCAGGCTTTGACCTTCTCTTCACTGCGCCAGTAAGGCGTGATCATCGCCCACACTTTGCGAAAAAACTGCCCGCGCACAGCGTCGTTGACCGCGGAATACTCAGCGTTCTGATTCATGGATAAGGCTCGATAGAAAAAAGTACACACACGAACCGATCATAGATGATCGGTCCGGTTTTTCGCGAGATACGGCCCGCATTCGTTCAGCGCAGGTTCAGCGGCGAACGGGACGCTTCTGCAGTTTGCGCTGCAGGGTGCGGCGGTGCATGCCCAGGGCACGGGCGGTGGCGGAGATGTTGCCTTCGTGTTCGGTCAGCACGCGCTGGATGTGCTCCCACTGCAGGCGGTCCACGGACATCGGGTTTTCCGGCACCAGGCTGTCGAGGTCGGCGTGCTCGGACAGCAGCGCCGCCAGCACGTCGTCGGCGTCCGCCGGCTTGCACAGGTAGTTGCAGGCACCGCGCTTGATCGCCTCGACGGCAGTGGCAATGCTCGAGTAACCGGTGAGGATCACCACGCGCATTTCCGGGTCCATTTCCAGCAACTTGGGCAGCAGCACCAGGCCGGAATCACCGTCCATCTTCAGGTCCAGGGCGGCGTAATCCGGCAGATCGGCCTTGGCCAACTCCAGGCCTTCCTCGGCGGAACCGGCAGTGCTGACGCGAAAACCGCGGCGAGCCATGGCGCGGGCCATGACGCGGGTGAATGTGGCGTCGTCATCGACCAGCAACAAATGCGGCAGTTCTTCGCCTTCGACTTGGATCTCTTCACTCATGTTCGTCTCCTCGGGCGACACGGGGCAGGCGCAGCTCGGTGAGCGTGCCACCTTCCTCATGACTGTAGAGTTTCACTGAGCCGCCGGCGCGTGTCACGCTGGCCTTGCTCAAAAACAGGCCCAGGCCGAAGCCTTTGCCCTTGGTGGTAAAAAACGGCTTGCCGATTTGCTCGGCAATGGCCAGCGGCACACCGGCGCCATGGTCACGAATGCTGATGGTGAGGTTTTCCCAATCCCAGTCCAGCGTCACTTGCAGCCCTTCGGGGCAGGCATCGGCAGCGTTGTTCAACAGATTCAGCAAAGCCTGGGTCAGGTCCGGCGGCGGCGCCATCCGGGGGACCGGGCCCTGGCCGAGGCGCTGGAAGCGATAACTGGCTTCCGGACGCATCAGGTGCCAGCGATTGAGGGCTTCATCAAGCCAATCGGTGACGTCCTGCATCTCCACCGCCAACCGGCGATTGGCCTCGGCGGCGCGTACCAGATGCTGCAAGGTCTCTTTACACAGCTTGACCTGATCCTGCAGCACGCTCAGGTCGTCCTGCAACATCGGATCATGATGATCCTGGCGCATTTCCTTGAGTAGCACACTCATGGTCGCCAACGGCGTGCCCAGTTCATGGGCCGCACCGGCGGCCTGGGTGGCGACGGCCAGCAGTTGCTGATCGCGCAGGCCTTCTTCGCGGCGAATGGCGCGCAACTCTTCCTGACGACGCAGCTCTTCGGCCATGCGCGCGGCGAAAAACGTGATCACCGCTGCAGCCAGGGCGAAGCTCAGCCACATTCCGTACACCTGCAGGTTTTCCCGGGCGATCGGGAAGGTTTGCAGCGGGTAGAACTGCGCCAGCAACAGCGTGTACATCGTCAGCGCGATACCCGACAGGATCACCGAGTAACGCCACGGCAAGGTCACGGCGGCAATGGTCAGCGGCACCAGGTAATAGGAGACGAAGGGGTTGGTCGAGCCACCGGAGAAATACAGCAATGCGCTGTGGATAAACAGATCGCAGGCCAGTTGCACGGCGTATTCGAGCTCGGTCACCGGCCACGAGGTACGCAGACGAATGGCCGTGAACACGCACAGCAGCATTGAACATGCGAGCGTCGCCGCCAATTGAAACCAGGGCAGTGGCAGCAATTCGAGCCAGTAGGCCAGGCCAACGGAACCGGCCTGGGCGGCCAGCACCAACGTGCGGATGAACGTCAGCCGCCAGAGGTTCTGGCGAGTGGCGGAAGTGATTTGAACGGGGGCGAGCATGAGCTCTCCTGATGAGCGCTCCAGGCGGATCGCAGGGAGTATAACCAAGCGCGGGGGCTGACAGGCAAAAGTGCGGCAAACGGCCACAGTGCTACCCATAATTTCGCGGGCGATGACAACTGTGGCGAGGGGGCTTGCCCCCGTTGGACTGCGAAGCAGTCGCAAATAGGTCGATGCGGTCTAACTGTCATTACGCGGTGCAGGTTTTGGGACTGCTGCGCAGTCCAACGGGGGCAAGCCCCCTCGCCACAGGGCCACCTGAGTTCCATCTGTATAGAAGTTGTAACTGTGCGAACCGGAGCTTAAAAGCTAGAGTCTGATGGTTTCACGCAGGTCCGGACCATACCCCTGCGCACCTTTCAAGGAGCCTTCATGCACACATTCCGCCGCAGCGCCGCCCTCCTCGCCCTGAGCGTTGGCACCGTCGCCAGCCTCCCGGCCCTGGCCGCCGACGAGCTTCATTACAACCAGATTTCCCTGCGCGCCGAAGTCAGTCAGGAAGTGGCCCGCGACCTGATGATCGTGACCCTCTACACCGAAGAACAGAACACCGACCCGGCCAAACTCGCCGCCGATGTCAGTACCACCATGAACAAGGCGCTGGCCAAGGCCAAGCAAGTCAAGGACATCACTCTGCGCCAGGGCAGCCGCAACAGCTACCCGATCTATGACACCAAGGGCCAGAAAATCACCGGCTGGCGCGAGCGCGCCGAATTGCGCCTGGAAAGCCCGGACTTCGCTGCGCTGTCGAAGCTGACCGGCGAACTGCTCACCGACCTGAAAATGGGCGGCATGGACTTCGCTATCGCCACCCCGACCCGCAAGGCCAGCGAAGACGCCTTGCTCAAGGACGCCGTGACCGCCTTCAAGGCCCGCGCCCAACTGGCCACCGACGCCCTTGGCGGCAAGAGCTACAAAATCGTCAACCTGAACCTCAACAGCAACGGTTATCCACAGCCTTACCTGCGCGCGCCGATGATGATGAAAGCCGCCGCCATGGACAGCGCACCGGTGACGCCGGATGTCGAGGCCGGCACCAGCCAGGTCAGCATGACCGCCGATGGCTCGATTGAAGTGCTGATGCCTTGAATCGGTAGCCCGTAAACAAAAACGGCGATCAGGAAAATGATCGCCGTTTTTTTTGGCAGTTTTCAGGCATGAGCTATAACTGGATAGGTCCCCCCGAGAAAAGCCGTCGATTGGCCACTATCGGTGCAACAACAACCACTCTTATTCACGCCATGCCCACCCCACATTCCGGGGTATGAATAAGTAACACCCCGCCCCACGCGGGAGCAACCCGAGTCAAGAGCGCACTGTAAAAGTGCGTCATTTGCACCGTAAAAACGCCGCGCAAACGGTCAAATGCGTCAGAAATTATACAAATGCGACATTAAGGTACGTTCGTTCCACTGTTTAAGGCTTGTAGTCACTCTGGATCTTGCATTGGGTATGGCCCCTGCATAAGTATCCGCAGGCACGACTCACGAGGTCGTCCTCTAATTCCAAAAATGACAACAAATCATGAGGCCACCATGCTTAAACACGCGGTCATTCCGTTCTTAGTTGGCGCAAGCTTGTTAGCCAGCGCACCGTTCGCCCAAGCAGCGACTAACCTGGTGTTCTGCTCCGAAGGGAGCCCGGCCGGTTTCGATCCAGGTCAATACACCACCGGAACCGACTTCGACGCCTCTGCAGAAACCATGTTCAACCGCCTCACCCAGTTCGAACGTGGCGGCACCGCCGTGGTTCCTGGGTTGGCGACCAAGTGGGACGTTTCCGATGACGGCCTGACCTACACCTTCCACCTGCGTGAAGGCGTCAAGTTCCACACTACCCCGTATTTCAAACCGACTCGTGAGTTCAACGCCGACGACGTGCTGTTCACCTTTAATCGCATGATTAACAAGGATGATCCGTTCCGCAAAGCGTACCCGACCGAATTCCCGTACTTCACCGACATGGGGATGGATACCAACATCACCAAGATCGATAAAGTCGACGACCACACGGTCAAGTTCACCCTCAAGGACGTTGATGCCGCGTTCATCCAGAACATGGCCATGAGCTTCGCCTCGATCCAGTCCGCCGAGTACGCTGCCCAGCTGCTCAAGGAAGGCAAGGCAGCCGACATCAACCAGAAGCCGGTCGGCACCGGCCCGTTCGTGTTCAAGAGCTACCAGAAAGACTCCAACATCCGCTACACAGGGAACAAGGACTACTGGAAGCCTGACGACGTCAAGATCGACAACCTGATCTTCGCCATCACCACCGACCCGTCGGTACGCATCCAGAAGCTGAAGAAGAACGAGTGCCAGGTCACCCTGTTCCCTCGTCCGGCCGACCTGAAGGCGCTCAAGGAAGACAAGTCCTTGAAGATGCCTGAGCAGGCCGGGTTCAACCTGGGCTACATCGCCTACAACGTGATGGACAAGATCAAGGGCGACGACAAGCCAAACCCGATGTCGCAGTTGAAAGTGCGCCAGGCCATGGACATGGCCGTCAACAAGCAGCAGATCATCGACTCCGTGTACCAGGGCGCTGGCCAACTGGCGGTCAACGCCATGCCGCCGACCCAGTGGTCCTATGACACCACCATCAAGGACGCCAAGTACGATCCCGAGAAAGCCAAGGAGCTGCTCAAGGAAGCCGGCGTCAAGGAAGGTACCGAGATCGTCCTGTGGGCGATGCCGGTTCAGCGTCCGTACAACCCGAACGCCAAGCTGATGGCAGAAATGCTGCAGTCCGACTGGGCCAAGATCGGCCTCAAGGTCAAGATCCAGAGCTACGAGTGGGGCGAGTACATCAAGCGCTCCAAGGGCGGCGAGAACGGCGCGATGCTGATTGGCTGGAGCGGCGACAACGGTGACCCGGACAACTGGCTGAACGTGCTGTTCGGCTGCGACTCGCTGGAAGGCAACAACTTCTCCAAATGGTGCGACAAGAAGTTTGACGACATCGTCAAGCAAGCCAAGCGCACTTCGGACCAAGGCAAACGCACCGAACTGTACAAACAGGCGCAACACGTCCTCAAGGATGCTGTGCCTATGACACCTATCGCTCACTCGACGGTGTTCCAACCCATGCGCGCCAACGTGCAGGACTTCAAGATCAGCCCATTTGGCTTGAACTCCTTCTACGGCGTCAGCGTCAGCAAATAAGGTTTTGCAACGGCGACGTTCCTGACGTCGCCGTTGCTTCATCTTCCGAGAAAGCAGGAATTCGCCTACATCCTGGTCCGCAGCTGACTACAGCATCGGGCGAGGACGCGTTGCCATTTCCTACGAGTCTTTAGGACTCTACGCATTTACTGCCGGACCCGTGGCTCATACCGTCGGGATCTGACCAGTGCACGCGTGGGTCATCGGTTAATGCTGCGCGCATGGCTTGAAATCAGTGATGCCTCTACGTCCGCGGACGGGACGGCGACTCATTGAAAACACTTTGAGAGAAAAGGGAGCGTTATGCGCCATACCTTGGTTTTATCCGCATTGCTGGGCACCGGCCTGTTGGCCGCCACTTCCATCAGCCAGGCCGCCAACAACAGCCTGGTGTTCTGCTCCGAAGGCAGCCCCGCCGGTTTCGACACGGCGCAGTACACCACTGCGACCGACAACGACGCCGCCGAGCCGCTGTACAACCGGTTGGCTGAGTTTGAAAAAGGCGCGACCAACGTCGTACCGGGCCTGGCCACGAGCTGGGATATTTCCGAGGACGGCCTCAAATACACGTTTCACCTGCGCGAAGGGGTGAAGTTTCATACCACCAAATACTTCACGCCGACCCGAGACTTCAATGCCGACGACGTGCTGTTCACGTTCAATCGCATGCTCGACCCGCAGCAACCTTTCCGTAAGGCTTATCCGACAGAGTTTCCGTACTTCAACGGCATGAGCCTGAACAAGAACATCGCCAAGGTCGAAAAGACCGGGCCGTTGACGGTGGTCTTTACGCTCAACAGCGTGGACGCCGCGTTCATCCAGAACATCGCCATGAGCTTCGCCGCCATCCTTTCGGCCGAATACGCCGACAAGCTGCTGGCCGAAGGCAAGCCGAGCGACATCAACCAGAAGCCGATCGGCACCGGGCCGTTCGTGTTCAAGAGCTACCAGAAAGACTCGAACATCCGTTACACCGGCAACAAGCATTACTGGGCCCCTGACCGGGTCAAGCTCGATAACCTGATTTTCGCCATCAACACCGACGCCTCGGTGCGCGTGCAGAAACTCAAGGCCGGCGAGTGCCAGATCACCCTGCACCCGCGCCCTGCCGATGTGCCCGCACTGAAGAACGACACGGCCCTGCAACTGATCGAGAAGCCCGGTTTCAACCTCGGTTACATCGCCTACAACGTGCGCCACAAACCATTCGACCAGCTTGAAGTACGCCAGGCGCTGGACATGGCGGTGAACAAGCAAGGCATTCTCAATGCCGTCTACCAGGGCGCGGGGCAACTGGCGGTCAACGCCATGCCGCCGACCCAATGGTCCTACGACGAGACTATCAAGGACGCCGCCTACAACCCGGAAAAAGCCAAGGAGCTGCTCAAGGCTGCCGGCGTCAAGGAAGGCACCGAAATCACCCTCTGGGCCATGCCGGTCCAGCGTCCGTACAACCCCAACGCCAAGTTGATGGCCGAGATGCTCCAGGCTGACTGGGCGAAGATCGGCCTCAAGGTCAAGATCGTCAGTTATGAGTGGGGCGAGTACATCAAGCGCACCAAGAATGGCGAACACGACATCAGCCTGATCGGCTGGACCGGCGACAACGGTGACCCGGACAACTGGCTGGGCACGCTCTACAGCTGTGACGCCATTGGCGGCAACAACTACTCGATGTGGTGTGATCCGGCTTACGACAAGCTGATCAAGCAGGCCAAGGTCGTCACCGACCGCGACCAGCGCACCCTGCTCTACAAACAGGCGCAGCAATTGCTCAAGCAGCAAGTGCCGATGACGCCAGTCGCCCACTCGACGGTCAACCAGCCGCTGAGCGCCAAAATCGAAGGGTTCAAGGTGAGCCCGTTCGGTCGCAATGTTTTCTCGGGTGTCAGCATAGAAAAATAACCGATTAGCCAGAAATGCCGGGGGGCGGATTTTCCGCCCTCACGCAGACGCTTTGCCGTCTTTTGCCAATTTGGCTGGCAGCAAACGTTTGCGATGCCGTGAATGAGTTCTAAACCAATAGCCGGATCACAAAAAAAGACCGGCATAAAAAAAAGAAAGTAAGGAGCTTTACCCATGAAACTGAGCAGCACCGCGTTATTGGCCATGGCCATCAGCAGCGTAACCGCCACGGCTTACGCAGAAACCCAAAGCCAGGCTTTCACCCCGGTTACCGTGAACGAGAAAAGCGCCCAAAGCGAAGCCACCGGCTTTATCGAAGGCCAGTCGATCACCGGCACCACGCGCAACTGGTACGCCAACGAACAACTGCAACGCGGCGCCAAGTTCGCCTACAAGAAAGACGGCGTTTCGACCCCTACCGATCGCCGGATCAACTGGGTCCAGGGCACCATCCTCAAGTACAACTCGGGCTTCACCGAAGGCACCGTAGGCTTCAGCACTGAAGTGGCGGCGTACAACGCGATCGCACTGGACCAGGACCGCAAAGACCTGGCGTCCAACAACGGCGGCGCACCGGGCACTCGTCCAGGCGCGGGCAACAACCGTACCCTGACCAAAGAGGGCGGCGACGCTCAAGGCCAGTGGAGCAAACTGGGCCTGGCCAACGTCAAGGCTCGTGTCTCCAACAGCACCCTGACCGCCGGCCGCATGAACTTCAGCAGCCCGATGGTCGACGTGATCGGTAACCGTGCACTGCCTTCGAGCTTCCAGGGCGTGGCCCTCCACAGCGAAGAGCTGAACAACCTGGCCTTCGACCTGGCCACCTTCGACCGCAACTCACCGCGTACCGAAGAAAGCCAGCGCAAATTCCGCACCGAATACGCAAACGGCATCGTCGAAACCGACCACGTCTACACCGGCGGTATCACCTACAACCCGTTCGCCAGCCTGACCACCAGTCTCTGGGCGACCCAGGCTGAAGATATCTGGAACCAGTACTACTTCGGCGCCTCTCACGTACTGGGCGACAGCCAGGTACTGAGCCTGACCACCGGCCTGAACTACTACAAAACCAAGGAAACCGGTAAAGCCCTGATCGGCGACATCGACAACGACACCTACTCGCTGTCGTTCGGCCTGACCCACCAGGCCCACACCCTGACCTTCTCGTACCAGGAAGTGAACGGTAACGAGTACTTCGACTACCTGCACGAAACCAACGGCATCTACCTGGCCAACTCCCTGTTGTCGGACTTCAACGGCCCGAACGAAAAATCGTTCCAGGTTGCCTACGGTCTGAACATGGCCGAATACGGCGTACCAGGCCTGAAGTTCAACATCTACCAGGCTCGCGGCTGGGGTATCGACGGCACTCACTACACCGGCAACGGCGGCGTGGCAGGCAAGGGTTACGACGGCATCCAGTCCCAGGATGGCGAACACCATTATGAATACGGCATCGGCGCGACCTACGCCGTGCAGAGCGGCCCGCTCAAGGCCACCACGATTCGCGGCACCTACACCGCTCACCGTGCCAGCGAAAACCAGGCTGACGGCAGCATCAACGAGTTCCGCCTCGTGACCACGGTTCCGTTCAACATCCTGTAATGCCCGTGCCGAACGGCTGATTCAGTGACGAATCGGCCGTTCGGTTTTTGTCCTTTAACTGATTGCAGAGGGTTCTTGATGAAAATGCTTCCCCTACGTGCGGCCATCGCGGCCGCGTTGCTCAGTGTCGCTGTCGGTGTTTCGGCCAAGCCCCTGGTGGTTTGCACGGAAGCCAGCCCCGAAGGCTTCGACATGGTCCAGTACACGACTGCAGTCACCGCCGATGCCGTGGCCGAAACCATCTTCAATCGCCTGGCAGACTTCAAGCCCGGCACCACCGACGTGATTCCGGCACTGGCCGACTCCTGGGACATCAGCGAAGACGGCCTGACCTACACGTTCCATCTGCGTAAAGGCGTAAAGTTCCACACCACCGAATACTTCAAGCCGACCCGCGACATGAATGCCGACGACGTGGTCTGGAGCTTCCAGCGTCAGCTGGACCCGAATCATCCGTGGCACAAGCTGTCGAGCGTGGGCTTCCCGTACTTTGAAAGCATGGGCTTCAAGGAACTGCTCAAGAGCGTCGAGAAAGTCGACGACAACACGGTCAAGTTCACCCTGACCCGTCGCGAAGCACCGTTTCTGGCCGACATCGCCATGGCGTTCTCCTCGATCTACTCCGCCGAGTACGCCGACCTGTTGCTCAAAGCGAACAAGACCGGCGACCTGAACAACAAGCCGATCGGCACTGGCCCGTTCGTCTTCCAGCGCTACAACAAGGACGCCCAGGTCCGCTTCAAGGCCAACCCGGACTACTTCCGTGGCAAACCGCCAGCCGATGCGTTGATCCTGGCCATCGCCACCGACAACAACGTGCGCCTGCAGAAGCTCAAGGCCAACGAGTGCCAGGTCGCGCTCTATCCGAAGCCGGATGACATTCCGAGCATCAAGAAAGACGACAAGCTGAAAGTCGATGAACTGAACGCGATGACCGTTTCCTACATCGCCATGAACACCACGCACAAATACATGAGTGATGTGCGGGTGCGCAAAGCCATCGACATCGCCTTCGACAAAGAGGCATACGTCAATGCGTTGTTCGGCAAGGGCAATGCGACCGCCGCGGTCAACCCGTACCCGGACACCCTGCTGGGCTACAACCACAGCCTGAAAAACCCGGCCCGTGATCTGGACAAGGCTCGCGCCCTGCTCAAGGAAGCCGGCGTACCGGAAGGCACCACCTTCACCCTGTTCACCCGCAACGGTGGCGGTCCGACCAACCCGAACCCGATGCTCGGCGCGCAGATGATGCAAGCCGACCTGGCCAAGGTCGGGATCAAGATCGACATCCGCGTGATGGAATGGGGCGAAATGCTCAAACGCGCCAAAAACGGCGAGCACGACATGGTTTCCGCCGGATGGGCGGGTGATAACGGCGACCCGGATAACTTCCTGACGCCTATGCTCAGTTGTGAAGCGGCCAAGAACGGAGAAAACTACGCACGCTGGTGCAATGACAAGTTCCAGGCGCTGCTCGACCAGGCCCGGGAAAAAACCGATCCGGCCGAACGCGCAGCGCTCTACGAACAGGCCCAGGTTATTTTCAACCAGGACCAGCCGTGGATCAGCATGGCGCACACTAGAATGTTTACCGCAATGCGCAACAACGTAGAGGGCTATCACATTAGCCCCCTCACCACGAATAACTTCGCCACCACCCAGGTGAAGTAATAAGAAAACTCCCGGCATTCCTGACCCAGGCATGCCGGGCACGCCTAACCGGCTGATGAGGTACAACACACGATGTTTAGTTTTATTGCCCGCCGACTGGGGTTACTGATCCCCACGTTCTTCGGCATCACCTTGCTGACTTTCGCGTTGATTCGCATGATCCCGGGCGACCCCGTAGAAGTCATGATGGGAGAACGTAGGGTCGACCCCGAAATGCACGCTCAGGCAATGGAACGCCTAGGTCTGAACAAACCCCTGTATGCCCAGTACCTGGATTACATCGGCAAGCTCGCCCACGGCGATCTCGGGGAATCCCTGCGTACCCGTGAAAGCGTGTGGAGCGAATTCACCTCCCTGTTCCCCGCGACCCTGGAACTGTCCATGGCCGCCCTGTTGTTCGCCGGCATCCTGGGCCTTCTGGCCGGGGTGATCGCGGCACTCAAGCGAGGATCCTTGTTCGACCATGGAGTGATGGGTGTCTCCCTGGCGGGATACTCGATGCCGATCTTCTGGTGGGGCCTGATCCTGATCATGTTCTTCTCGGTAAGTCTGGGCTGGACCCCGGTATCCGGGCGGATCGACCTGCTGTATGACATCGAGCCACGCACCGGCTTCATGCTGATCGATACGCTGCTGGCCGACGAGCCGGACGCCTTCTTCGACGCCCTGCACCACCTGATCCTGCCGGCCATTGTGCTCGGCACCATTCCGCTGGCAGTAATCGCGCGGATGACCCGTTCGTCGATGCTCGAAGTGCTGCGTGAAGACTACATCCGCACCGCCAAGGCCAAAGGCCTGTCGCCGGCACGCGTGGTGTTCGTACACGGCCTGCGCAACGCGCTGATCCCGGTACTCACCGTGGTCGGCCTGCAAGTCGGCACCCTGTTGGCCGGTGCGGTCCTGACCGAAACCATCTTCTCGTGGCCCGGCATCGGCAAATGGCTGATCGAAGCCATTGGCGCCCGGGATTATCCCGTTGTGCAAAACGGCATCCTGTTAATCGCCTGCCTGGTGATTGTGGTCAACTTCGTAGTGGACATCCTCTACGGCTTTGCCAACCCACGCATCCGTCATCAGCGCTGAGATCATGACCATGACCACTCCAATTCCATCGGTAGCAGTCGATCAAAGCCTGCTGTACCCGTCTCCGTACAAAGAATTCTGGCAAGCGTTTTCCAAGAACAAAGGTGCCGTCGCCGGCCTGATGTTCATGCTGCTGGTGATTTTCTGCGCCATCTTCGCCCCGTGGGTTGCCCCTCACGACCCGAGCGAGCAGTACCGTGACTTCCTGCTGACCCCGCCGGCCTGGCTGGAAGGTGGACAGATGCAGTTCCTGCTCGGCACCGACGAACTGGGTCGCGACCTGCTGTCGCGCCTGATCCAGGGCTCGCGCCTGTCGTTGCTGATCGGTTTGTCGTCGGTGGTGATGTCGCTGATCCCGGGGATCCTGCTGGGTCTGTTCGCCGGGTTCTTCCCGCGCATACTTGGCCCGAGCATCATGCGTCTGATGGACATCATGCTGGCCCTGCCGTCCCTGCTGCTGGCCGTGGCGATCGTCGCCATCCTCGGCCCTGGCCTGATCAATACCGTGATCGCCATCGCCGTGGTGTCCCTGCCGTCCTACGTTCGTCTGACCCGCGCTGCGGTGATGGGCGAACTGAACCGCGACTACGTGACCGCCGCTCGCCTGGCCGGTGCCGGTCTGCCGCGCCTGATGTTCGTCACCGTGCTGCCTAATTGCATGGCGCCGCTGATCGTTCAGGCCACCCTGAGCTTCTCCTCGGCGATCCTCGATGCCGCCGCACTGGGCTTCCTCGGCCTTGGCGTACAACCGCCAACCCCTGAGTGGGGCACCATGCTGGCTTCGGCCCGCGACTACATCGAACGCGCCTGGTGGGTGGTGAGCCTGCCTGGTCTGACCATTTTGCTCAGCGTGCTGGCAATCAACCTGATGGGCGACGGCCTGCGCGATGCGCTGGACCCGAAACTCAAGAACGCCGCCTGAGGAGATTCCCATGTCACTGCTAGAAATCAAGAATCTCAATGTTCGCTTCGGCGACAAAAACGCCACGCCAGTCGTCGATGGCCTCGACCTGCAAGTGGACAAGGGCGAAGTGCTGGCCATCGTTGGCGAGTCCGGTTCCGGCAAGTCCGTGACCATGATGGCGCTGATGGGCCTGATCGAGCATCCGGGGATCGTCACCGCTGACGCCCTGAATTTCGACGGCAAGAACATGCTCAAGCTCAACAATCGCCAGCGTCGCCAGATCGTCGGTAAAGACCTGTCCATGGTCTTCCAGGATCCGATGACTGCCCTGAACCCGAGCTACACCGTCGGTTTCCAGATTGAAGAAGTGCTGCGCCTGCACCTGAAAATGTCCGGCAAGGCTGCCCGCAAGCGCGCCATCGAACTGCTGGAAAAAGTTGAAATCCCGGGTGCCGCCAGCCGTATGGACGCCTACCCGCATCAACTGTCCGGTGGCATGAGCCAACGTGTCGCGATTGCCATGGCGATTGCCGGCGAACCGAAACTGCTGATCGCCGACGAACCGACCACGGCGCTGGACGTAACCATCCAGGCGCAAATCATGGACCTGCTGCTGGCGTTGCAGAAAGAGCAGAACATGGGCCTGGTGCTGATCACCCACGACCTCGCCGTCGTGGCCGAAACCGCCCAGCGCGTGTGCGTGATGTACGCCGGCCAGGCGGTCGAAGTCGGCCAGGTGCCGCAACTGTTCGACATTCCGGCACACCCGTACAGCGAAGCGTTGCTCAAGGCAATTCCGGAACACAGCCTGGGTGCCTCGCGCCTGTCGACCCTGCCGGGCATCGTTCCCGGTCGCTACGACCGCCCGCAAGGTTGCCTGCTGTCGCCACGCTGCCCGTACGTGAAAGACAACTGCCGTCAACAACGTCCGGCCCTTGACCAGAAAAGCAACAGCCTCGCTCGCTGCTTCTACCCGCTGAACCAGGAGGTGGCGTAATGGCCGTCGTTCTTACCGCCCGCGACCTGACCCGTCACTACGAGGTGTCCCGAGGCCTGTTCAAGGGTCACGCCACCGTGCGCGCCCTCAACGGCGTGTCGTTCGAACTGGAAGCCGGCAAGACCCTCGCTGTCGTAGGCGAGTCGGGCTGCGGCAAATCCACCCTGGCCCGTGCCCTGACCCTGATCGAAGAGCCGTCCTCCGGCTCCTTGAAAATTGCCGGGCAGGAAGTCGCCGGTGCCGACAAGGCCCAGCGCAAGCAACTGCGCAAAGACGTGCAGATGGTGTTCCAGAGCCCGTACGCCTCGTTGAACCCTCGGCAGAAAGTCGGTGATCAGCTTGCAGAGCCATTATTGATCAACACCAACCTGAGCGCCGCGGAACGTCGCGAGAAAGTCCAGGCGATGATGAAGCAGGTGGGCTTGCGTCCCGAGCACTATCAGCGTTATCCGCACATGTTCTCCGGTGGTCAGCGCCAGCGAATTGCCCTGGCCCGTGCAATGATGCTGCAACCGAAAGTGCTGGTGGCGGACGAACCGACCTCGGCACTGGACGTGTCGATTCAGGCACAGGTACTCAACCTGTTCATGGATTTGCAGCAAGAGTTCAACACCGCCTATGTGTTCATCTCCCACAACCTGGCGGTGGTACGCCACGTTGCCGACCATGTGATGGTGATGTACCTCGGTCGCCCGGTGGAAATGGGCACGAAAGAGGACATTTACTCCCGACCTCTGCACCCCTACACCCAGGCGCTGCTGTCGGCGACGCCGGCCATCCACCCGGATCCGGACAAGCCGAAAATCAAGATCGTAGGCGAATTGCCCAACCCGCTGAACCCGCCGTCCGGCTGCGCCTTCCACAAGCGCTGCCCGTACGCCACCGCGCGTTGCAGCACTGAAGAGCCGGCCCTGCGCCTGCTCGCCGGCCGCCAGGTGGCTTGCCACTACGCCGAGCAATTCCTCGACGGCGCGGCATAAAAATGTGGGAGCGGGCTTGCTCGCGAAGGCGTCATTTCAGTCAACCTCAAAGTCGACTGACAGATCGCTTTCGCGAGCAAGCCCGCTCCCACAGGGATTGAGTAGCTCAAGTAATTACGCGTTAACCAAACCCCTTCCGCCTCGAATGCGCATCACTCAGGCAGAAGGGGTTTTCTTTTGCCTGCAATAGAGCGACTACGTCTGGCTGTCGCCCTCTTCCTCATCGGAGTCCGGTTCGTCGGTGGTCGAATCATCGTCGTTGTCCGCACCGCCCTGCCCCTGATCTCCCGGTTCCGATTCGGACTTGGCGATCATCAACCCCGCATAACCCGCCTGCCCGCTCGAAGCCTGCTCCCCGTGATCGATACACTCGGCCCACGCCGTCGAAGCTCCGAGCGAGAGCATCACCATCACCTTCAACAGCAGTAAAACGCGAAACAACCTGTTCATAGCCGATTCCTTCCTTTCGTTGAGTGCCTGTCTGGTGCTGAGTCAAATCTAGTTCCGATCAGCCGGGTTCTCCAGATTGGACGCTATCTGGTGGGGGAAAATGCAGCGGGTTTGGAGACTGGTTTGGAATAGGGGTTATTCACAACGCCACTAACGCCGAAGCCCCCTGCAGGAACGAGCCTGCTCGCGATGGATGCTAACGATGACGCGCTCTGTCTGGATAAACGCAGCGCGGCTGGAGTCATCGCGAGCAGGCTCGCTCCTACAGGGAATTGCGCCAGGCAATAAAAAGCCCCGCAGCTTTCGCAACGGGGCTTTTGGATTTTGCAACTCAGCGCTTAGTGATGCTCACGGGTCGCACGGAATTTCACGTCCGGCCAGCGCTCTTCCATCAATGCCAGGTTGACCCGCGTCGGTGCGAGGTAGGTCAGGTGACCACCGCCGTCCAGCGCCAGGTTTTCCACAGCCTTGTTGGAGAATTCCTCAAGCTTCTTCTTGTCGCTGCATTCGATCCAGCGCGCAGAGTAAACAGTGATCGGCTCGTAGGAGCACTCGACCTTGTATTCCTCTTTCAAACGGCTGGCGACCACATCGAACTGCAGCACACCGACGGCGCCGAGGATGATGTCGTTGCTGCGTTCCGGGAAGAACACCTGGGTCGCGCCTTCTTCGGCCAGTTGTTGCAGGCCCTGGCGCAGTTGCTTGGATTTCAGCGGATCTTTCAGGCGTACGCGACGGAACAGTTCCGGGGCGAAGTGTGGAATGCCGGTGAAACCCAGGACTTCGCCTTCGCTGAAGGTGTCGCCGATCTGGATGGTGCCGTGGTTGTGCAGGCCGATGATGTCGCCGGCAAACGCTTCTTCCAGTTGCTCACGCTCGGAAGAGAAGAAGGTCAGCGCGTCGCCGATCCGCACGTCCTTGCCGGTGCGCACGTGGCGCATCTTCATGCCTTTTTCGTACTTGCCCGAGCAGATACGCATGAAGGCGATGCGGTCGCGGTGCTTCGGGTCCATGTTCGCCTGGATCTTGAAGATGAAACCCGAGAACTTCTCTTCCACCGGCTCCACGGTGCGCTCGTTGGCCACGCGTGCCAGTGGGCGCGGCGCCCAATCAACGACGGCGTCGAGGACGTGGTCGACACCGAAGTTGCCCAGTGCCGTACCGAAGAACACCGGAGTCAGTTGACCGTCGAGGAACTCCTGCTGGTTGAACTCGTGGCAGGCGCCCTGCACCAGTTCCAGCTGCTCGATGAAACGCTCGTACTCGTCACCCAGGTGGGCGCGGGCTTCATCGGAGTCGAGCTTCTCGATGATCCTGGTTTCGGTGCGTTCGTGGCCGTGACCGGCGGTGTACACGATGATGTAGTCATCGGCGAGGTGATACACGCCTTTGAAATCACGGTAGCAACCAATCGGCCAGGTGATCGGCGCAGCCTTGATCTTGAGGACGGCTTCGATTTCGTCGAGCAGTTCGATCGGGTCGCGGATGTCACGGTCGAGTTTGTTGATGAAGCTGACGATCGGCGTGTCACGCAGACGGCAGACGTCCATCAGGGCGATGGTCCGAGGCTCTACACCTTTACCGCCGTCGAGAACCATCAACGCCGAGTCCACCGCCGTCAGGGTGCGATAGGTATCTTCGGAGAAGTCTTCGTGGCCCGGGGTGTCGAGCAGGTTGATCATGTGTTCGCGATACGGGAACTGCATGACCGACGTGGTAATGGAGATACCCCGCTGCTTTTCCATTTCCATCCAGTCGGAGGTGGCATGGCGATCGGATTTACGAGATTTCACCGTACCGGCTACCGCAATCGCCTTGCCCATCAGCAGGAGCTTCTCGGTGATGGTGGTCTTACCGGCATCGGGGTGGGAAATAATGGCGAAAGTGCGGCGTTTCGCGACTTCGGCGGCCTGTTTGGTCATGGGAAATCGCCTGGCAGGTGATTCAAAAAAGGGCGCAGATTATAGCCCAAGTTGATCCAAGAACCGAACCGTTGAGCACATTAGGGGTGGCCAAATGCTGCTTCAAATGGGAACCTTTTAAAGCACGGAGACGTCCACTCCCCCGTAACGACCACTCGTCGGGGGCTTGAAACACCTGCAATTCGGCCTGACGAGGCTGTGCTCATGGCTCGATTGCCGTGCGTTTCCCCCTGTAGGAGCGAGCCTGCTCGCGATGGACGTCAACGATAATGCTGGGTACCTGAAGGTACGCATTGTCTTGAAGTTTTTCGCGAGCAAGCTCGCTCCTACAGTGAAACGCGCTCGGCATGAGCTGCTTATCGCGATCATTTTTTCGGCAGCCAGGAATGGCGTTGCCACACGAGAAAGTGTTCGCCGACTGAAAAAGGAGTCCGCCTGTGGCTATCCACTATGGCAAAGGGCTGATAGGAGGCGCGCTGGTATTCGCCCTTCTGGCCCTGCTGATCCAATGGATCGGCATCAACACGATCGAACACTACCGCGACGATTTGTTGTTTTACCTGCAAGCTCATCTGGTTCTCGTCCTCGCTTCCATGCTGGCCGCCCTTGTCGTGGGCATTCCTGCCGGCATCCTCCTCAGCCGCCCGTCCATGGTCGGCCGTGCCGAACGCTTCATGCAGTTCTTCAACATTGGCAACACCGTTCCGCCCCTGGCCGTCCTGGCCATCGCCTTGGGCATCCTCGGCATCGGCAGCGGTCCTGCGATCTTCGCCCTGTTCCTCGCCTCTTTGCTGCCCATCGTGCGCAACACCTACGAAGGCCTGAAAAACGTTCAGGGTTCGCTCAAGGAAGCCGCCGTCGGCATCGGCATGACCCCGCGCCAGGTGCTGTGGAAAGTCGAATTGCCCAACGCGGTGCCGATCATCATCGGTGGTGTGCGTGTGGCATTGGCGATCAATGTCGGGACGGCGCCGCTGGCGTTCCTGATCGGTGCCAACAGTCTCGGCAGCCTGATCTTCCCCGGCATCGCCCTGAACAATCAGCCGCAATTGCTGCTCGGCGCGGCCTGCACAGCCCTGCTGGCCTTGTTGCTCGACGGTCTGGTGACACTCGCCAGCCGCCTCTGGCTCGAACGCGGCTTGCGCCCGTCTTAAGCCTCGGCAAAGGAATCGTCATGAAAACTTCAAGCTTTTTACTAGGCTGCGTCCTGCTGTTCGCAGGATTTGCCCAAGCCACGGAAAAACCGTTGATCCGCATCGGTGCCCGGGTGTTCACCGAACAGACCCTGCTGGCGGAAATCACCTCGCAGTACCTGCGCACCAAGGGTTACGAGGTGCAGGTGACCGGCGGCCTGGGCAGCAATCTGGCCCGCAGCGCCCATGAAAGTGGTCAACTGGACATGCTCTGGGAATACACCGGCGTTTCGCTGGTGGCCTACAACCATGTCACTGAAAAATTCGACAGCGAACAGTCCTACGCACGAGTAAAAGAACTCGACGCGAAAAAAGGCCTGGTCTGGCTGACACCGTCGAAATTCAGCAACACCTATGCCCTGGCACTGCCGAAAAACGTTGCTGACCAATACCCGCAGATCAACACCATCAGCGAGCTGAACTCGGTGCTGCGCAAGGAAGCCGAGACCAACAATCTGGTGGCGCTGGATACCGAGTTCGCCAACCGCTCGGACGGTCTTGATGGCATGGTCAAGCTCTACGACATGAACCTGACCCGCAAGAACATCCGGCAGATGGACGCCGGTCTGGTTTATACCGCCCTGCGCAACGGCCAGGTGTTTGCCGGTCTGGTCTACACCACCGACGGTCGCCTCAACGCCTTCAAGCTGAAGCTGCTGGAAGACGACAAGCATTACTTCCCCGACTACACCGCTGCACCGGTGGTGCGTCAGGCCTACCTCGATGCGCATCCGCAACTGGCCGAACAACTCAAGCCTCTGGCTGAGCTGTTCGACGACAACACCATGCGCGAGCTCAATGCGCGGGTCGATGTCGATCACCAAAGCCCTTCGTCCGTTGCCGCAGATTTCCTGCGCCAGCATCCAATCAAATAAGGAGGAAAAGCCATGGAATTTCTCAACGCCTTTTCCCACCTCGACTGGCAGCAGGTGATACAGCTGACCGGGCAACACATCACCCTGGTCGGCATCGCCGTGACCCTGGCGATTGTGGTCGGCGTGCCGCTGGGCATCCTGATGACACGTTTCCCGAGCCTCGCCGGGCCGTTGCAAGCCAGCGCCACGGTGCTGCTGACCGTGCCGTCGATTGCCCTGTTTGGCCTGCTGCTGCCGTTCTACTCCAAGTTCGGCCAGGGCCTGGGCCCGATGCCGGCCATCACCGCGGTGTTTCTGTATTCGCTGCTGCCGATCATGCGTAACACCTACCTGGCCCTGACCAACGTCGAACCGGGCATCCGTGAAGCCGCGCGCGGCATCGGCATGACCTTCGGCCAGCGCCTGCGCATGGTCGAATTACCCATCGCCGTGCCGGTGATCCTCGCTGGTGTGCGCACTGCCGTGGTCATGAACATCGGCGTCATGACCATCGCCGCGACCATCGGCGCCGGTGGCCTGGGCGTACTCATCCTCGCTGCCATCAGCCGCAGCGACATGTCGATGCTGATTGTCGGCGCTGTACTGGTCAGTGTGCTGGCGATCATCGCCGACCTGATCCTGCAAGTGCTGCAACGTTCGCTGACTCCAAAAGGACTGCTCAAATGATCGAACTTCAAAACCTCAGCAAGACCTTCCAAAGCAACGGCAAAGATGTGAAAGCCGTGGACTCGGTGAGCCTGACCGTCAATGAAGGCGAAATCTGCGTGTTCCTCGGGCCATCGGGTTGCGGCAAAAGCACCACGCTGAAAATGATCAACCGCCTGATCAAACCGACCTCGGGCAAGATCCTGATCAACGATGAAGACACCACGGGCCTCGACGAAGTGACGCTGCGCCGCAACATCGGCTATGTCATCCAGCAAATCGGTTTGTTCCCGAACATGACCATCGAGGAGAACATCGTCGTGGTGCCGAAACTGCTCGGCTGGGACAAGCAGAAATGCCACGACCGCGCCCGCGAGTTGATGAGCATGATCAAGCTTGAACCCAAGCAATATCTGCATCGTTATCCACGAGAACTGTCCGGTGGCCAGCAACAGCGGATCGGCGTGATTCGCGCACTGGCGGCGGATGCACCACTGCTATTAATGGACGAGCCGTTCGGGGCAGTCGACCCGATCAACCGCGAGATGATCCAGAACGAGTTCTTCGAAATGCAGCGGGCGCTGAACAAGACCGTGATCATGGTCAGCCACGACATCGACGAAGCGATCAAGCTAGGCGACAAGATCGCGATTTTCCGCGCCGGCAAGCTGCTGCAGATCGATCACCCGGACACTTTACTCGCGCATCCGGCGGATGAGTTTGTCAGCAACTTCGTCGGCCAGGACAGCACACTGAAACGCCTGCTGCTGGTGAAAGCCGAAGATGCGGCGGACAACGCGCCTTCCGTCAGCCCGCATACCCCAGTGGCCGAAGCTCTGGAGTTGATGGACGAGCATGACCGACGCTATGTGGTGGTCACTTGTGCCGAGAATAAAGCCCTGGGTTATGTACGACGTCGCGACTTGCACCGTCAGACCGGCACCTGCGCGCAGTACCAACGCGAGTTCAACGCCACGGCGGCGTACGACGAACATTTGCGCATCCTGCTGTCGCGCATGTACGAGTTCAATCGGGCGTGGTTGCCGGTGATGGATGCCGAGCGGGTGTTCCTTGGCGAGGTCACACAGGAGTCGATTGCGGCGTACCTGAGTTCCGGACGTTCGCGGGGGATGAAGACCAATATCGTCTCGCCAGCTGAGGCAGTGGTCGCCTGACAGCTCACATTAACCGGTAAAAATACAAAACCTGTGGGAGCGAGCTTGCTCGCGATGGCGTCATTTCAGACAACTACGATGCTGGCTGTGAAAATGTCATCGCGAGCAAGCTCGCTCCCACAGGTTCTATGCGATTTTCCAGTGATTCGCAGGCCGGAAAAAAATATCAACAGTAGCGCCTGTAAAAACCATCCGAAAACACGCTCCTGAATAGTCAAATCCCCTCTCAGCCTACCTTTTCGCAGCCAACGTCGCCGATGTTGACGCTATCGTAGTTACTAGCGACTTTGCACACAAAAGCGTCGAACGTGCAGGTATTTTTAACACTCCATAAATCCTCGGGAACATCCGACTGTCATCTGTGTCGGTTACAAAGAGTGATGCCTGCAACGCGCGTCAGAAGAGTGCAAAAACGCGACATTTTTTGTTGATCTCAAGCCCCTCACGCCCTAAAGTTCGCGCCGAACGTCCATGCTGGAAACGATCCATCCGGCTCAAGTACTGACGACGAGACAGCAAGGCCAAGGGAAAGCTGCACTTCCCATGGCCTTTTTGCTTTCGGCGACATGCCTTGGGAAGTAGGCGAACCAAAGTGGGGATACGGAGGACGTTCATTTGCACCCATTGATTAACAACGTTTGCCTTTAGGAGCTCCCAGGTATGTCGATCCAGGTCGAAGACTATTTCGCGCGTGAAACCTTTCAGAAAATGAAGGCGTTCGCCGACAAACAGGAAACCCCGTTCGTGGTGATCGACACCGCGATGATCAGCCAGGCCTATGACGACCTGCGCGCCGGTTTCGAATTCGCCAAGGTCTACTACGCGGTCAAGGCCAACCCGGCCGTCGAGATCATCGACCTGCTCAAAGAGAAAGGCTCGAGCTTCGACATCGCCTCGATCTACGAGCTGGACAAAGTGCTTGGTCGCGGCGTCAGCGCCGACCAGATCAGCTACGGCAACACCATCAAGAAATCCAAGGACATCCGCTACTTCTACGAGAAGGGCGTGCGCCTGTTCGCCACCGACTCCGAAGCCGACCTGCGCAACATCGCCAAGGCCGCACCGGGCTCGAAAGTCTACGTGCGTATCCTGACCGAAGGCTCGACCACCGCCGACTGGCCGTTGTCGCGCAAATTCGGCTGCCAGACCGACATGGCCATGGACCTGCTGATCCTCGCTCGCGACCTGGGCCTGGTGCCTTACGGCATCTCGTTCCACGTCGGCTCGCAGCAGCGCGACATCAGCGTCTGGGACGCGGCGATCGCCAAGGTCAAAGTGATCTTCGAACGCCTGAAGGAAGAAGACGGCATCCACCTGAAGCTGATCAACATGGGTGGTGGCTTCCCGGCCAACTACATCACCCGCACCAACAGCCTGGAAACCTACGCCGAGGAAATCATCCGCTTCCTGAAGGAAGACTTCGGTGATGACTTGCCGGAAATCATCCTGGAGCCAGGCCGCTCGCTGATCGCCAACGCCGGCATCCTGGTCAGCGAAGTGGTACTGGTTGCACGTAAATCCCGTACCGCGGTAGAGCGTTGGGTGTACACGGATGTGGGCAAGTTCTCCGGCCTGATCGAAACCATGGACGAAGCCATCAAGTTCCCGATCTGGACCGAGAAGAAAGGCGAAATGGAAGAAGTGGTCATCGCCGGTCCAACCTGCGACAGCGCCGACATCATGTACGAAAACTACAAGTACGGCCTGCCGCTGAACCTGGCCATCGGTGATCGCCTGTACTGGCTGTCGACCGGTGCGTACACCACCAGTTACAGCGCCGTCGAGTTCAATGGCTTCCCGCCGCTGAAGTCGTTCTACGTGTAAATACTGCGTAGAATCGAGTAGGAGGCGGATTTACATCCGCCGTCCTCTCACACCACCGTACGTACGGTTCCGTATACGGCGGTTCAGGTTAAGCGGTTAAGCCGGGTTATCGTGTCCAGTATTGAGACCAGCCCGAGTT
>NZ_JAGYGG010000030.1:0-71844 GCF_019947335.1 Pseudomonas sp. BF-R-24
GGCGGTGCGTCAGCCACATACATGGCACCTGACACACCGCCTTCGCGAGCAAGCCCGCTCCCACAAGGGGGTGTGATGTTCTTGTAACCCGCGCTCTACCGCCCTCCTGATACTTGTTCCCATCCGCTAATTTTTCCCGCCTGCATTCGTTTTATAGGGACGACGCGCCCTTGCGCCTGCTGCCTACTGATGCGGATGCCGATAGATGAATGCTGAAGACTCCTTGAAACTCGCTCGCCGGTTTATCGGGTTGCCCCTGGAAAAGCGTCAAATGTTCCTTGCGGCCTTGCACAAGGAGGGCGTGGATTTCGCCCGTTTTCCGATTCCGGCCAGCATCGAGGCTGAGGATCGCCTGGCGCTGTCGTACGCCCAGCAACGCATGTGGTTTCTCTGGCAACTGGATCCCCACAGCGGTGCCTACAACCTGCCGGGCGCGGTCCGGCTGACCGGGTGCCTGAACCTGTCGGCGCTGGAGCAGGCGTTCGCCAGCCTGGTGGCGCGGCATGAAACCCTGCGCACGGTGTTCGCCCGTCAAGCCGATGACAGCCTGTTGCAAGTCCCGGCCACCGCGCCGCTGGTCATCGAGCAGGTGGATTTCAGCGCACTGCCCGCCGAGGAGCGCGAACGTGCCGTGGCTGAAACCGCCGAACAGCAATCGGTACTGCCGTTCGATCTGTCGACCGGTCCGCTGCTGCGGGTCACCTTGCTCAAGCTCGCAGGGCTTGAGCACGTGCTGTTACTGACCCTGCACCACATCGTCTCCGACGGCTGGTCGATGAACGTGCTGATCGACGAATTCATCCGCTGCTACGACGCCTTCGATGCCGGCACGCAACCGCAGCTGACGCCGCTGCCTATCCAGTACAGCGACTACGCCCTGTGGCAGCGCCGCTGGCTGGAGGCGGGCGAGCAGGCGCGGCAACTGGCGTACTGGCAGGCGCAATTGGGCGATGAACATCCTGTGCTGGAACTGCCGCTGGATCATTCGCGCCCGGCGATGCCGAGCTATCGCGGTACCCGCTACGAATTCGCGGTCCAGGCGCAACTGGCCGAGCAACTGCGCAGCACCGCACAGAAGCACAACATCACCCTGTTCATGCTGTTGCTCGGCGCTTTCAACACTTTACTGCATCGCTACACCGGGCAAACCGACATCCGCGTCGGCGTGCCCATCGCCAACCGCAACCGCGCGGAAATCGAAGGCCTGATCGGCTTCTTCGTCAACACCCAGGTGTTGCGCACCCAACTGGACGGCCAGACCCGGGTCGACGACCTGCTGCGCGCCATCAAGGAAACCGCCCTTGGCGCCCAGGCCCATCAGGACCTGCCGTTCGAGCGCCTGGTCGAAGCGCTGAAACTGGAGCGCAGCCTCAGCCACACGCCGCTGTTCCAGGTGATGTACAACCACCAGCCGCATGTGGCCGACATGGCCTCGGTCAGCACTGCGTCCGGCCTGGAGCTGGGCAGCATCGACTGGCAAAGCCGCACCACCCAGTTCGACCTGACCCTCGACACCTGGGAAAAGGGCGGCAAGCTGCACGCCGCGCTGACCTACGCCAGCGACCTGTTCGAGGCCGATACCATCGCGCGCATGGCCCGGCACTGGACGAGCCTGTTGCAGGCGATAGTCGACGACTCGACGCAAAAAATCGGCGAGTTGCCGATGCTGACGGCGGATGAGCAGCAAGTGCTAGTGCAGGGCTGGAACCGCACCGCCGAGATCTATCCGGTCGAGCAGTGCATGCACCAGTTGATTCAGGCCCAGGCCCGACGCACCCCCGGCGCGCCGGCACTGGTGTTTGGCGATCGTCAGCTCAGCTACGCGCAACTCGACGCCCGCAGCAATCAACTGGCGCACTGCTTGCGCGAGCAGGGTGTCGGCCCGGATGTGCTGGTGGGGATCTGTGTCGAGCGTTCACTGGAAATGGTCATCGGCCTGCTGGCGATTCACAAGGCCGGTGGTGCCTACGTACCGCTGGACCCGGAATACCCGGCTGAACGCCTGGCCTACATGATCGAAGACAGTGCGATTGGCTTGCTGCTCACCCAAAGCACTTTACTCGGCGCACTGCCCACCGAGGGCGTCAAGGTCATCGCCCTGGATCAGGAGCAAGACTGGCTCGACGGCTACAGCGAGTCCTGCCCGCCAGTTGAAGTGCATCCACTGAACCTGGCCTATGTGATCTACACCTCCGGTTCCACCGGCAAGCCCAAAGGCGCTGGCAACAGTCACGCGGCGCTGGTCAACCGCTTGTGCTGGATGCAGCAGGCTTACCGGCTGGATGGCAGCGACTCGGTGTTGCAGAAGACCCCGTTCAGTTTCGATGTGTCGGTGTGGGAATTCTTCTGGCCGCTGATGACCGGCGCGCGCCTGGTAGTGGCGCCGCCGGGGGCGCATCGTGAACCGGCGCGGTTGACCCGCCTGATCGGTGACCACGGCATCAGTACGCTGCACTTTGTGCCGTCGATGCTCCAGGCGTTCATCCACGAGCCGGGTGTCGAGGCGTGCGCCGGCCTCAAGCGCATCGTCTGCAGCGGTGAAGCCTTGCCGCTGGATGCCCAATTGCAGGTGTTCAAAAAGCTGCCGGGTGCCGGGTTGTACAACCTTTACGGCCCGACCGAGGCGGCCATCGACGTCACCCACTGGACCTGCATCGACGAAGGCGCCGACAGCGTGCCCATCGGCCGGCCCATCGCCAACCTGCGCACCCATGTGCTGGATGCACAATTACTGCCGGTTCCGGCCGGCGTGGCGGGGGAGTTGTACCTCGGTGGCGCCGGGCTGGCGCGCAGTTATCACCGGCGTCCGGCGCTCAGCGCCGAGCGTTTTGTGCCGTGCCCCTTCCATGACGGTGCGCGCTTGTACCGCACCGGCGACCGCGTGCGGCAGCGCGCCGATGGGGTGATCGAGTACCTCGGGCGCCTCGACCATCAAGTCAAATTGCGCGGCCTGCGCATCGAACTGGGGGAAATCGAAACCCGGCTGATGCAGCATGCGTTGGTGCGTGAGGCCGTGGTGCTGGTGCAGGGCGGCAAGCATCTGGTGGCGTATCTGGTGCTGGAAAACGCCGACACCGATGCGCAGTGGCCACAAACCCTCAAGGCCTGGCTGCTCGACAGCCTGCCGGAATACATGGTGCCCACCTACCTGATGCCGCTGGACGCCTTGCCGGTGACCGCCAACGGCAAGCTCGACCGCAAGGCTTTGCCGCCACCCGACGCCACGCCGCAACAGGCATTCGTTGCGCCACAAGATGCGATGCAGATCGCGCTGGCGCAGATCTGGCAAGAGGTACTGGGCGCAGAACCCGTGGGCCTCGAAGACAATTTCTTCGAGCTCGGCGGCGACTCGATCATTTCCATCCAGGTGGTCAGCCGTGCCCGCCAGGCGGGCATTCGCCTCAGCCCGCGCGACTTGTTCCAGTACCAGACCGTGCGTAGCCTGGCGCTGGTCGCGGCGTTCGACAGCCGCAGCACTGTCGATCAAGGCCCGGTCAGTGGCGAGGTGATCCTGACCCCGGCACAGCATTACTTCTTCGAACAGGCCATCGCCCAGCGTCAGCACTGGAACCAGTCGCTGCTGTTGACGCCCCGGGACGCGTTGAATCCTGAGGTGTTGGAGCAGGCCTTGGTTACCGTCATCAACCACCACGACGCCTTGCGCCTGCGCTTCATCGACGGTGCCGACGGCTGGCAGCAGCGCCACGCAGAGCCAGTCGAGTCAGCTGGATTGTGGCAACGTCGGGCGTCTTCGACCGAAGCCTTGACCGGCCTGTGCGATGAAGCGCAACGCAGCCTCGATCTGGCAAGCGGGCCGCTGCTGCGTGCCTTGCTGATCAGCCTCGACGATGGCAGCCAGCGCCTGTTGCTGGTGGTTCATCATTTGGCCGTGGACGGGGTGTCATGGCGGGTGTTGCTCGAAGACTTGCAACAGGCTTACCGGCAAGTGGCGCTGCCCGAGAAAACCAGCGCCTATCAAGCCTGGGCCGCGCATCTGCAACAGCATGCCGGCGCCTTGCCTGGGCAAATGCCGTACTGGCAGGCGCAACTGGCGGACGCCCGGGACCTGCCGTGCGACAACCCCCAGGGCAGCTTGCAGCAGCGCCACGGGCACAAGATCGAATCGAAACTGGATGCCGAACTGACCCGCCAGTTGCTGCAACAGGCCCCGGCGGCCTATCGCACCCAAGTCAATGATCTGTTGCTCACGGCGTTGGCGCGGGTCATCTGCCGCTGGAGCGGGCAGGGCTCGACGCTGATCCAGCTGGAAGGCCACGGCCGCGAAGACCTGTCCGACGACCTCGACCTGAGCCGCACCGTCGGCTGGTTCACCAGCCTGTTTCCGGTCCGCCTGCAACCCGAGGCCGGGGTGGCAAATTCGATCAAGTCGATCAAGGAGCAACTGCGCGCCATTCCCGGCAAAGGCCTGGGCTATGGACTGCTGCGCTACCTGGGCGAACCGGCGCAGCGCCAGGCCCTGCAAGACTTGCCGGCGCCACGGATCACCTTCAACTACCTGGGGCAGTTCGATCGTCAGTTCGACGACGCCGCGCTGTTCGTCCCGGCCCCGGAAAGTGGCGGCCAGGCTCAGGGCGATGATGCGCCGCTGGCCAACTGGCTGACCGTGGAGGGCCAGGTCTATGGCGGGCAGCTCTCGCTGCAATGGGGCTTCAGCCGTGACATGTTTGCCGAGTCCACGGTGCAACGACTGGCCGATGCCTATACCGAAGAACTCAAGACACTGATCGAACATTGCTGCGCGACAGCGCCAGGCCAGGTTACGCCGTCGGACTTCCCGCTGGCGCGCATCACCCAGGCACAACTCGATGCCTTGCCTGTTGCGGCGCCGGCCATCGAGGACGTTTACCCGCTGACGCCGATGCAACAGGGCATGCTGTTCCACACCCTGTACGAACCCCAGGCCGAGGCCTACATCAATCAATTGCGCCTGGACATCCAGGGGCTGGAGTTGGCGGCATTCGGCCGGGCCTGGCAGGCGGCGATCAACCGACACGACATCCTGCGCAGCAGCTTTCACTGGCTGGGGCTTGAGTGCGCGCATCAGGTGATTCATCGCCAGATCGATCTGCAACTGCAAGTGATCGAAGCAGCCGACATCGATCTCGATGCACTGGCCGCCGAGGAGCGCAGCCGTGGCTTCGAACTCAGCGCCGCGCCATTGTTCCGCCTGCTGCTGGTGCGTCGGGGCAGTGAAGGCTGGCACCTGATCCATACCAGCCATCACATCCTCATGGACGGCTGGAGCAACGCGCATTTGCTCGACGAAGTGATCCAGCACTATGCCGGCCAGACGTTGGCCAGGCCGTTGGGGCAATACCGCGACTATCTGGGCTGGATTCAACAGCAGCCGCTGCTGGCCGCCGAACAGTTCTGGAGACAGGCGCTGGCGCCGCTGGAAACGCCGACGCTGCTGGCGCAAGCCTTGCCGACGCCTGCCCAAGGGTACGGCATGGGTGAACATCAATTGACCCTTGAGAGCGCCGCGCTACAGCGCCTGAGCGATTTTGCCCGCCAGCAGAAAATCACCCTCAACACCTTGCTGCAAGGCGCCTGGGGCCTGCTGTTGCAACGCTACACGGGCCAGTCCTGTGTGGCGTTTGGCGCAACGATTGCCGGACGCTCCGCGCCGCTGCCGGGCATAGAGCAGCAGTTGGGGCTGTTCATCAACACCTTGCCGATCATCGCCGCGCCGCAAGCGGGGCAGTCGGTGGCCCAGTGGCTCAGCGACCTGCAAGCCCTGAACCTGAGCCTGCGCGAGTTCGAACACGTGCCGCTGTACGACATTCAGGGCTGGGCCGGGCAACAGGGGGCGCTGTTCGACAGCCTGCTGGTGTTCGAGAACTTCCCGGTGGCCGAAGCCCTCAAGCAAGGGGCGCCGGCGGGCCTGACCTTCGGTGCGCTGCACAATCACGAAATCACCAGTTACCCGCTGACCCTGGGCATCGAAGTCGGCGCCAGCCTGCGCCTGGATTTCAGTTTCGACCGAACCCGGTTCAGTGCCGCGCAGATCAGCCAGTTGGGCGCCAGCCTGTTGCAGGTGCTGGGGCAGTTCGTCGCACAGCCACAACAGGCATTGGGCGCGGTCAGCTTGCTGGATGCACAGGCGCAAGCAATGGTGCTGGCGTATTCCCGTCCGCCGGCGCCGCCAATCGATAGCCCGTTGTTGGCTCATCAGCGGTTTGAGCAACAAGCGGCACGCACCCCCGATGCGCTGGCGGTGATGGTCGGTGACGAGCGCCTGACCTACGCCCAGCTCAATGCGCAAGCCAACCAGCTCGCCCATCGCCTGCGTGCCCAGGGCGTGGCGCCGGGGCAGCGGGTGGGCCTGTCGGTGCGGCGCAATGGGCAGATGATCGTCAGCCTGATGGCGATCCTCAAGTCCGGCGCCGGTTATGTGCCGCTGGACCCGGATTACCCGGCCGAGCGCCTGGCCTGCATGATCGAAGACAGCGGCATGGACCTGCTGCTGGCGCAACCGGGCCTGTTGGCCGATGTAGCGCTGCCGCAAGGTTTGCCGCGCCTGGCGCTGGAGCCGGGCGCAGACACCGGGTATTCCACCGACAACCTGATCAACCTCGCCAGCGCCGAAGACCTGGCCTATCTGATCTACACCTCCGGCTCCACCGGACGCCCGAAAGGCGTGTGCCTGGCCCATGCCGCACTGCGCGAGTTTTGCGTGATCGCGGCGCACTATTCACAACTCACCCCGCAAGACCGCGTGCTGCAATTCGCAACGTTCAGCTTCGACGGCTTTGTCGAGCAGTGCTACCCGCCATTGTGCGTGGGCGCGGCGCTGGTGATGCGCGGTGATGAACTGTGGGACACCGACACCCTCTATCGCCAGATCATCGAGCATGGCGTGACCCTGGCGGATTTGCCGGCGGCCTACTGGTTCCTGCTGTCTCAGGAGTGGGCCGCGCACCCGCAGCGGGACAAGGGGCGTTTGCGTCAGGTCCACGTCGGCGGCGAAGCCATGTCGCTGGAAGGTTTGAAGCTGTGGCACGCCGCCGGCCTGGGCGATGTGCGCCTGCTCAACACCTATGGGCCAACCGAAGCCACGGTGGTGTCCAGTACCCACGAATGCACACTGGCCGATACCCGCAATCACATTGGCGTGCCCATCGGCAAAGCCCTGCCGGGGCGTGCGCTGTATGTGCTGGACAGCGAAGGCCACCTGCTGCCGACCGGTTGCGTCGGCGAATTGTGCATCGGCGGCGACGCCGGCCTTGCCCAACGTTATCACCAGCGACCGGGCTTGAGCGCCGAGCGCTTCATTGCCGATCCGTTTTCCAGCACGCAGGGCGCGCGGCTGTACCGCAGCGGCGACCTGGCGCGCTATCGCGAGGACGGTGCGCTGGAGTACCTGGGACGCATCGATCATCAAGTGAAAATCCGTGGTTTCCGGGTTGAGTTGGGTGAGCTGCAAGCGCATCTGCAAGGCTTGCCGATGATCAGCGAAGCCGCGGTGCTGGTGCACGAAGGCGTTGGTGGCAAGCAATTGATCGGCTACGTAGTGCCGGCCAGTGATGAATGGCTGAACTCGGATCCCCGTCAACTCACCGACACCGTACGCCGCGCCCTGGGCGAGCGCCTGCCGGAGTACATGCTGCCGGCGCAACTGGTGTTGCTGGCCGCGTTGCCGCTCAACCGCAACGGCAAACTCGACCGCGCCGCGTTGCCGGCCCCGCAGGTCTGGGAGGCCGACGTTGGCAGCGCCCCGCAAGGCGCACTGGAAATCGAACTGGCGCAGATCTGGCGGCAGGTGTTGCAGGTCAATCGCGTCGATCGGGAAAACAGCTTCTTCGAATTGGGCGGGCACTCGTTGCTGGCGACGCAAATCGTCTCGCAGATCCGCCAGCGCCTGGGCCTTTCGGTGAGTTTGCGCAGCCTGTTCGAACATCCGCGCCTCGAGGATTTCGCCGCTCAGGTGCAGGCGCTGCAACACAGCTGTGAGCGCCCGGCGCTGGTGGCGGATACCTCTGGCGAACGCCAGCCGTTGTCCTTTGCCCAGCAGCGCTTGTGGTTCCTGTGGAACCTGGAACCGGACAGTTCGATGTACAACATGCCGGGTGCCTTGCGCCTGCGCGGCGAACTGAACCTCGATGCCCTGCACCGAACCTTCGAAACCCTGGTGCAGCGTCACGCCGTATTGCGCACCACCTTTTACGAAGAAGACGGCCAGGCCTGGCAGCGGGTGCACGGGCAATTGCCGTTGAGCTTCGAGGCCAACGACCTGCGGCATCGACCGGCGCCGGACGTCGAAGCGCAGCAACTGGCCCGCGAGGAGGTCGCCCGGCCATTCGACCTGCGTCACGGTCCGTTGCTGCGGGTGCGGGTGCTGCGGGTCGCGGATGACGAACATGTGCTGTTGCTGACGGTGCACCACATCGTCGCCGATGACTGGTCGTTCCGCGTCCTGATCAATGAATTCGTCACGCTCTATCCAACCCTCAACCGTGGCCAGACCCCGCAACTGCCGGCGCACAGCGTGCAGTACGCCGACTTCGCCAAATGGCAGCGCCAGTGGCTGGAGCAGGGCGGCGAGTTGCAGCGCCAACTCGACTACTGGCAGCAGCGCCTTGCCGAGCCACAAGCGGTGCTCGAGTTGCCCGCCGATGGCGACCGGCGCACGGCGCAAGAAGGCGCCAGTGCTCATTTCACCTTCAGCGCCGAACTCAGCCAGCAGGTGCGCGACTTTGCCCAACAGCGCGATCTGTCGCTGTTCATGCTGCTGCTGGCCGGTTTCACCCTCGTCCTGCGCCAGCGTACCGAGGTCAGTCGGGTGCGTATCGGCACCGATATCGCCAACCGAAATCAAGCCGAGCTTGAAGAAATGGTCGGCTTCTTCGTTAACCAATTAGTACTGCAAGTGGAGGTCGATGCCGAGCAGTCGGCGGCGCAGTTGCTGGAGGCCTGTCGCCGGGCGGTGCTGGAGGCTTCGGACCATCAGGACCTGCCGTTCGAGCGTCTGGTGGAAGCCTTGCGCTTGCCGCGCCGGGCCGGCCGTTCGCCGCTGTTCGACATCAAGCTGATCTACCAGGAAGGCGTCGGTCGCTTGTCGTCGATGGAGGGCCTGGAGGTCGAGGACTTCCCGTCCGGGCGCCAGGCCGCCGAGATCGGCATGGTCGCCGCGTTCTACAACGATGCCGAGCACATTCACCTGAGTTTCGAAACGCCGGTGGGCCAGTACCTGCCGAGCACGCTGGAGTGTTTGTTCGAACAGATCCGGGCGGTACTCCAGGCGCTGATACGCGCTGACGGAGTGCAGGTCGGTGAGTTGCTGGACCTGGCCGCCGATGTGCAACGCCGGGCCGATGCGCGCTTGAGCGAACAACGCAAGGCGTTGCTCGGCGGCGCCATGGCGATCAAGCGCCGCTCGGCGAACCGTGGCGCACCGGCAACGCAATCCGCGGCGGACTGATTCAGTCGGCGGCGCCTTTGAGCGCCGCCGTCAATATTTTCTGGAGGGGTTTATGACCGTTTCAACGACCAAGTCCATTCCCAAGATGGGTCGTGGTGCCCGCAAGAGCCTGTCCACCGATCCGACGCGGCTGGTGAGTTTTGCGCCGATGTTCGAAGGCCTCAGCATGCCGCTGGTGTGCCGTCCGGCCGTGTCCGGCGTGAGCCTGGTGGAATGGGCGACCCAGAATCGCGCGCTGATCGAAAGCAAGCTGCTGGAACACGCGGTGATCCTGTTCCGTGGCTTCCAGGTGGCTGATATCGGCGAGTTCAACCGCTGCGTCGACGGGATTTCCGGCGGTGCCCTGGAGTACCTGTTCCGCGCCTCGCCACGGACCCAGATCAGCGGCCAGTTCAAGATCTACAGCTCCACCGATTACCCGGCGCCGGAGAAAATCTTCCCGCACAACGAACACTCGTATTCACCGGTGTTCCCGCGTCACCTGTATTTCTACTGCGACACGCCGTCGACCACCGGTGGTGAAACACCCTTTGGCGATACCCGCCGGATCCTCGCACGGATCGACCCGGCGGTGCGCGAAGAATTTGCCCGCAAACGCATCATGTACGTGCGCAACTACGGCGACGGCATGGGCCTGCCATGGCAGACCGTGTTCCAGAGCGAGGATCGCAGCGAAGTCGAGGCCTACTGCGCCAAAATCGGCATCCAGGCCGAATGGAAGCCGGGCAACCGCCTGCGCACCCGGCAGAACGGCCCGGCCATCGTGCGCCATCCACTGACCGGCGAGCGCATCTGGTTCAACCACGGCACCTTCTTCAACGCACTGACCCTGCCGGACAGCATCCGCGACAACCTGCTGCGTGAATTCGGCCCGCAAGATTTGCCGCAAAACACCTTCTTCGGCGACGGCTCGCCGATTCCCGAGGACGTGATTCGTCACCTGCAAGGCATCTACCGCGAGGTGATGGTCGAGTTCGCCTGGGAGAGGGGCGACGTGGTCCTGCTCGACAACATCCTCAGCGTGCATGCGCGCAACGAATTCACCGGCTACAGAAAAATCCTCACGGCCATGGCCATCGCGCAGAAAAGCGCCGACCTGGATCAGGAATAAGGACACCCGACATGAACACCACCGCCCTCGAACCTTCGGTAGACGTATTCCAGACTTCGGCCCAGCAGGCCTTTTATTTGCGGGCCCAGGAGCTGGGCGCACGACCGCTGTTCGCGGCGCTGACGTTGCCGGTCGCCCGGCCAGTGGACGCCCAGGCATTGCGCAGGGCACTGGAAACACTCAGTCAGCGCCATGAAATCCTGCGCACGCTGTACCGTCGTCTGCCGGGCATGAAGTGGCCGGTGCAGAGCCTGTGCGATGGGTTGCCGCTCACCCTTCCGGGTAACCAGCCTTCAGTGGCCGAGGCCTTGAGCCGCAGCCGTGAAGTCATGGTTGAACATTCGAATCAGGCGCTGGTGGTGGCGCAGGTTGAAGACGAGGCAGGACAGCCTTTCATCACCCTGCTGGCCCCGGCATGCAGCATCGACGAGGCATCGCTGCGGGTGCTGGCGAGTGAACTTGGCAGCCTGTTGCGCGGTGAAACCCTGGGCGACGACGAGGACGCGCTGCAATATCTGGACTACAGCGCATGGCAGGAAGAACTGCGCGAAGAGGACATCGGCCACCAAGGCGCGGCGTTCTGGCGCAACCTGCAATCGCAGTTCGTCGTGGCTCATCGCGTGCCGTTCGAAAAAGCCGTCGAAGTCACTCTGGTTCGTCGTCAGGCAACGTTGATTGACGCCCCGTGGTTGGCTGGCGTGCAACGGGCCGCTGCTGGAGCAGGCGTTGAGGCAGAGCAATTGGCGCTTTTGCTGTGGACTGCATTCGTTGCACGCATCGGCCACCAGGAAAAGCTGCTGATGGGCTGGCAGGTGGAGGGGCGCAACGAGCAAACCATCGCCACCCTCGGACGTTTCGCCCGGCGTTTGCCGGTGGCCTTCGATCACCGCAGCCAGCAGACACTGGCACAAGCGTTGGTGGCGTTTGCCGCCAGCGTCGAACAGTCGCTGTCGTGGCTCGATTGCCTCAATGAATTCGAACTGAGCGCCGAAGGTACCGCGCCGCTGCGTTACGGCTTCGTCTATCAGGCCGCCATTGAAAGCGCTATCGAGGTGGACGACGGCAACCCCGAAGTCCTTCGCCTGCGAGTGCAGGGCGATCAGTTGCAGTTGTCGTGTCTTGACGGTGCGCTGCCCGAATCGATGCTGGTTGAATGGCTGGAGCAGTTTGTCGAGTTCAGTCACCAATTGCTGGGCTCGCCCGAAATGACCCTGGCTCAGGCGACTCTGGTCAATGACGCACAACTGACCCGATTGGTCGAAGGCTTCAACCCGAACGCCACCGAGCTGGCATTGCCGTTCCGCTTCCTGCAAGAGCTGTTCAGCGAACAGGCGCGCCTGCATCCGCAACGCATCGCCCTGAGCGTCAACGGTCAGCGCCTGAGCTATGCCGAACTGGATGCGCGCTCCAATCAGGTGGCCAATGCCTTGCGCGGCCAAGGCGTGACACCGGATGAAATTGTTGCGGTCTACGGCCAGCGCTCCCTGGAAATGGTCATCGCCCTGTTGGGCACGCTCAAGGCTGGCGCTGCGTACTTGCCGCTGGACCCGAACTACCCGATCGAGCGTCTGGCGTTCATGCTCGCCGATACCGGCGCGCGCCATGTGCTGGCCTGCCAAACGCTGCCGGATGCATTACCTGGTGAGCGGACAATTTCCCTGATGCCAGGGGCCGAAGTCTGGTCCGCCGCGCAAACCCGGCCTGAGCCACAAGGCGACAGCGCCAATCTGGCCTACGTCATCTACACCTCCGGTTCCACCGGCAAACCCAAGGGCGTGATGATCAGCCATGCCAACGCCGTGGCCTCGACCCTGGCGCGCAATGCCTTTTATCGCCAGCCGCTGCGCGGGTTCCTGATGCTCTCGTCGTTCTCCTTCGACAGCTCGGTGGCCGGGGTTTTCTGGGCGTTGGGGCAGGGCGCGACCCTGTGCCTGCCGGACGAAGACAGCTACAAGGATCCGGCGCAACTGGCGGCGCTGATCCAGCGCGAAGAGATTTCCCACTACCTGACCTTGCCGTCGTACCACGCACAGATTCTCGAACACGTCGACCGCCAGGCGCTGGCCTGTGTGATCGTCGCCGGCGAAGCCTGCAGCAACGCACTGGTACAGCGACATCGCGAGGCATTGCCGGGGGTGGCGCTGGTCAACGAATACGGCCCGACCGAGGGCACCGTGTGGTGTTCGGCCTGGGAGTTGCCCCTCAGCGACGATGACGACAGCATTCCCATCGGCCAACCGATTGCCGGCATGCGCATCCATGTGCTCGGCCCGGACCTGCAACCGGTGGCCGTGGGCGTCGAAGGCGAGTTGTATGTCGGCGGGGCCGGCATTGCCCGAGGTTATCTGCAACGGGCCGCGCTGACGGCCGAGCGTTTTGTCCCCGACCTGTTCGCGAAGGCGGCGGGCCAGCGCCTGTACCGCACCGGCGACCTGGCGCGCTATCGCGCCGATGGCGTGTTGGAGTATCTGGGCCGGGTCGATCACCAGGTGAAAATCCGTGGCTTCCGCATTGAGCTGGGCGAAATCGAGTCGGCCATGCGCAACGCGCCGGGCATCGAGGACGCCGCCGTGATTGCCCGGGAAACCCCGACCGGCCCGCAACTGCTGGGCTTCGTGGTGTCCCCGGCCGACACCGCCGACATCCGCCTCAACGAATTGCGCAGCCACTTGGCCGAGGCACTGCCCGAGCACATGCAACCGGCGCGCTTGCAGGTGCTGGAGCGCTTCCCGTTGATGCCCAACGGCAAACTCAATCGCCAGGCCTTGCTCGATCTCGATGTGCGCCGCAGCGTCTTCGTCGCGCCACGCAACGACCTGGAAAAAACCCTGGCGGCGATCTGGGCCGAAGCGCTGCACGTCGAACGCGTCGGCGTGCACGACAACTTTTTCGAACTCGGCGGGCACTCGCTGCTGGCCACGCGCATTCGTGCGCGGATTCAGGAAGAACTGAACCTGGCGATCCCGCTCAAGTTGTTTTTCGACGGTGACACCCTGGAACGCCTGGCGGCGCAGATCGAGCAGTTCCGTCAGCACAGTGAACATAAAGAAAACGATGTAGACGCCCTTGAAGCGTTGTTCGACGAAGTGGATGAGGAACACGCGCGATGAGTGCTGCACCGGACAGAATGATGACCCTGGCCCAGCGTTTCTGCGGCTTGAGCGCGGACGCCCGGCGCGCGTTGCAACAGAAGATGCATGCCCAGGGGCTGACCCTGGAACTGCTGCCGATCCCGCCACGGGACCGCGCCGTCGACACGCTGCCGGCGTCCTACGCGCAGCAGCGCTTGTGGTTCCTCTGGCAGATGCAGCCCCAGGCCACTGCCTACAACCTGACCGGTGCCTTCCGCCTGAGCGGCGAACTCAACCCTGAGGCGCTGGCGCAGACCCTGAGCGCGCTGGTGCAGCGTCACGAAGTGCTGCGCACTACCTTCGTTTTTGACGACCGGCAAGTGCTGCAAAAGATTCACCCACGGATGGATGCGCCGCTGCTCGAAGTCAGCGCTGGCGACGAGGCCGAACTGCAGCGGCAGATCGCCCTGAACGCCGAGCAGCCGTTCGACCTGCATAGCGGTCCGTTGATGCGCTGCCGCTTGATCCGCCTCGATGCGCAGCAACATGTGCTGGTGCTGACCTTCCACCACATTGTCACCGACGGCGGTTCGCTGCCGATCCTGTTGCAGGAGTTCACCCGGCTCTATGCACAACTGAGCGCCGGGCAGGCCCCGCAACTACCGGAGCCGGGCATTCAGTACGCCGACTTCGCCCGCTGGCAGCGCCTGTGGCTGGAGGCCGGCGAGGCCGAACGCCAGCTCGATTACTGGCGCGTGCAGTTGGGCCGCGAACACCCGCCACTGAACCTGCCGACCGACCGTCGTCGCCCGGCGATCCCGAGCCAGCAGGGTGCCAGCGTCGAGCTGGAAATCTCCACTGCGTTGACCGCCCAACTGCGTGATCTTGCCCGCCGCGAAGGCTGCACCCTGTTCATGGTGCTGATGGCAGCGTTGCAGACACTGTTGCATCGCTACAGCGGCGAGCAGGACATTCGTGTCGGCGTGCCGATTGCCAACCGCACCCGCCAGGACGTGGAAAACCTGCTGGGCTTTTTCGTCAATACCCAGGTGTTGCGCAGCCAGCCACGGGCCGACCAGCCGTTTGGGCAATTGCTGGCCGAGATCAAGGCCGCGGCGCTCGGCGCACAGGCCCATCAGGACCTGCCGTTCGAGCAACTGGTCGATGGCCTGGGCGTGGAGCGCAGCCTGAGCCACACGCCTCTGTTCCAGGTGATGTTCAACCACCAGCGCGACAGTGGTGGTCCGCAACGCTGGGACCTGCCGGGGCTGAGCGTCGAACCGCTGATCTGGGATGAGAAAACCACCAAGTTCGATCTGATGCTCGACACCGTCGAGGGCGACGAGGGCATCCACGCGTCGTTCGTCTACGCCACTGAGCTGTTCGACGCCTCGACCATTGAGCGTCTCGGCCGGCACTGGCTGAACCTGTTGCAGGCGATTTGCACTGACAGCACGATTGCCTTGGCGGACCTGTGCATGCTCGACGCCTCCGAGCAGCAGGCCACCTTGCGCGACTGGAATCGCACTGCCGGGTTGAACAGCGATCAGGCGAACCTGCTGTGTGCCCATCAACTGATCGAAGCCCAGGCCGCCGCGCACCCGAACAACATCGCCGTGACCTGCGACGGCGTCACCCTCACTTACGCCGAACTGAACCGAAGCGCCAACCGCATCGCCCATCGCCTGCGCGAGCGCGGCGTCGGCCCCGATGTGTTGGTGGGCATCGCCCTGGAGCGTTCGCTGGAGATGATCGTCAGCCTGTTGGCGATCCTCAAGGCCGGTGGCGCCTACGTGCCGCTGGACCCGCAATACCCGCAGGACCGCCTGGCCTGGATGCTCGCCGACAGCGGCACGCGCCTGTTGCTGACCGATTCCGCGCTGTTGCCACAGCTGCCGTTGAACGAAGGCATTGAAGTGATCTGCCTCGATCACGCCAGCGACTGGCTGCTTGAAGCCAGTGCCGACAACCTGCCGAACCTGACCGCTCCAGCGAACCTGGCCTACGTCATCTACACCTCCGGTTCCACCGGCAAACCCAAAGGCACGCTGCTGCCCCACAGCAACCTGACGCGGCTGTTCAGCGCCACCGAGCACTGGTTCGGTTTCAATGCGCAAGATGTGTGGAGCCTGTTCCACTCCTATGCCTTCGACTTTTCCGTGTGGGAAATATTTGGCGCGTTGTTCTACGGCGGCAAGCTGGTGGTGGTGCCCCACGCGGTCAGCCGCTCCCCGGAAGACTTCGCCTGCTTGCTCAGTGATGAGGGAGTCACGGTACTCAACCAGACCCCTTCGGCCTTTCGCCAGTTGATGCCGTTCGCCTGCGCCAATGCGCCAGACATGTCCCTGCGGTATGTGGTGTTCGGTGGCGAGGCGCTGGACGTGGCCAGCCTGCGTCCGTGGTATGACGCCTTCGACGACCGGCAGCCGTTGCTGATCAATATGTACGGCATCACCGAAACCACCGTGCATGTGACCTACCGGCCGCTGGCCCGTGCCGACCTCGATGGCGCCAATAGCTCGCCGCTGGGGGAGCCGATCGGCGATCTGCGCTGGTACGTGCTCGACGCGCGCCTGAACCCGGTGGCCAAGGGCTGCGTCGGTGAGCTGTATGTCGGCGGTGCCGGCCTTGCTCGCGGCTATCACCAGCGTGCCGACCTGACCGCCACACGGTTTGTGCCGGACCTGTTCGCCGCCGAGTCGGGCGCGCGCCTGTATCGCACTGGCGATCTGGCGCGTTATTGCGCCGATGGCAGCATCGAGTACGCCGGGCGTATCGACCATCAGGTGAAGATCCGTGGTTTCCGCATCGAACTGGGGGAAATCCAGGATCGTCTGCAAAGCCATCCGGCCATCGAGCAGGCGCTGGTCCTGGCACCGCAGGTCAATGGCAGCCCGCAATTGGTCGCGTGGTTCACCGCGAGCGGCGACGACAGCGATTTGCGCCACTCCCTGCGTGAACATTTGCAGGCCGGTTTGCCGGACTACATGGTGCCGGCGCATCTGATCAAACTCGACCAATGGCCGCTGACCGGTAACGGCAAACTGGATCGCGCTGCATTGCCCAAGCCCGACGCAACGCTGGCGCAGCAGGCATACACGGCGCCGATGGATGAGCTGCAAACCGAGTTGGCGGCGATCTGGCAAGACGTGCTCAAGCTCGAGCGCGTAGGCATTGACGACAACTTCTTCGAACTGGGCGGCGACTCGATCATCTCGATCCAGGTGGTCAGCCGCGCGCGTCAGGCCGGGATTCGCATCACCCCGCGGGACCTGTTCCAGCACCAGACCGTGCAGAGCCTGGCGAAGGTCGCGGTACGCAGCGCCGGGTTGGTCATCGACCAGGGGCCGGTGCGTGGCGAGGTGCTGCTGACGCCGATCCAGCACTGGTTCTTCGAGCAAGACATCGAGGCCCGTCACCACTGGAACCAGTCGCTGCTGCTGGAACTGCGCGAGCCGCTGGACAGCGACAGCCTGCAACAGGCCTTGGCCGCGCTGGTAGAACATCACGACGCGTTGCGTCTGCGGTTGCGTCAGGTCGACGGCGTCTGGCAACAGGCCCAGGCCGAGCAGTGGAACAGTGCCGAGGTGCTGTGGCAGCGCCAGGCCGCCAATGCCGATGAACTGCTTGAACTGTGCAACGCCGCGCAAGCCAGCCTGAATCTGCAGGACGGCCCGCTGTTGTGTGCCTTGCTGGTGGACATGGGCGCGGCGGGCCAGCGCCTGCTGCTGGTGGTGCATCACCTGGCGGTGGACGGCGTGTCCTGGCGATTGCTGCTGGAAGATTTGCAAACCGCGTATCAACAAGTGCAGCAAGCTCAACCCCTGCGTCTGCCATCGAAAACCAGCGCCTATCAGGCCTGGGCCGCTCGCCTGCAAACTCATGCGCAAAGTGCTGCATTGGCCAGCCAAACCAGTTACTGGCAAGACCAGTACCGCGACGTACAGGTGCAACTGCCCGCCGACAACCCCCAAGGCAGCCTGGCCAGCCAGCATGCCGTGAGCGTGGAAACTTTGCTCGACAGCACATTGACCCGCCAACTGCTGCAGGACGCCCCGGCGGCTTACCGCACCCAGGTCAACGACCTGTTGCTGACGGCACTGGCGCGGGTGTTGGGCAACTGGACCGGTCAAACTTCGACGCTGGTGAAACTGGAAGGCCATGGCCGCGAAGACTTGTTCGACGACATCGACCTGACCCGCACCCTGGGCTGGTTCACCTCGATCTTCCCGGTGAAACTCACCCCGGCGGGCGATCTGGCTGCAAGCATCAAAGCGGTCAAGGAACAGCTGCGCGCCGTGCCCGACAAAGGTATCGGCTTCGGCATCCTGCGCTATCTGGCCGACGCCGGCCTTGAGGATCTGTCGTCACCGCAGGTCACCTTCAACTACATGGGCCAGTTCGACGCCAGTTTCGACGAACAGGCGCCGTGGCGCCCGGCCCGGGAAAACGGTGGTGCCGAGCAGGGCGCATCGGTCGAACTGGACCGGGGCCTGAGCATCAATGGTCAGGTGTATGCCGGGCAGCTGCGCCTGAGCTGGACTTTCAGCGGTGACGTGTTCAACCCGCAGACCGTGCAACGTCTGGCCGATGCCTACGCCCTGGAGCTGCAACAGCTGATCGAACATTGCCTGAGCGGTGCCGGCGGGTTGACCCCGAGCGACGTGCCACTGGTGCGCGTCGATCAGGCGCAGCTGGATGCCTTGCCGTTGGCGGCCAGCCAGATCGAAGACATCCTGCCGCTGTCGCCGATGCAGCAGGGCATGCTGTTTCATAGCCTGTTCGCCCCGGATGCCGGGGCCTACATCCCGCAGATGCGCGTGGATGTGCAGGGGCTCGACGTCGAGGCGTTCCGCGATGCCTGGCAGCAGACGCTGCAGCGCCATGAAGTGCTGCGCGCGGCGTTCTTCAGCGAAAGCAACGGCTCGCGGCCGTTGCAAGTGATCCTGGCCGACGCCACGCTGCCGCTGACCGTGCTCGACTGGCGCGATCAACCCAAGGTTACCGAAGCGCTGGATCGCCTGGCCGAGGACGACCGTCTGCGCGGTTTCGACCTGACATTGGCGCCGTTGCTGCGCCTGACCCTGGTGCAGACCGCCGATGACCGCCATCACCTGATCTTCACCAACCACCACATCCTGCTCGACGGCTGGAGCACTTCGCAGTTGTTCGGCGAAGTGCTGCAGCGGTATTGCGGAATCATGCCGGCGCCGAGTGTTGGCGGTTATCGCGATTACATGACTTGGCTGGGCACCCGGGATCGCGCCGCGTGCGAAGCGTTCTGGCTGGAGCAATTGCAGTCGATCACCGAACCGACGCGACTGGCCGGCGCCTTGCCGGGGCCGGTTGCCGGGCAGGGCGATGCTCATCGCACCCTGCACCTGAGCCTGGACCGCACGGCCACCGAGCGCCTGAGCGGGTTCGCCCGTCAGACCCGCGTCACGCCCAACACGGTGCTGCAAGCGGCGTGGCTGTTGCTGTTGCAGCGCTACACCGGGCAGCAAACAGTGGCGTTCGGCGCCACGGTGTCGGGGCGTCCAAGCGAATTGCAAGGCATCGAGCAGCAGATCGGTCTGTTCATCAACACCTTGCCGGTGATCGCCACACCGCACCCCGAGCGCACGGTCAGCCAATGGATCGATGAAGTCCAGGCGCTCAACCTCAAGTTGCGCGAAGTCGAATACACACCGCTGGCGGATGTGCAGCGTTGGGCCGGTCACTCTGGCGAGGCGCTGTTCGACACGCTGCTGGTGTTCGAAAACTACCCGGTGGCCCAGGCGCTGGAGGAGGGCAATGCCAGCGCGCTGAAGTTCTCCGGCATCAGCAACCACGACCAGACCAGCTTCCCCTTGGCCATCGCCGCCGAGCTGGGTGAATGCCTGGATTTGCGTTTCAACTACGACACGGCGCTGTTCAGCGCAGAAGCCATTGAAGGCTTGAGCACACGTCTGCTGGCATTGCTCGATGCCATGGTCAGTGCGCCGCAGCAGCCATTGGGCCGCTTGAACCTGCTCGATGCCGCACAAACGGCGCAGCAGATCGAGGACTTCAACCGCACCGCGCAGGCCTGGCCGGATGTGCGTCCGGTTTACCAGTGCTTCGAAGCCCAGGTGCTGCGAACCCCGGAGGCTCCGGCCCTGGTGTTTGCCGGCCAGACCCTCAGCTATCGCGAACTCAATCAACAGGCCAACCGGCTGGCGCACTACCTGCGCAGCCAGGGCGTCGGCGCCGAAGTGCTGGTGGGCATTGCCGCCGAGCGTTCGCTGGAACTGGTGATCGGCCTGCTGGCGATCATGAAGGCCGGTGGCGCCTACGTGCCGCTGGACCCGGACTACCCGCGCGAACGCCTGGAGCACATGTTCGACGACAGCGGCGTACACCTGCTGCTGACCCAGCGTCATTTGCTTGAGCAGTTGCCGATTCCGCCCGCCGCCACGGCGATTTGTCTCGATGACATGGCCGGTTTGCTGGACGGCCTGAGCAACGAAAACCTGCCCTGTGTGGTCGAGCTGCAATCGCTGGCCTACATGATCTACACCTCCGGTTCCACCGGCAAACCCAAGGGCGCGGCCAACCACCATGAGGCCTTGTACAACCGCTTGGCGTGGATGCAGGGCGCCTATCCGCTGGACGGGCGCGACACCGTCTTGCAGAAAACCCCGTTCAGTTTCGACGTGTCGGTCTGGGAGTTTTTCTGGCCATTGATGACCGGTGCACGCCTGGCCGTGGCCGAGCCGGGTGCCCATCGCGATCCGGCGCAACTGGTCAGCCTGATCGAGCAGTACCGGGTCAGCACCCTGCATTTCGTGCCGTCGATGCTGCAGGCGTTCGTTCAGGGCGAAGGCTTCGAGCGTTGCGCCAGCCTGCGACAGGTCATGTGCAGCGGCGAAGCCCTGTCGGCGGACTTGCAGCACAGCCTGTTCCGCGTGCTGCCCAACGTTGGCCTGTACAACCTGTACGGCCCGACCGAAGCGGCCATCGACGTGACCCACTGGACTTGTGTCGACGACGGCGGCTTTAGCGTGCCGATCGGTCAGCCGATTGCCAACCTGGTGACCTACATCCTCGACGACAGCCTGCAACCGCAAGTGCAAGGGTGTGTGGGTGAGCTGTATCTGGGCGGCATCGGCCTGGCCCGTGGTTATCACAACCGTCCGGAGCTGACCGCCGAACGCTTCGTCGCCAGCCCGTTCGGCGAGCAGGGTGAGCGCCTGTACCGCACTGGCGACCTGGCGCGTTACCGCGCGGACGGCGTGATCGAATACGTCGGGCGCATCGACCATCAAGTGAAGATCCGCGGCTTGCGCATCGAGCTGGGGGAAATCGAAGCCTGCCTGCTGGAGCATCCATCGGTGCGCGAGGCCGTGGTGATCGCCCTCGACGTTGGCAAGTCCAAGCAACTGGTGGCTTACGTCACAGGTCCTGTTGCCGTTGATCCACTCAAGCAACACCTGCGCAACGCACTGCCCGAGCACATGCAGCCGAGCCACGTGCTGCTGCTCGATCAGTTGCCGGTGACGCCCAACGGCAAGCTCGACCGCCGCGCATTGCCGCAACCGGACCTGCAAGTGCGCGAATACGTTGCGCCGCGCAGTGCCGTGGAGGCGACGCTGCAAGCCGTGTGGCAGGCGTTGTTCGAAGTGCCGCAGATTGGCATGCACGACAACTTCTTCGAACTGGGCGGCGATTCAATCGTCTCGATCCAGGCTGTCAGTCGCGCACGCAAGGCCGGGTTGAGCATTTCGCCCAAAGACGTGTTCAGCCATCCGACCATCGCCGAACTGGCCACGGTCGCTCAACCGCTCACGGCAGATCAAGCCGTACAGACGGTGTTTGCACCGACCGCGAACATCGACCTGAGTGACGCGCAGTATCAGACGCTGGAACTGACAGCGGACGAAGTCGAGGATGTTTATCCGCTGTCGCCGATGCAGCAGGGCATGCTGTTCCACTCGGTGCAGGACGGCGACTCGGGGCTGTACGTCAATCAGATCGAAGTGGGTGTGCGTGGCGTCGACGGTGCGCGTTTCCGCGCAGCCTGGGCGGATGCTGCCCTACGTCACGGGATTCTGCGCACCGCATTCCTCTGGGAAGGCGACAAGGAACCGCTGCAAGTGGTGCTGCGTGACGCGCCGTCACTGCTCACTGAATTGGACTGGCGCGGGCTCGATGATCAGCCTGGGCGCGTCCGCCAACTGGCCCTCGAGGAGCGCGAACGCGGCTTCTCGTTGAACCGTGCGCCGCTGTTGCGCCTGTTGCTGGTGCGCCTGGAAGACGACCGCTATCGCCTGATCTGGACCTACCACCACATCCTCATGGATGGCTGGAGCGTGTCGCGCCTGATCGGTGAAGTGCTGCGCCATTACAGCGGTGAGGAGCACGAGCCGGTGGCCGCCTATCGCGACTACATCGACTGGCTCGGCCAGCAAGTCGCCGAGGCCAGCGAAGCGTTCTGGAAAGACAAACTCAGTAACCTCGAAGGCGCCACGCACCTGGCCCGCGCACTGCCGGTCAAGGCGCCGCAAGCCGGTTATCACGCGATCTATACGCACCTGAGCGCCGGGCAGACCGCGGGTTTGCAGGCCTTTGCCCAGCAACAGCAAGTGACCCTCAACACCCTGGTGCAAGCCGCGTGGTTGCTGCTGTTGCAGCGCTACACCGGCCAGCGCACGGTGACCTTCGGCGCCACGGTGTCCGGGCGCCCGGAAACACTCAACGGCTCGGAGAACATGCTCGGGCTGTTCATCAACACCTTGCCGGTGGTCAACACGGTGCCGACCGAAGCCAGCGTCGGCGACTGGCTGCGGGAGATCCAGGCCTGCAACCTCGACATCCGCGACTTCCAGCAAACCCCGCTCAGTGATATTCAGCGCTGGGCCGGGCAGGGCGGGCAGTCGTTGTTCGACAGCATCATCGTGTTCGAAAACCAGCCGGTGGACCGTACCCTTCGCGAGTGGAACGGCGATTCCCTGCGCTTCGAGGACGTCTCCGATTTCGGCCTGACCAGCTTCGCCATGGACCTGATGGTCAGCCTCGACGAAGGGCTGCGCATCGAGTACATGCACCAGCGCGATCAGTTCGATCTGGCCACCGTGGAAATCCTGCGCAGCCACATGGAAAGCCTGATGCAGCGCTTGTGCGACGACGCCGGGCGCGCCGTCGGTGAGCTGGGCCTGCTGACCCTGGACGAAGGCCGGGCGCTGGACGGCGAACTGCCGGGGGTGGCCGAGGGTGACGAGACGCCGGTGCACGAACTGATCCGTCAGCGTGCGCGACTGCAACCGGATCACACGGCGCTGGTGCTCAGTTATGCCGATCGCGACGCCGAGCAGTTGAGTTATGCCGAGCTGGACCATCGCTCCGATGCCCTGGCAGTGCATCTGCTGGAGCAAGGCGTGCAGGCCGAAGACGTGATCGGTGTGTTCATGGAGCGCTCGCTGGAGCTGGTGGTGTCGCTGCTGGCGGTGATGAAGTGCGGTGCGGCCTACGTGCCGCTGGACCCGCAATACCCGCAGGAACGCCTGCGCTACATGATGGCCGACAGTGACATGCGCTTGCTGCTGACCCAGGAGCGTCTGTGCGATAGCGCGCAACTCAATCCGGGCACGGCGATGGTCGCAGTGGATCGCTTCAACCTCGACGTCGATGTGGCGGTGCCATCGAGTTCCGTGCACGCCGGGCAACTGGCCTACCTGATCTACACCTCGGGCTCCACCGGCAAGCCGAAAAGCGTCGCCGTCGCCCACGGGCCTTTGAGCATGCACGTGCAAGCCATCGCCGAGCTGTACGAGATGGACCCGGACAATCGCGAGCTGCATTTCATGTCGTTCGCCTTCGACGGCGCCCATGAACGCTGGATCACCGCGCTGATCAGCGGCTCGACCCTGGTGATCCGCGACAACAATCTGTGGACCGCCGAGCAGACCCTGGCGGTGCTGCACCGTCAGCGCATCAGCGTCGCCTGCTTCCCGCCGGCCTATCTGCTGCAACTGGCCGAACACGCCGAATTGCAGGGCGGCGATCCGCCGCCGGTGCGCATCTATTGCTTCGGTGGCGACGCGGTGCCGGACGCCACGTTCGAGCGGGTCAAGCACACACTCAAGCCGCAATTCCTGGTCAACGGCTATGGGCCGACGGAAACCGTGGTCACGCCGCTGCTGTGGAAAATCGCCGCCGACGGCCACTGCCAGGCGATGTACGCGCCGATTGGCCAACGTGTCGGCAGCCGCAGCCTGCACGTACTGGACATGGACCTCAACCCGCTGCCGGTGGGCATGGTCGGTGAGTTGTACATCGGCGGACGGGGTGTCGCGCGCGGCTACCATCGCCACCCGTGGCAGAGCGCCGAGCGCTTCGTTGCCGATCCGTTCAGCACCGAAGGCGGGCGCCTGTACCGCACCGGCGACCTGGTGCGCCGTCGCGAGGATGGTGTGTTCGATTACGTCGGGCGTATCGACCACCAGGTCAAGGTGCGCGGCTTCCGCATCGAACTGGGTGAAATCGAAGCCCGCCTGCGCGAGCAGGCCGGGGTCAACGATGCGCTGGTGGTGGTGCGTGACAACGGTCAGGGGCCGCAGCTGGTGGGCTATGTGGTAGCGGCGCAAGACGATGGCCTCGGCCCGCGTTGCCAGGCGGCATTGCGCGAGAGCTTGCCCGACTATATGGTGCCGACCCAGGTCGTGGTGCTGCCGCGCTTCCCGTTGACCCCTAACGGCAAGCTCGACCGCAAGGCCTTGCCGGACCCGGCCTTCACCGGCCGTGACTACGTGGCGCCGCGCACGCCGCTGGAATGGGCGCTGGCGGATATCTGGCAACAGGTGCTGGGCATCGAGAAGGTCGGCATTATCGACAACTTCTTCGAGTTGGGCGGCGATTCGCTGCGTACCCTCAAGGTGATCTCGAAAGTGCGCGCCCTGAATCAGCCGGGCTTCCAGCTCAAGCTGCGGGACATGATGGCCAAGCCGACGATTGCCGGGTTGTCCGGTGTCGATGAACAGCCGCTGCGACACAGTCCGCAACCGCTGTTGCTGCTAAACCAGGTGGTGAATGATCAGCCGCCGCTGTTCTGCCTGCACGCCGGTTTCGGCACGGTGTTCGACTACGAGCCGTTGGCCCGACGCCTGGATGGCGAGCGCACGGTGTACGGCGTGCAATGCCGGATGCTGCTCGACCGGCAGTGGCACGACAGCTCGCTTGCGCAGATGGCCCAAGATTACGTCGAGGCGATCCGCGCCCGGCAACCCCTGGGGCCGTACCACGTGCTGGGCTGGTCGCTGGGCGGGGCGTTGGCGTTGATGGTGAGTGACTTCTTCGAACAGCAGGGCCAGCGAGTGGCGTTTGTCGGCCTGGTGGACAGCTTTGTGCCAACCCAGGTCAATGCCGTCGCCAGCCCGGATGAGTGGCGCACGGATCTGGCCGAGTTCCTCGGTGCAACCTTGGGCATGGATGGCGAGGTGATTGCCCGGGTGTTGAGTACCGAGTCGACGGGGGACCACGAGGCAGTGGCGCGGATCATTCGTGCGGTGATCGACAGCGAAAGCGATCAGGCCAGCGGCTACGCGCTGCTCGGTGCCGATGAGTTGGCCCAGACGTTCATGGTCAGCACGCGGTTGAAGGCGCTGTCGCGACAGGTCGAGACCTTGCCGATTCCGCAGGCCGAGCTGCATTGCTGGTGGGCCGATGGCAACCCGACGGCCGAACGCGCGACCCTGGAGCGTCAGCAACCACGGCTGCGCAAGGTGCAAACGGTAACGGCCGGCCACTTCGATATCCTGCAGCAGGAGGAGTGTCTGGACGCCGTGGTGGCGGCGCTTGGCCGGGAGGTGGTGCCGCAGGTCTAAACCGTTCATTCGTGGTCAGGCCCCCTCGCCACATGTTTTCGTTCGGCATGGGAGGGTCTTCATTGAGCCCTAATGAACATCCCGCCCGGTTCGTTTACCAGGGCAAGACTGTTTATTTTTGGAGACTACCGCCCATGGCACTGCACCCGGACATCGAAGGTTTTCTAGAGCTGGCCGAGTTCGGCCGCCTCAGCGGCAAAAGCCAACCCATGCATGAGCTGAACCCGAGCGAAGCGCGGCAGCAATTCGAACAGACTTCGCAGTTGCTCGATGCGGCGCCAACGGGGGCGTTGACGGTGACGGAGGTCAGCATTGCTGCACGGGATGGGCATGTGCTCAATGCGCGGCTGTACGCCAAACCACAACCGGACAACGAGCCGCGCCCGGTGTTGCTGTACTTCCATGGCGGCGGGTACGTGGTGGGCAGCCTCGATTCCCACGACACCCTGTGCCGGCGACTGGCGCTGGCGGGGGAGTTTGCCGTGTTGTCAGCGGACTATCGCTTGGCGCCTGAGCACCGTTTTCCCACCGCTTACAACGATGCCGAAGACATCACGCGTTGGTTGGCCATCACCGGAGCCAAGGCGCTGGGGCTGGACGCCAGGCGCATTGCGCTGGCGGGGGACAGCGTCGGCGGCAGCCTGGTGGCATCGCTGTGCATCGCCATTGCCCAGGACCCGTTGGGATGGCCGCTTGTGCCGCGCCTGCAAGTGTTGCTGTACCCGGTGATCGACGCGGTAAAAAAACGCCCATCCCTCGAGCGATTCGCCGAAGGCTATCTGCTGGAAGCCACCACGCTGGAATGGTTCTATCAACAATATCAACGCGGCGAAGCCGACCGCAGCGACTGGCGTTTTTCACCGCTGTACGTCGAGCGTTTGCAAAGTCTGACACCCACCGTCCTGTGGCTGGCCGAATACGACCCGTTGCTCGATGAAGGCCTGGCCTGGGCCGAGAAACTGCGTACTGCGGGGCAACCCCTGGTGTTGGAGGTCAAGGCCGGCATGACCCACGACTTTGCGCGCATGGGCGAGATGGTCCAGGAAGTGCCGGGGATGCTGGGGCAACTGGCGGCGCAGATCAGCGAGAGTTTGGCCTGACGCATGGCGTAGTGATCAGCGACGCCGTCCCCCTGTGGGAGCGGGCTTGCTCGCGAAAGCGATATTTCAGCCGCCACATAAGTTGCCTGACACACCGCCTTCGCGAGCAAGCCCGCTCCCACAGGTCTATCGGTGATCCGGAGATAGTGGTCAGGGCGGATCAAGCCGATCCAGCGCCCGATTCACCGCCAGTTCCCCCAGCATGATCACCTGCGCAATCCCCAACAGCGCATTGCGACTCGTCCCCTGTAGATGATCCACCAGATCGTTGGCCATGACATTGGCCGACGCCAGCGACTCACAGGCATGCACCAGCAGGGTTTCGGTACTGAGTTCGGGATTGACGATGAACATCGTGCTGGGTGTGCGCGGAGTGGCCATGATGTTGGGGCCAGGGTTGAGGTGGTGATTGAGCGCGCGCTCGGCGGCTTCGTGGAATTGTTTTGAGTCGGGGCTTTCGTACGTCGAGGCCGGGTCGGAATCCGGCGGATTTGGCGTTACCTTGAACATCGATACTTACCTTTAAAGTAGGGCAGCACCAGTTCGCTACTAAACGAAAGGGTGGCAGCTGTGCGCAAGTTAGTAGACCGGCAAGGTGAGGAACCGGCGCGCCCGGGGGCGCCATGCGTACAGCCACCATCAAGCACAGGCGGATGCCTGACTGATGATACTCATGCGACCGTTCTAACCTTGGCCGGGCTACTAAACCCGATCACCGACAATCAGTGACCCGAATCAAGTTACCGACGACCCCCAAGGCGCACAAGCCGGCGGATTCTGGCGTACCTGTAGGCAACGACGCAAGGCGTTGTAGCTTTCACGAAGTAGCCTGTAGGGCGCTTAAACAAGTGCTGCTGACTGGTGTTTGTCAGCGACGATCTGATTTCTGTACCGATTGTGTTTCGAGCAAATAAACGGGAAACATCTGATGGGCTTTTCGGTTTGATGTCCCTCGACACTTCACTCAAAACTGCTAGATTCACCGCTCGATTGGCACGACAAGGAATGTTCGTTCATGAAATTTGGCTACCTGATCATCTACGTCAAGGATGTAGAGGCCTCTCTCAAGTTCTTCTCATCGGCCTTCGGGCTCGGCGTTCGGTTCATCCATGAGTCCGGCACCTATGGCGAACTGGAAACCGGCGAAACCGCGCTGGCATTCGCCGCCGATGAACTGGCCGCATCGAACTTCAGCACCGGTCATGTCCCGGCGCACTCATCCCTCAAGCCGCTAGGCATCGAAGTCGGGCTGGTAACCGAGGATGTCCCCGTGGCCCATGCCAAAGCGATTCAAGCAGGGGCCAGCGAAATCGCTACCCCGACTACCAAGCCCTGGGGGCAAACCGTGTCTTACGTTCGATGCCCTGACGGAACGCTGGTTGAGCTGTGCACACCCGTAAACGCTACCGAGAGTGAGTCTTGAAAGCCGGGCGCGAAGGGAACCACGCAGACAAGTCTGGCAGTAACCTGCAAGTGGTCACGTCAACGGACCCTTTGGCGATACTTGAAATCTCAGGGATTACGCCGCAACTCCGGGAGTTGGAAACGCAGGCCGTTGCAGAAGGCTTCAGGTTCCTCTCCCGGTTGATCGAGGAATGGGAAAGCGGTGCCAATCGATTCGATCAGCAGGGTGAGTGTCTTTTCGGGGCGTTCCGGAACGGGCGGCTGATTGCCATTGGCGGGCTCTCCTGCGATCCATTTGCCGGGCGGGACACAGGAAGATTACGACGGGTCTACGTCGCACGTGCATCAAGGGGCCAGAACGTGGGCAAAGCGTTGGTGCAGCACCTGCTGGAGTTGGCGTGTGAGCATTTTCGCGTTGTACGACTGTCCACGGACACACCCGAGGGCGCCGCCTTTTACCTGCGCTGCGGGTTCCGGCCGATCCAGAATGATTTTGCGACGCATATGAAGTCATTGGTGGATGTCCTATAGACAATGGGACATCGCTTTTGAAGTACCTAACCCACTTTTTCGCTCAGTAACGGCTGTGTATGATCATTACGGCCCGATGCTGCCCGCCGCTTTCAACCACGACGATTGGCCCCCGGTATTAAGGATGGACACGGTATGACCACGCAGGACATTTCGCTTCAAGACATCGCCGCGCCTGAAGGCGTTTGTTATGGCTGCGGCAGCCAAAACCCGCACGGGCTGCACATCAAGAGCTTCTGGCATGAAGACGGGGTGCATGTCATGGCGCAGCACATGCCGGATGACAAGTACTGCGGCTGGCCGGGGCTGGTTTACGGCGGTTTGATCGCAATGCTGGTCGATTGCCACTCCAACTGGGCAGCGATGGCATATCACTACCGGGCAGAACAGCGCGAGGTGGGCAGCTTGCCCCACATCACCTGCGTCACCGGTAACCTGGGAATCAAGTACATCAAGCCCACCCCGATGGGTGTCCCCCTGACACTGCGTGCAAAAGTCGAGGGCGAGGTCGGGCGCAAAAGTCGGGTTATTTGCGAGGTCTTCGCCGGGGATGTCCTGACCGCTGTCGGGGACTCCACATTTGTCCGTGTCGATACCGAGCAACTCAGGGCCGCTGCGCAAGCAGAAAACGGAACCGGGCCACTGTAGGAGCGAGCTCGCTCACGATGGACTCACAGGCGCAGCGTTCAACCAGTAAACACGCGTTATCGTTAACGACCATCGCGAGCAAGCTCGCTCCTACAAGTGGTCGCCGTCAGCCATCAGGGCCGCTGTAGGAGCGAGCTTGCTCGCGATGGACTCATAGGCGCAGCGTTTAACCAGTAAACACGCGTTATCGTTAACGACCATCGCGAGCAAGCTCGCTCCTACAAGTGAGAGCACTCAGCCATCAGTACTGCGCGCGCAGGCTCAGGGTCAGGGTGCGCGGGTCGCCGTAGAAGTTGGTGCCCCAGGAGGCATCGACGCGGTCGTAGTACTTGCGGTCGAACAGGTTGTTGGCGGTCAGTGTCGACGACAGGTGTTCGTTGAACTTGTAGCCGACTTGCGCCGAGGTAACGGCATAGCCGCCTTGTTCGAACTTCACGTCACGCTGGTAGTAGGTGTCGCTGACCACACGCAGGCCACCGGCGACGCTGAAGTCCTTGAGCGGGCCGTCGGTGAATTCGTACTTGGTCCACAGGTTGAAGTTGTGCTTGGGCGTGATGGTGCTGAAGGTCTTGCCTTTGTTGGCCTGGTCGCCGTCCAGGAACTTGGTGGAGGTGTAGGCGTAACCGGTGACGATGCTCCAGTTGTCGGTCAGGTTGCCGCTCAGCTCGGTTTCCCAACCCTCGCTGCGTGCCTTGCCTTCGGTCATGTAGGCACCGGAGGTGTTGTCGTATTCGGCGCGGTTTTCATCGTAGATGCGAAAGGCGGCGATGCTGGCGTTCAGGCGACCGTCGTAGAATTCGCGCTTGAGGCCGATTTCGTATTGCTTGCCTTCGCGCGGGCCGACCGGCTCGCCGTTTGTGCCGATTTCGCTCTGCGGTTTGAACACGCCGGTGTAGCTGAAGTAGGTCGACAGTTCAGGGGTGATCTTGCCGATGATGGCGCCGTACGGCACGACCTTGCGGTTGATGCTGGTGTGGGCTTCGCCGAAGTTGTTGAAGAAGGCGTTGGCGTTTTTCGCATCGCTTTCGTACCAGGTCACGCGGCTGCCGCCGATGACATCGAGCCAGTCGGTGACGTTGAACTTGGCGCGGGTGTAGACGCCGTACTGATCGGACTTGGACCAGTTGCCATTGACGTGCGCATAGTCGTTGCGGGGAATGTCGATGCTGCCCGGATTCCACACGTTGATCGGGAAGTACTCGCCGCCGCCGTAGGTGAAATCCTTGTCCAGGTGCTGGTACTCGGCACCCACGGTGAACTCGTGTCGGCGATCGGCGAACTCGAACGGCGTGGTGACAAAGCTGTCGACGCCGACGGTCTTGATGTGGGTGTAGTAGTCGTAGGCCACGGCCCAGCTGTCACCGGTGGCCGGGTCGACCGCGCCGTCGGCCCAGGTGAAGTTACGCTCCGGGGTTTCGGCATCGCGGTAGGTCAGGGTGGTCTTGAACTGACCGCCGTTGTCCAGTTCGTGGTCGAGCTCGGCGAAGGATTCCCAGACTTTTTCGTTGAGGGTGTTCCACTTGGCATCGACGAAGGTCGAGCGCGGCACGTCGAGCAATGAGCCGTCGGCGTAGGCCGGCAGGCCGAAGGCCGGGGTGGAGTTGTTCTTCTGGTAAGCGCCGCCGACCGACAGGGTGGTGGCCGGGTCGAGGTCGAATTCCAGGCGACCGTAGACCATCGGGCGTTCGTTCTGCGCGTAGTCGACGAAAGACTGGTTGTTCTCGTAGGCGGTGATGAAACGACCGCGCACGGTGCCCTGTTCGTTCAACGGGCCGGTGACATCCACCGAAGAACGGTAGCGATCGTAAGAGCCGGCGGCCAGTTCGCCACCGAGGGCGAATTTGCTCAGGGCGCGCTTGCGCACCACGTTGATCGTACCGCCGGGTTCGCCCGCGCCCTGGTACAGGCCCGACGGGCCGCGCAGCACTTCGATGCGGTCGTACATCGCCAGGTCGAAACTGGTGGCCATGTCGCCCTGGCCGGTGGGCTGCGAGACGCCGTCGACCTGCACCTGGTCGACGAGGAAGCCACGCATGTAGACGTCATTGAGGCTGGAGCCGGAGTTGTAGGTCTTGATGGTCACGCCGGTGACCTGACGCATGGCGTCCTGCAGGCTGTTCAGGTTCTGGTCGTCCATGCGCTGGCGCGTGACGACGGACACCGACTGCGGGATGTCCTTGAGCTTGATGTTGCCTTTGCCGATGGTGACTTCATTGGTGGTGTAGGAGTGCGAGCCTTCGGTTGTCGGCCCCAGCGCCACGCCGGTGATGGACGTCGCACCCAGTTGCAATGCACTGGAGTCACCGGCCGATGGCACCAGCGACACGGTGTTGCCATTCAACTGAAAATTGATGCCGCTCCCCAGCAGCAAGGTTTTCAGTGCCTGTTCCGGTTCCATGTTGCCGGACACCGCCGTGGACTTGATGCCGTTGACCATGTCCTGGCTGTAGAGAATCTGCAGGTTGGTCTGCTGGCCCAGTTGGCGCAATGCACTGGCCAGCGACTGAGCCGGTACATTGACGTTCACCGGGGCTGCCTCGACCTGGGACGTACCCAGCAGCAACAGGGTCAGCAGCGCGCCCGGCACGACCGTTCGGAATTTCTTTTGCCGTTCGATGGCTAACGCCAAGGGTGCGCGGGACAGAGTAAGGCTTTGCATTGCTCGAATCGCTCCAGAATGGTGTGTGCAGTTTTTAGTTAATGATAATTATTATTAGACGGGCCACTTTGGCTAAACCGGAAAACAAACTTCAAAAAACAATGATTTGCGTGCGGCCACGGCGCTCAGGCGGTTGCGCGCTCGGTGACGACCCGGCCCGATTCCATGCGCACCAGTTGATCGGCCATATCGAAATAACGGTCGTCGTGGGAGATGACGATGATGGTTTTGCCCAGGCGTTTGAGGTCCGGCAGCAGCTCGGTGTAGAAGATGCGGCGGAAGGTCGGGTCCTGGTCGGCGGCCCATTCGTCGAACACCAGCACCGGGCGTTCTTCCAGCCAGGCATTGACCAGCGCCAGGCGCTTGCGCTGGCCGGTGGACAGGTCGGTGGTGGTGAAGCTGCCGTCCCTGACGCTGACCTTGTGCGCGATCTCCAGCCGTTGCAGGTAGGCGTTGGCATCTTCGGGGATGTGCTGGTCGCCCTGGACCACGTCATCGAACAGGTAGTAATCGGCAAAAATCGTGGTGAACAATTGGCGATAGTCGTCGCGATTGTGCGCATCGATGCCCTGGCCGTTGAGCAGGATCGAACCCTGTTGCGGCGCGTAGAGGCCCAGCAGCAACTTGATCAGGGTGGTCTTGCCGCAGCCGTTTTCGCCGACGATGAAAATGATGTCGCCCTGCTCGATGGTCAGGTTCACCGGGCCCAGGCGAAACGCGTCACTGCCCGGTGCGGCGGGGAAGGCGTAGCTGACATTGTTCAGTTGCAGGCGGTCGACCACGGTTGGCCGGATGCCGTTGTCGTTGAGCAGCAGGTGCGGCTCGGGCGAGGAAAACTGGCTGGACAGTTCGGCAATGCGGCGGAAGGCAATCCGTGCCCGGCTCACGATCGGCAAGGTGCTGACCAGATGCTCGATCGGGCCTTTCATGTACAGCAACACCAGCACGAAACCGCTCATCACCGCTTGGTCGGCGCTCGGCCAGAACGATTGCAGCGCCAGCGCCAGGCCGATGACCACGAAGAACAACATCGAGCCCAGCGTCTTGGCGATCACGAAGGTGTTGATCGAACGCACCTGGGTGTTACAGATGAAATCGGCGGTGCCCTGGATGCCCTTGACGAACATGCGCTGGCGGCGCGGGCGGTGGATGCGCAACTCCTTGGCACCACCGGCAATGGCGTTGTAGTGCTTTTGCAGGTCGTCCTCGGCATCGCGGGCGGCCATGAAACCCTGGATACCCTTGCCCTGGGCGTAGAACTGGATGCCGGTGCCGATGGCAATCGCCAGCACCATCATCAGGAACATCGGCCACGACAACATCGCCAGGTAACCCATGCAGCCGAGGGTCACGGTCAGGGAAATCGCCAGCGGCGCGAAGGCGAAGGCGAAGTCACTGATGGTGTCGACGTCGTGGGTCAGCACCGGGATCAGCCGGTGGCTGCGGTAGCGCTCGATCTGCTCGATGGGCGCCGAAAGGACTTTCTCCCCCAGCGTTTTGCGCAGCCTGGCAATGATGTGCTGGCCAACATAGTTGGTGCCGATGTCGGAGCAGATCGAACTGCCCAGAGCCAGCAGGCTCAGGCCGCCGAACAGCGCGACCACGCCTTGGGTCAGGCCGTGCGGCGAATGCAGCGCGTTGTTGATGGTGGCCAGCAACACCGTCACGCTCAGGCCACCCACCATGCCCAGGAAAATGGACGCGGCGACGATCAGTCGAAACGGTTTCAACAGGGCCAGTAATTCGCCGATGGCGCCTCGGGTAGGCTGGGTCATGGCAGACAGTTCCTTGGGTCGTAAGGCAGATACCCAGTAGAACGTCTGGTGATGGGCTTAATTTAAACGGTGGGAGACAGGTGGTGCCAAACCTGTGGGAGCGGGCTTGCTCGCGAAAGCGGTGGATCAGAAAAGTTGATGTTGGCTGACACGACGCCTTCGCGAGCAAGCCCGCTCCCACAAGGGCAAGGGGGGTCAGAGAGTGCGTACGACGCGAAAACCGATCCAGTCGCCACGGGTTTGCGGGTCGATGTCATTGCGGTTGCCCGAGCGGGAAAACACCGGTGCTTCGCCCCAGTCGTTGCCACGGATGCGCAAGGTATCGCAGTTCGGTTCGGTCCAGGCGCTGCCATCGGTGGGAGCGCCGGCGTAGTCCGGATGGTAGCAGTCGGCGATCCACTCGTAGACGTTACCGTGCATGTCGTACATGCCGAAGGCGTTGGGCGGGTAGCTGCCGACCGGCGAACTGTAGCTGTAGCCATCGGTGGGGCCGTAGGTGTTGGCGTGGGTGGCGATGCTGTACTCGGTGCCGGGGTCGAACGGGAAGGGGAAGGGCTCCGTTGATCCTGCGCGGGCGGCGTATTCGCGCTGGGCCTCGCTGACGATGTGGTAGTGCTGGCCGGTCTTCATCGACAGCCAGGCGACGTAGGCACTGACCTCGGCGAAGTTCATGCACACCGCCGGCTGGCGCGGGCTCTGTGGATAACGCGGCTTGCTGTTGATGCACTCGCGGCCGGGGCGGGTGTCGCCATCGGGCAGGGTGATTCCGGTTTCCTTGAGGTACTGGTCCCATTCGCCAGCGGTGATCTGGTAGCGGCTCATGGCGAACGGCTTGTCGAACGTCACTTCATGCATCGGGCCTTCATCAGGCTCACGGCCGACTTCGTCTTCCGGGGTGCCCATGGTGAACGTGCCGGCGGGCAGCACGACCATTTCCGGGCAGTTACGGCAATCCTTGAAGACCTTGCCCGGCAGCGGCGCCGTATACGCCTGGGCGAGGCCGGGCATGGCACTGCCGAGCAATGCCAGCAGCATCAGGGCGCCCAGGCCTTTGGCGCGCCCCCTGTTCAGGATGTTTTTCATAAGGGTTCTCGCTAAAGGGAATCGGCGGTTCAGAGCTTGCTGGCCATCAGTTCCATCAACTTGTCGACGTGCGCTTGGGTATTGAGCAGCCCCGGCGACACACGAATGATCGGCCCGACATCACGGTCCACGGCGTCACACACCACGCGCTGATCCATCAGGAAGTTGGCGACTTCGTCGCAGTCCTGGTTCTTGATGCGGAAGAAGGTGAAACCGGCGGAATACTCCGGCGACAGCGGCGTGACCAGCTCCACCGACGGGTGTGCCTGCAAGCGTTTCTTCAGGTAGCTGTTGATGTCGTGAATGCGCGTCGCGACCTCGGCCTTGCCCAGCTCCAGGTGCAATTTGAAAGCTTCGGTCAGTGCCCAGCGGTGTTCGAACGAGTGGTAGCCTCCGTAGGTCATCACGGTGGAAAACCGGGTGGCTTCAGAGAAGGTCGGGATGGTCGGGGTCACGTCCTTGAGCTCGTCGGAGCGGGCGCAGATGATCCCCGTGCCCCGTGGGCCGAACATCCATTTGTGGGTGCCGGCAATGAAGAAATCGCAGTGCATGTCCGGGAAGTCGACGTTCTCCACGCCGAAGCCGTGTACGCCATCGATCACGTAGAGGATGCGGTCCTTGTCGGCGCGGCCACGGTTTTTCTCCTCCACCAGTTTGCCGATCTCGCCGATGGGCAGCTTCACGCCGCTGCCGGAATGCACCCAGGTCATGCCCAGTACACGGGTTTCGGGGCGGATGTTGCGTTCAATCGCGGCCAGCACTTCGGCGGTCGAGACTTTGTACGGGTCTTCGAACAATTTGATCTTGCGAACCTGGGTGCCGTCCTTTTGGGTGCGGTATTCGAACACACTGTTGGCGGCGTAGTGCTCGTGTTCGCTGGTGAGGATCTCCTGGTCCGGGCGCACGTGGATACCGGCGTAGATCATCGCCAGGCCTTCGGTGGTGCTGCCGGTCAGGGCGATTTGCGACGGCTTGGCCTTCAAGTAGCGACCGGCCCACACGCGCACCTCTTCTTCGCGGCGTTCGGTTTCGCCGCGATGCCAGTCCATGGCCAGGCCCGGATTGCGATCGAGATTGGCGCGATGCATCTCGATGGCTTCACGCACAGGCAGCGGGTGCGAGGTCACCAGGAAGTTGGCGAAGTGCAGGTAGTTCGGGTCCTGCGTGAACAGTTGGCGCAACTGGTCCCATTTGTCCTTGGGCAACGGCGCGGGGCTGGCGGCCCGTGCTGGCAGGCTCACGGCGGAGGCCAGGGGAAGGCCGGCCGCGAGGATGCCGGCGTGCTTGAGGAATGAACGGCGGTTGGTCATGGATTCGGTTCGCTTTGGCAAAAGGAAAAATCAGTTTTTTACGACAGGCCGGGAGGACTTCTGCACCTGGTCCCAGACCCGCAGGAAGTTGCCGCCCCAGAGCTTGGCGATGTCGGCGTCGCTGTAGCCGCGGCTGATCAGTTCGGCGGTCACGTTGCGGGCCTCGCTGACGTCTTTCCAACCGTCCAGGCCGCCGCCGTCGTTGAAGTCGGAACTGATGCCGACGTGGTCGATGCCGATTTTTTTCACTGTGTAGTCGATTGCATCGCCGTAATCCTTGAGGGTGGCCTTGGGTTCTTCGTCGAGGATCGAATAGAGCTGGCTGGCGTACTCGCCGAAACGCTGCTCGGGCCAGACGGTGATCACCGGGTCGCCGGGCATCAATGCCATCTCCAGGCCTTGCAGCGGTTGCAGGTCGAAACGGGCGCGCAGAGCGTTGAGTTTGTCCTGGGTGGCCTGGCTCAGCGGGCGGATGTAGGTGGGGAAGCCGACGATCTGCACCACCCCGCCGCTGTGCTTGATCAATTGCATTTCCGTGTCGCTGAGGTTGCGCGGGATGTCCACCAGGGCGCGCGGTGCCGAGTGGGAGGCGACCATCGGCGTGCGGCTCAGTTGCGCCACTTGCTCCAGGGCCTTGGTCGACATCTGCGACACATCGATGATCACGCCCAGGTCGTTGAGGCGATGCACCGCTTGCTTGCCGATGTCCGACAGCCCGCCCAAGGCATCCCGGGAATCGTTGAAGAACGGCAGCGGCCGCGACGAGTCGGCCCAGGCGTTGTTGCCCACGTAGCTGAAGCCGAACATGCGCATGCCGCGCGCTGCCCACTTGTCCAGGGCATTGAGGTCATTGCCCAGCGGGTAGGCGTTGAGCATGCTGATGAACACCGCGAACTTGCCTTCGCCGTGCAGGCGGCGCAAGTCGTCGGGGGTGTAGGCGATGGCCACTTGATTGGGGAAGTCACGCACCATCGCGCTGATGATCTTGTAGCGGGTTTCCTGCTCAAAGCGGGCTTCGTCGACGAAGCCGGCGGTAGGGCGATGGGGCGCGTTGGGACCGTTCCAGATTTCCGGCCAGCCGAAAATCGTCAGTGCCGCCCCGGACAGACGCCCGCGACCAGTCTTGACCAGGTCGAACTGGCCTTCACCGTCCTTGTCGACTTCGTTGCCGGCGGTGCCGAAATCCATGGGCACCGTGATGTGGCTGTCGAACGAGAGGATGCGTTCCTGCAGTTGCTCGGCCTGTTTCATCACCTTGACCGGGTAGCCGGGGTTGTCCCTGAACCAGTGATCCCAGACCGCGAAGCCTGCACCCGCGTTGATCGCCAGGGCCAGCGGCAGGCCGATGAAAAGAGCCTTTTTCGAACGTGGTTTTGTCATTGCCGTCTCAGTCAGGTTCGCCGCCCCGGATCAGGCGCAGGGGCCTTTGCTATCTGGGGGGAACGAGTGGCTGATCCAATAATTTAGGTGTTTGTGCCGGCCTCTTCGCGAGCAAGCCCGCTCCCACAGGTGACCGCATTCCAATGTGGGAGCGGGCTTGCTCGCGATGCTCTTAAATTCTGCGGGGCAACAATCGTTCTAGCTTGGATAAAGCCTGCTCCATGGCTGACACAGGTAGGGCAATGACGATTTCTCGACGATGGTTCCTCGCGGGTCTGGCGCTGACCGGTGCCGCCGTGCCGGCGGTGTATTACGGGCATCGCGAACTGACCAGGCCGGACCCGACGATCACCCCTGGCGAAGCTTCGTTCGAGGTGGCGGATGTTGCCGGCCAACGCTTGGCGGATACATTGCGCGGGGTCTGGCAGATTCGTTTCGAAGGTCGTGACGCCGGTATCGAAGGCTTGCCCCTCGAAGGCCTGGAAGTGTTCCTCGACATCGGCCACAAGGGGCGCGGTGTCAGTGGTTATCTCGACACCGCGGAGCGTTTGCGCTCCACCGAAGCGCCCCGTTACCGGGTGCTCGGCGATCTGTCCGGGACCAACCCGAAGCAGCTGGGTTGGCGTCTGCTGGGCGCCAGCGGCTGTTGCGATTACGAGTTCGACATGACCCTGGACGAGGTCTGGGCCGGTTTCGGCAATGCTGTCAGCGGCAGTCTCAGTGGACGTGTGCTGGACCTGAATCGGCCACTGATGCTGACCGCCCAGGACAATCGCTTCATCGCCGTCAAACGGGTATTCCCTGAAGCTCGCGAGCGCGCCGGCCTCAATCCGACCCTGCTCGCCTGGCTGGTATCGCCGGAGCACAGGTTGTTCCACCAGCTCTGGCATGCCTCCCGGGACAAGTGGCACAAGCTGTCCGAAGACCAGCGCGGCGCCTTGCGCGGGCTCGGCTGGCAACCCGGACCGCGGGACCAGGAGCGCGATGCCCGAGGTGTGCGCAAGGATCGCAACGGTTCTGGCGTGGACTTTTTCTTCATGCACCGGCACATGCTCGGCACCGCGCGTTCGATGCAGGACCTGCCGTCCTGGACGCATTTCCCGTTGCCGCAACCGGAGCTGGCGCGGGACCGGCTCGGCTTTGCGCGTTACTTCGACAATCACGACGGCACCGCGCTGCCGCCGACCTGGCTGGCCGAGGACGATGACGAGTACACGCAATGGGTCAGCGACATCAAGACCGGCGAGACGTATCACAGCAATTTCCAGGTCTGGGAATCCCGCTACCGCGATCCGCGTTACCTGTCGACGCTGACCCTCGGTCAGTTCGGCTCGGAAGTCGAACTGGGCCTGCACGACTGGCTGCACATGCGCTGGGCTTCGGTGCCGCGTGATCCGTCCAACGGTCAGCCGGTGCCGTTCGCCCGGGATCCGGCGGACTTTTCCGCACGCTGGTTTGCACCGGAAAACGATTTTCTCGGCGACCCGTTTTCTTCCCATGTCAGCCCGGTGTTCTGGCATTTCCATGGCTGGATCGACGATCGCCTGGAAGACTGGTTCCGCGCCCACGAGCGTTTTCATCCGGGGCAGGTCAGTCGGCTGCAGGTCAACGGCGTGCAATGGTTCGCGCCGGGACGCTGGGTCGAGATCGGCGACCCGTGGCTCGGCCCGAGCACCCACGGTTGCAGCACCACACCGGGGTTGCAGGCCGGCAAGTCAGTGGAAATGGACCCGGAAACCATGAAGCTGGCGTTGCGCATTACCTTTGGCGAGGACGAGACGAAACTGAAGGATTTGTTCCGCAAAGTGCCGCAGCGGCCGTGGTATGCGCGCAATCTGAAGGCTAAGCAGAGCCTGGCTTGACGCCGCGTTATCGTTCAATCGCGAGCAAGCTCGCTCCCACATTTGAACCTGGTCGTACACAGACTTTGTGTTCACTGACGATCCACTGTGGGAGCGAGCTTGCTCGCGAAGGCGTCCTGTCAGGCAATGTTGATGTTGGATGTGCCGGCGCCTTCGCGAGCAAGCCCGCTCCCACAGGGTTTTGTGTTTGCCGCATGATCCGGGCACGACGCATGACCTGTGGGAGCGAGCTTGCTCGCGATGGCGTCCTGACAGGCCCAGCAACTACAAGACTTGCCACCCACCCCCAAGCGCCTTGTACAGGGCAATACTCGCCTGCATCCGCGACAACCGCAGCTGCACGTTCAAATCCTGCGCCGCGTACAAGGTGCGCTGGGTCTCCAGCACCGTCAGCAAATCCTCGGCCCCGGCCTGATAACGGCTTTGCGCGATATTGAAGGCGGTCTGCGCCTGGCTCAGTTCTTCACTCTGCCACCCGCGCTGCTCATCCAGTCCGCGAATGCTGTTGAGGGCTTTTTCGACGTCGGCGAAGCCGTTGATGATCGCGCCGCGATAGGTTTCCAGCAGTTCTTGCTGACGCGCCGTGGCCTTGTCGCGCTGGGCGCCGAGGCGGCCATTGTTGAACACCGGCGCAAGCAGCCCGGCGGTGAGGTTGTAGAAGGGGCTGCGCAGGATGTCGTCGGCCCGGTCGGCACCGGAGCCGATTTCGGCGGTGAGGGTCACGGTCGGCAGCATCGCGGCCCGGGCGACGGTGACGTCGGCCTGGGCCGCGGCCAGTTGCGCCTCGGCCCGGGCAATGTCCGGACGGCGGCTGAGCAACTGGCTGGGTACCCCGGCGTCAATCGCAGGCCAGGTCAGTTGATCGAAGCGTTCCTGCCCCAGCGACAGCGCCTGAACCGGGCGGCCGAGCAGGGCGGCGAGGCTGATCCGTGCATCCTCGGCCTGTTGCTGCACCAGCGGCAGCTGGCGTTGCTGCGCCGCCACCAGGCTTTTTTGCTGTGCCAGTTCCAGGGCTGTGGCCGAACCCGAATCGAAACGGGTCTGCACCAGTTTCAACACGCTTTGGGCATTGGCCAGATTCAACTCGGCAATGCGGCTCTGCTCCTGCAACGACAAGGCTTGCGCGTAACCGTTGGCCACACCGCTGAGCAACGTCAGTTCCACGGTGGCCTGATCGAACTCGCTGGCTTTGAGACTGAATTGCGCGCTGTCGCGGCTGGCCCGCTGGCCACCCCAGAAATCGATTTCGTAGCTGGCAACCAGGTTCGCCGTGAAGTAGTCGACGGCGTCGTTATCGCTGTCGGCATCGAGCTGGCTGTAGCCGCTGCCGCGCAGCAATTTCTGGCGGTTGGCGTTGACCCCCGCCTTGACTTCGGGCAGTTGCGAGCCGCCGGCAATCACCGTGTCGGCCTGGGCCTGGCGCACTCTGGCGATGGCCGCGGCCAGGTCGTAACTGCCGAGCCGCGCCTGTTCGATCAGGCGACCCAGTTGCGGGCTGCCGAAGCGGTTCCACCATTGCTGGTTGTCATGGACAGCGCCTGCGGTGTGCCGGGATTGCCAGGCAGCCGGCGGCTGGACGCCGCTGTCGGGGCGCTGTGGCGGGGTGCCGCAGGCGCCGAGCAACAGGCACAGGGTTAACACACTGAGTGGCGGCTTCATCAATCGATCATTCACTGGTAAGGGCCGTGACCGGGTCTAGTCGGGCAGCCTTGCGGGCCGGCATGTAGCCGAAAACGACACCGGTGACCAGGGCGCAGCCGAAGGCACCCAGCACCGCTATCAGGGAGAACGCGACAGCGACTTCGCTGAAAATCAGCACGCCACCGACGATCAGCGCCAGGGCAATCCCGGTGAGGCCGCCCACCACCGAGAGCATCACCGCTTCGGTGAGGAACTGGCGCAGGATGTCGCGCTGGCGGGCACCGGTGGCCATGCGGATACCGATCTCGCGAGTCCGCTCACGCACAGTCATGAGCATGATGTTCATCACGCCGATCCCACCCACCAGCAGCGAAATGGCCGCAATCGAGCCGAGCATCAGCGATAGGGTGTTTTGCGTGCGCGCCTCGGCCTGGATCATCGCCGCGTTGTTGGTCAGTTCGAAGTCGCGCTTGCCGTCGTGCAGACGCAGCATCAGTTGCTCGATGGCTTTTTCGGTTTCCTTGACCTTGCGCGCGTCGGCGGCGGCGATGGCGATGTACTCGGGATTGTGGGTGCCGAACAGGCGCACGCTCGCGGCGGAGTAGGGGATGGCGATACGGTCGTCGCTGTCGGAGTCGCCGGAGCTGGCGCCTTTTTCCGCGAGCACGCCGACCACCTGGAAGGGTACGTTTTCGATCAGGATGTACTGGCCGATCGGGTTGGCCACGTCCTTGAGCAATTTGGTCCGCACCTTGTGCCCGATCACCGCGACCGCCGCGGCGTTCTGTTCATCGGCGTGGGTGAAGTAGCTGCCTTCGACCACCGGCCAGTTGAAAATCGCCGGGAAGTTGGTGTCGTTGCCGCCGACGTAGCTCATGTGATCAAGGTTGCCAAAGCGCACCCCGGCCTCCTGGCCGTTGACCGGCATGATCCGCATCACCTGGGGCAAGCTGGCAATCGCGGCGACCTCATCGAGGGTGACGATGCCCATGGGCGTGCGCGGGTTGGGCGCCGAGCCGCTGAGGTAAATGATGTTGGAGCCGAACGCGCCCATCTGCGCCATCACCTGGCGCTTGCTGCCTTCGCCCACGGCCAGCATCACCACCACCGAGGCGACGCCTATGATGATGCCGAGCAAGGTCAGCGCGGTGCGGAACTTGTTGATCCACATCACTCGCCACGCCGCATGCACGGCATCGACCAATTCGCCTTTCCAGGCGCCGGTGGCTTCGGCGCCTTCGCTCAGGCGCTTGCGCAAATCGACGGCTTGCAGGGCGCCGGGGTTGGCAGAGTTTTGCGCGGTGGGATTGTCCCGGGCGCTGTCGCTGATGATCTCGCCGTCGCGAATTTCAATGATGCGTTTGGCCCGGGCCGCCACTTCGCGGTCGTGGGTGATGAGGATCACCACGTGGCCCTGGCTGGCCAGTTCGTCGAGCAGGGCCATGACCTCGGCGCCGCTGTGGCTGTCGAGGGCACCGGTGGGTTCGTCAGCCAGGATGATGTGGCCGCCATTCATCAATGCGCGGGCAATCGACACCCGTTGCTGCTGCCCGCCGGAGAGTTGATGGGGGCGGTTGCCGGTGCGCGAAGCCAGGCCGAGACGGTCGAGCAGGGCGGCGGCGCGGGCGTGGCGTTCAACGGCTGGGGTGCCTGCGTAGATGGCCGGCATCTCGACGTTTTCCTGGGCCGAACCGGAGGGAATCAGGTGGTAGCCCTGGAACACAAAACCGAAGGCTTCACGACGCAGCCAGGCCAGTTCGTCACTGTCCAGCGCCGCGACGTTTTCCCCGGCGAAGCGGTATTCGCCCGAGGTCGGGCGGTCGAGGCAGCCGAGGATGTTCATCAGCGTCGATTTGCCGGAGCCGGAAGCGCCGACGATTGCCACGAACTCCCCGGCATGGATCGACAGGTCGATGCCGCGCAGCACATGGACTTCAGGCGCGTCGCCACCGCCGTAGGCTTTGCGGATGTCCGAAAGGTCGATCAGGGGCGTGTGCATTCAGCCGCCACTCCCGTCGATCGGGCCGATCAACAGGTGATCGCCCTCCTGCAGGCCATCGAGGATCTGCACCCGCAGGCGGTCGCTGATGCCGGTGCGCACGTTGCGCTGCTCGATGCTGCCGTTGCTGGCGACCACTTGCGCGGTCTGCCGGTCTGTCTGCGGGCCTGCCTGCAGGGCGGCGATGGGCGCGGTGAGAACGTTCTGCGCCTGATTGGCGACGAAAAATACCTGGGTGGTCATTTCCGCCATCAAGGCGTTGTCGGCGTTGTCGACGTCCAACAATACGGTGTACAGCACCACGCGGGCACTCCCGCTTTTGCTGGTGCTGGCGGGGCTGCCGCCGCCCTGGCTGGTCTGGTCCAGCGGCTTGGGCGGAACGGGGAGGATTTGCCGCACGGTGCTGGTCCAGCGCCGGGTGCCGCCGCTCAGGGTGGTGAACCAGGCGTGCATGCCGGGTTTGACGTGGCCGATGTCGGCCTCCGAGACCTCGGCCCACACGGTCATCGGCGACAGCTTGGCGATGCGCAGGATCAGCGGCGTTTGCTGCTGGGCGTTGAGGGTCTGGCCGACCCGGGCATCCAGCGCCACCACGGTGCCGGCCATCGGCGCATAAATTCGCGTGTAGCCGAGCTCCGCCTGATCGCTGCGCAGGCTGGCTTCGGCCTGGCGGATCTGCGCCTGGAACATGTCGACCCGTGCCTGGGTGGCGCGCAGTTCGGCCTGGGCGGTCTGCACGTCTTCTTCACGGGTGGCGCCGCCGGCGGCCAGGTTCTGTTGACGCTGGTGTTTCTGCCGGGCCAGGTCGTGCTGCGCTCGCTGCTCCTGCAGCTGCGCCTTGAGGTTTTCGATGGAGAAGCGCCCGGCATCGAGTTTGGCCTGTTGCGTGGACGGGTCGATTTCCACCAGCAACTGGCCTTCCTTGACCACGTCGCCGACTTCCACGTGAATCTTGTGGATCTGCCCGGAGGCCTGGGCGCCGACGTCGACATAGCGCCGCGGTTGCAGGGTGCCCAATGCCGTGACGCTGCTTTCAATGTCGGTGCGGCTGACCTGAACGGTGACGAGCCCGTCGCGGCCCGGCGGGATGAACTGCCAGGCGGCGACGGCAACCACAGGGATCAGACAAAGTGCTGCAAGCAGGGCGCGTCGGGTCTGTCGGGGACGTTTCATGCAGGGTTCCAGCCTAGGGAAATCGGCCCGTCGTTCAGCAGCGGGTCGATGGCTGAACGCTGCCGGCAGGGCCGGACAGGGACGGGGAGCTGTCCTGTAAACGTAGAAAGCGCCGGGGAATTTAGGTGCTGACACAAACTAATGTAGGAGCGAGCTTGCTCGCGATGGACGTCAACGATAACGCGTGCTGTCTGGGTCAACACGTTGTCCTTGATGCCTTCGCAAGCAAGCTCGCTCCTACAGGGTTTGTGACTAAATACCAGGCAAGTTGAAGCAGTACTTTAAATCTATATGAGAATTACTATAAATTACGCGACTCGAACTGCCATTATCGTGCCACTGCTTATTTCAACGGTCACGCAAAGGGCTCAAGGACAGAAACCGCACCCCCGTGCGGACGGGAGTCATGTTGGAAAACTACTATCGCGAACTGGTGTGTTTCCTGAACGCCAGGCTGGGCAACCGTCAGGTGGCCGAAGATGTGGTGCATGACGCTTATCTGCGGGTCCTGGAGCGTTCCAGTGATACGCCGATCGAGCAACCCCGGGCGTTCCTTTATCGCACCGCCCTCAACCTGGTTATCGACGACCATCGGCGCAACACCCTGCGTCAGGCCGAACCTCTTGAGGTGCTCGACAATGAAGAGCGCTATTTCACCCCTTCGCCGCATAACGTGCTCGATCATGGCCAGCGTCTGGAAATGCTCCAGTGTGCCCTGGCGGAGTTGCCGAGGTTGTGCCGCGAGAGTTTCCTGCTGCGCAAGATCGAAGGCCTGTCCCATCCGCAAATTGCCGAGCAACTGGGCATTTCCCGGGCAATGGTCGAGAAGCACATTGTCAATGCCATGAAGCATTGCCGTATACGGATGCGACAGTGGGACACCCAGTGAGCCTGCGCGGTTAAATTTTTTTTCACGGTCCTCGTTCCTACTCAACAGACGACCTGTTGTGCGGCCCTTGGTCGGTCAGGTCACTTAGGTTCAATGCCCCCGCTTTTGAGGGGAACATCCAGAGGACACTGGAAATGACACAGGCAATTGCATCGCCCCTCGTTCACGACCTGATCGGCGTCGGTTTCGGCCCCTCGAACCTGGCACTGGCCATCGCACTGCAAGAGCGCGGGGCGAGCCAGGGCAACCTGGATGTGCTGTTTCTCGACAAGCAGGCCGACTACCGCTGGCACGGCAACACCCTGGTGACCCAGAGCGAGTTGCAGATTTCCTTCCTCAAGGACCTGGTGACCCTGCGCAATCCGACCAGCCCTTACTCGTTCGTCAATTACCTCAAGGCCCACGGGCGCCTGGTGGACTTCATCAACCTGGGCACCTTCTATCCGTGCCGCATGGAGTACAACGACTATCTGCGTTGGGTCGCCGGACAGTTCACCGCGCAAAGCCGCTACGGCGAAGAAGTGCTGACCATCGAGCCGGTGCTGCACAACCATCAGGTCGAGGCGTTGCGGGTGATTTCCCGCGATGCGACCGGGCATCAGCAGGTGCGCACCACCCGGTCGGTGGTGGTCAGCGCCGGTGGCACGCCACGTATTCCCGAGGTATTCAAGGCACTCAGGGATGACGGCCGGGTGTTCCATCACTCCCAGTACCTGGCGCAGATGGCCAAGCAGCCGTGCGTGGACAACCGGCCGATGAGCATCGCGATCATCGGAGGCGGGCAGAGCGCGGCAGAGGCCTTCATCGATTTGAACGACAGCTTCCCGTCGGTGCAGGTGGACATGATCCTGCGCGGCTCGGCACTCAAGCCGGCCGACGACAGCCCCTTCGTCAACGAAGTGTTTTCCCCGGAGTTCACCGACCTGGTGTTCCAGCAGCCAGGCAGCGAGCGCGAGCGGCTGGTGAACGAGTACCACAACACCAACTACTCGGTGGTGGACATCGATCTGATCGAGCGAATCTACGGCATCTTCTATCGGCAGAAAGTCTCGGGCATCGCCCGTCATGCGTTCCACACCCTCACCACCATCGAAAAGGCCACCGCCAACGAACGGGGCATCGAACTGGTGTTGCGCAACAACGCCACTGGCGAAGTCTCGATGCGTCACTACGACGCTGTGGTGCTGGCCACCGGTTACGAGCGGCAGATGCACCGCAAGCTGCTGGCACCGCTCGAAGAGTACCTGGGTGATTTCGAGGTCGACCGCAACTACAAACTGATCACCGATGAACGCTGCAAGGCCGGCCTCTACATGCAGGGCTTTTGCCAGGCCAGCCATGGGCTGAGCGACACCTTGCTGTCGATCCTGCCGATTCGCGCCGATGAAATTGCCGGCTCGCTGTATGAACACGGCAAGCATCGCGGGCATGGCCGGTCGGTGGTGGATTTGTTGTTGGCCACGGCGAGCTGAGATTTTCGGTGGCTGTAAGGCCCTCTTCGCGAGCAAGCCCGCTCCCACATTTTGACCTGTGTTCACAGATCAATTGTGGGAGCGGGCTTGCTCGCGAAGAGGCCAGAAAGAACACCGCAAATATTGAATCCTGAACCCTTCCTGAAGAACCCCGCGATTCCCCCCGGTAAGCTTTTATAGCGGGTTTACTCTCCAAACTTCGGGGCGTAAGCTTCGCGCGTTTTCATCCATTACGGAGACCCACAGTGGGTACTTGTTCGAGTGACAGTTGTCGGCCGGTCTCGGTAACCGGCATTTTCTCGGCAAGATAACGCGCAGTCTCCTGTGCCGTTGTCTCGCCGACAAGCGAGCAGCGGCATCCCGATCATGGCCCGTCCTGGCCGTGTCCCGACGCCCCTCTCATCGACGCTGAACAGTGCGTGGTTTCGACTTGTTGTCGTGGCCGCCGCTCTATCGACACGCCTGTCATTCGTGACCGGCGTGCCAGGCCTTGCTTTGCCGGTTGTTCCGGCGCAAGAGGCGTGGACCCGCCTGCTCGACGGTTTCCCGGCTGACCAAAGGGGCACCAGCCATGAAACTTAACCTCAAGGAATTCTTCGCAGGCTTCCTGCGTAACCGCCACATCGCCCGGCACTTCCGTAGCCTGGCGTTGCTGGAAACCTTCACCGACACCACGGTCAGCCGTGAAGTCCCGCCCAGCCTGGCGCAAACCCTGGTGGCCGCTGCCGGCAGCGACACGGGTCAATTGCTCAACACCCTGGGCAGTCACACCGACGGCTTGAGCGAGCTTGAAGCCGATGCCTTGCGCGAGCAGTTCGGCCTCAATGAAGTCGAGCACGAACAACCACTGCCCTGGTGGACGCACCTGTGGCACTGCTACAAGAATCCGTTCAACCTGCTGCTGACGTTGCTGGCGGTCATCTCCTGGCTGACCGAAGACATGAAAGCCGCCATCGTGATTTTTTCCATGGTGGTGCTCTCGACCTTCCTGCGTTTCTGGCAGGAAACCAAATCCAACCAGGCCGCCGATGCCCTCAAGGCGATGGTCAGCAACACCGCCACGGTGATGCGCCGGGACCTTGAGGACCGCGGCGCGCAGCGTATCGAATTGCCGATCAGGCACCTGGTGCCGGGCGATCTGATCGTGTTGTCTGCCGGCGACATGATTCCCGCCGATTGCCGGGTGCTCAGCGCCAAGGACCTGTTCGTCAGCCAGGCAGCCATGACCGGCGAATCGATGCCGGTGGAAAAGTTTCCCCGCCAGCAGGACCGTGACACGCTCAATCCCCTGGACCTGGACAACATCCTGTTCATGGGCACCAACGTGGTGTCCGGCACGGCCATGGCGGTGATTCTCACCACCGGCAACAGCACCTATTTCGGTGCCCTGGCCCAGCGGGTCGGCGCCACCGACCGGGCGCCGACTTCGTTCCAGACCGGGGTCAACAAAGTCAGCTGGCTGCTGATCCGCTTCATGTTCGTGATGGCGCCGCTGGTGTTGTTCATCAACGGTTTCACCAAGGGCGACTGGACCGAAGCGCTGCTGTTCGCGCTGTCGATCGCCGTGGGCCTGACCCCGGAAATGCTGCCGATGATCGTCACCTCGACCCTGGCCAAGGGCGCGGTGTTCCTGTCGCGCAAGAAAGTCATCGTCAAACGCCTCGACGCTATCCAGAACTTCGGCGCCATGGACGTGCTGTGCACCGACAAGACCGGCACCCTGACCCAGGACAAGATCTTCCTGGCGCGTAACGTTGATGTTTGGGGCCATGACTCCGATGACGTGCTGGAAATGGCCTACCTCAACAGCTACTACCAGACCGGGCTGAAAAACCTGCTGGATGTGGCGGTGCTCGAACACGTCGAAATCCATCGTGAATTGAAAGTCGGCACGGCGTTTCGCAAGGTCGACGAGATTCCGTTCGACTTCACCCGTCGGCGCATGTCGGTGGTGGTCGCCGAGCGCGATCATCCGCACCTGCTGATCTGCAAGGGCGCGGTGGAGGAGGTGCTTTCGGTCTGCTCGCGGGTGCGTCATGGCGAAGTCGATGAAGCCTTGACCGAAGAACTGCTGGCGCGCATCCGTCAGGTCACGGCCACGTTCAACGCCGAGGGCCTGCGGGTGGTTGCGGTAGCGGCACGGCCAATGGTCGAAGGCCGCGATACCTACAGCCTGGCAGACGAACAGGCACTGACGCTGATCGGTTACGTGGCATTTCTCGATCCGCCGAAAGAAAGCACCGCACCGGCCATCAAGGCCCTGGCCGCCCATGGCGTGGCGGTGAAAGTGCTGACCGGCGACAACGAACTGGTGACGGCGAAAATCTGCCGCGAAGTCGGCCTGGAGCAGCAGGGCCTGCTGATGGGCAATGACATCGAACGCATGAGCGACGCCGAACTGGCGAAAGCCGTGGAGACCACCAACGTCTTCGCCAAACTGACGCCCTCGCACAAGGAGCGCATTGTCCGTCTGCTCAAGGGCAACGGCCATGTGGTCGGTTTCATGGGCGACGGCATCAACGACGCCCCGGCCCTGCGTACCGCCGACATCGGTATTTCGGTGGACAGCGCCGTGGACATCGCCAAGGAAGCGGCCGATATCATCCTGCTGGAAAAGAGCCTGATGGTGCTGGAGGAGGGTGTGCTGGAAGGGCGCCGGACCTTCGCCAACATGCTCAAGTACATCAAGATGACCGCCAGTTCGAACTTCGGCAACGTGTTCTCGGTGCTGGTGGCCAGTGCGTTCATCCCGTTCCTGCCGATGCTGCCGATGCACCTGCTGGTGCAGAACCTGCTCTATGACATTTCGCAGATCGCCATTCCGTTCGATAACGTCGATGACGAAATGCTCAAGCAACCGCAGCGCTGGCAGCCGGCGGATGTCGGGCGCTTCATGCTGTTTTTCGGGCCGATCAGTTCGATCTTCGACATCACCACGTTCGCCTTGATGTGGTACGTGTTCGATGCCAACACCCCGGATCACCAGACCCTGTTCCAGTCTGGCTGGTTCGTGGTCGGGCTGCTGACCCAGACGCTGATCGTGCACATGATCCGCACGCCGAAGATCCCGTTCCTGCAAAGCCGCGCGGCCATGCCCTTGCTGGTGATGACCGGGCTGATCATGGCCGTGGGGATTTTCCTGCCGATGGGACCGTTGGCCCATTACTTCAAATTGCAGGCGTTGCCTTCGCTGTATTTCGTGTTCCTGCCGGTGATCCTGCTGGCGTACATGGCACTGACCCAGGCGGTGAAGGGGTTCTACATTCGCCGGTTTGGCTGGCAATAACAGTGGCTGTCACTGCGACCGCATATAACTCTGTGGCGAGGGGGCTTGCCCCCGTTGGGCTGCGAAGCAGTCCCAAAACAAAGCGACGCGAACGATCAGATAGATTGAGTTGGCAGGCTTTGCGACTGCTGCGCAGTCGTACGGGGGCAAGCCCCCTCGCCACAGGGGATCGTGTGTTTTTCAAAGGATTCATCATGCAAGCACTGAACAACCTCAACCTGACCTCCCTGCTCGACACCCTGGTCAGCCTCAGCGCGGCCTTCATCCTCGGTGGCCTGATCGGTTTCGAACGCCAGTACCGGCAGCGCACCGCCGGCCTGCGCACCAACGTGCTGGTGGCGGTGGGCGCGGCGATTTTCGTCGACATGGCCAACCGTCTCGCCGGTGCCGAAGGTGCCGTGCGGGTCGTAGCTTACGTAGTTTCCGGCATCGGCTTCCTCGGTGCCGGGGTGATCATGCGCGAAGAGGGCAACGTGCGCGGTCTCAACACGGCCGCCACGCTCTGGACCTCGGCGGCAGTCGGTGCCTGCGCCGGTGCCGACCTGCTGGCCGAGGCGCTGCTTGGCACCTTGTTTGTGCTCGCGGCCAACACCTTGCTGCGGCCGATCGTCAACAACATCAACCGTCAGCCGCTGGATGTGATTTCGGCGGAGGTCACCAACATCGTCTATGTCATAGCCCGACGCACGCAGCAGAAAGCCGTGCTGGCCTTGCTCGAAGCCGAGCTGGAACGCAGCAACTACCCGGCCAGCGATGTCGATGTGCACGCCTTCGGCACGGATGAAATTGAAATCGAAGCCACCCTGGCCACCACTTCGGTCGATGGTGATGAGCTGGATGCGCTGGTGGCACGGATTTCGACATCGACCCTGGTGGTGCAGGCGTTCTGGAGTCCGAGTACCACGGAGTAAGGGCCGAGGTTTCCCTGGCAAGCGTCAGACTAACCGGTATTTATTTAGGAAAATTCCTACATAAACCCAGGAAGGTCTTCCGTAGGCTTTGCGACCTCTTGAAATCGACATCCTTTTGGAGGTCACCATGCCGAACAAATCCTTGCGCATCCTGATCGCCGATACGCAGCACTTCAACCGCCTGCGGATCGAGCGGCTGTTCAATCAGCTCGGCTACTTTCGCGTAGCACCGGTGCAGAGCCTCGACGAGCTCCTGCCACTGGTGGAGTACGGTTGCGAGCCTTTGGACCTGGTGCTTATCAACGGGGCGATGGCCAGCGAAGGGCTGGACCTGTTGAGTTTCTTTGCCGACAACCCGCAGGTTCATCACGCGTTTATCTTCAATGAACAGCAGACGCCGTTGCCGCGTGTCGCGGGCAATGTCCAGGTCAGCCGGACTGCCCTGCCTGACCTGGTGTCCATTACGCAGCTGATGAGCGCTGTCGATCGTCGGCTACCGTTCGTCGGAACTGTCATTTCTGTCAGGTAGTTCTTTCCAGCCTTCCATGCAAAAGTCTATGCGCAGCGTTATGTCCAACCGCTGCGGTGCCTGGAGGGCATTTTTTGCCCGATCGTGTTGGTTTGCACGGGAGATGTCATGAAGTCAGCACTGATTGCGGAAGATCATCCGGTGGTTCGCTCCATGATCAAACTCGTACTCAAGGGCGAAGGGTTCAAGCGGATTTACGAGGCCTGCCGTGGCGATAAGGTCCTGACGTTGATCCGGGAGCATCAACCGGATGTCGTGCTGCTTGATCTGGGCCTTCCCGGTGTGGCGGGGCTTGAGGTGATGGACCGTATCAAGACCGAAAAGATGCGATGTCGCGTGGTGGTGTTCACCTCGCTGGAGGCCCAGTTCTATCAGGACCGCTGCATGCGTGCCGGGGCTGTTGCCTATGTTTGCAAGAGCAAGGACCTGGATGACCTGAAGGCGGCGGTGAATTGCGTGATGGCCGGCTACACCTATTTCGCTCAGATTCCCTCCAGTTCCGTGTCGATGGGGGAGTTGCAACGCAGCGAAAAGCAGTTGATCGACAGGCTGTCCAATCGTGAGTTGACCATCCTGCAGTACCTGGCCCGGGGGTCGAAAAACCTCGAAATCGCCGAGATCATGCACCTGAGCTACAAGACCGTCAGTACCTACAAGACCCGACTCACCCTCAAGCTCAACGTGAGCTCGTCGGTGCACTTGAGGGATTTCGCCCTGCGCAATCATCTGATCTGAATGAACGCACTCCGACGACTGGCAGGTGGGGTGCTGATCGGCCTTTTTCTCTGGGCATCGACGGTCTGTGCGCAACAGTCGTTGACCCTGTTGGGACGCTCGAGTGTCGAAGGCCTGAGCGTCAGGTTGTCGGAAACCGAGTCGCGCTGGTTACAGCAAAAGGGCCGATTGGTGCTGGCTGTCTCGGCGCCGGACTATCCGCCCTTCGAGTTCAACACGGCGGGCAAGGTGTTCGAAGGCCTGACAGCCGATTACGCCGGCTTGCTCGAACAATTGCTGAACGTCGTCATTGAGGTCCAATGTTATCCGTCGCGGGCCGACGCGGTGCAGGCCATCAAGGAAGGGCAGGCAGATCTGCTGGGAACGGCCAATCGATTTGAAGCCGAAGATCCGCAGTTACAGATGTCCAGCGCGTACGCGGTCGATCAACCGGTGCTGGTCACGCGCACCGATTTCCCTCCAGTGCTCGACCCGACACTGGCCGGCAAGCGGCTGGTGATGCTGTATCACTACCTGCCCGAATACAGCGTGCAACAGTTCTATTCCAGGGCGCAGGTCCAGCTGTTTCCTTCGACATTGGCGGCGATGGGCGCCGTGGCTTTCGGCCAGGCCGATGTCTACCTGGGCGATGCGATCAATGCCCATTACCTGATCAGCAGAAATTACCTGAACAACGTACACCTGACGGACTTCTCGCCCATGGAGTCCGGGCGTTTTGCCTTTGCGATGGCCCGCGACAACGATTCGCTGTTGCGCATCGTCAACAAGGCGCTGGCGGCCATCACCACCAATGAACAAATGAACATCCTGCGTCGTTGGGGGGCAAACGGGGTGTCTATCCCCGGCACCCAGTCATTGCAATTGAGCGTGGCCGAACAACGCTGGCTCGAACGCCACCCACGGGTGAGGGTCGCGATCAACGAAAACATTCCGCCGATTTCATTTATCGACAGCGAAGGCAAGTTCCGCGGTATTGGCGTCGATGTGCTGACGAAAATCAGTTTGCGCACCGGCCTGCAATTCGACATCCGGGGCATGAAATCGGTAGCCGAGATGATGACCGGCATCAGGGGCGGGCAGATCGATGTGCTGGCCGGTATCGGCCTCAGTTCCCAGCGTGAAGATCAATTGCTGTTCACCCGGGCGTTCCTGAGCAGCCCTTCGGTGCTGGTGACCCGCGTGGCCGCGGACAGCCCCGGGACGCTGGATGACATGGCAGGGCGAACCCTGGCACTGACCCAGGGCAACATTGTCGGCGAGTACCTTCGCCAGCATTACCCGCTGATCCAGCTGGTGGATGCACCATTGTCGACGGACGCCATGGAAATGGTCGCCCAAGGCAAGACCCACGGCGGCATCAACTCCTTGATCAGCGCCCGTTACCTGATTTCCCGGCAGTATCGCGATCGCCTGCAAGTGACCAGCACCGTGGGCACTGACCCTGCACGAAGCACCCTGGCGACCAGTCGCGAGGCCACCGAGCTGCATTCGATCCTGGACAAGGCGCTGTTGAGCATCCCTCCCGAAGAAATTGACGAGCTGACCCAGCCCTGGCGCTATGACTCGATGGTCGAGCAGAGTTACTGGTTGCGACACCGGCAGGCGATCGTGAAGGCGTTTGCAGTGGCGGGTGTCTTGCTGTTACTCGCGTTGGCCGGGATCGTCTGGCAGCGGCGCCAGATTCGCCAGCGTCAGCAATTGCTCGGACAACTGCAGGAAGCCAAGGACGCGGCGGACGACGCCAACCGGGCCAAGACCACATTCCTGGCCACCATGAGCCATGAAATCCGCACGCCGATGAACGCCTTGATCGGCATGCTCGAACTGGCGCTGAAGCGGGCCGATGAAGGGGAGACCGACCGCGCCGCCATCGAGGTCGCGTCCAACGCCGGGCAACAATTGCTGGATTTGATCGGCGACATTCTGGACGTCGCGCGGATCGAATCCGGGCATTTGTCGCTGGCGCCGGAGCGGGTCAATCTGCAGGCGCTGGTGACGTCGGTCTGCCGGGTTTTCGAAGGGCTGGCGGTGCAGAAGAATCTGCAGTGGCGGGTCGAACTCGACGAACACAGTGACTGTGACGTGATGCTCGACCCCACGCGCTTCAAACAGGTGCTGTCGAATCTGCTGAGCAATGCGATCAAGTTCACCCGGGAAGGCCAGGTGAAGCTGACGCTGGGAGTGCGACCTCAAGCCCCGGCGCACCTCGCCGTCAGCGTACAGATCGAGGACAGCGGCATCGGCATCAGCGCTTTCGACCAGCAACGCCTGTTCAGCCCGTTCGTGCAGGCGGGCAACAACCAGCAGAGCGCCCGGCAAGGATCCGGCCTGGGTCTGGTGATCAGTCGTACCCTGTGCGAAATGATGGGCGGCCGGTTGCAACTCGACAGTCAGCCTGGGCATGGGACGCGGGTGGACATCAGCCTGGTGCTGCCCGCCCTGCAAGCGTTACCCGCGGGGGGCAAACCCCTGGATCCGGCGCAGCTCACGACCCGGGCGTTGTCGATTCTGGTGGTCGACGATTATCCGGCCAATCGCCTGTTGCTCTCGCGGCAGCTGAGCTACCTGGGCCATCGCGTGGTGCTGGCTGAAGACGGGGTGCAGGGGCTTGAGCAGTGGCGTGGGCAAGGGTTCGACCTGGTCATCACCGACTGCAACATGCCGGTGCTCAGTGGTTACGAATTGGCGGGTGCAATACGTGAGCAAGAGCGGGTGCAGGGGCTGTCGCCGACGCTGATTCTGGGATTTACCGCCAATGCGCAGGCCGAGGAGAAAGTCCGATGCCTGGCGGCGGGCATGGACGATTGCCTGTTCAAACCCATTCGCCTGGTGGATTTGCAGGCGTGGCTCGCCCAGCGGTTTTCCAGCGCACCCTCCGCGCCAACTGACGACCATGGCGTCGCCGAATTCGATTTGAGCGGGCTGGAGCGCTTTGCGGATGCGGACCGTGAGCTGATCGATCAACTGTTGCACGATCTGGCGCTGAGCAACCGCGAGGATCGCGTGCATTTACTGGCCTTGCATGCCGGCGGCAATCGCCCGGGCTTGCAGGAACTGGCACACCGGATCAAGGGCGGGGCGCTGATGGTGCGAGCGCTCGCCCTGGTCGAGTGTTGCGAACAACTGGAGCAGGCGTGCAATGACGGCCGCGGGGCACTGATCGACGACGCCGTCGACCAGCTACAGCAAGCCATGGCCCGCCTGGACCGGCATCTGGAGCAGGATTGAGGCTCAATCCCAGTTCGGTGCGATACCTTTTGGGCTGGTCAAACGGTGGCCGCGATCCAGTGTTGCGATCAACGCCATGTCGGCTTCGCTCAAGGTCAACTCGCGAGCCTTCAAGTTGCTTTCAAGGTTGGCCCGGCGAGTGGACGACGGGATCACGGCGTAACCCGATTGCATGGCCCAGGCCAGGGTGACCTGCGCCGGTGTCGCGTGCAGACGATCGGCGATCTGCTGGATGAGCGGATCCTTGAGGACTTCACCGTAAGCCAGGGTCATGTACGAGGTGATGCCGATGCCTTGGCTGCGTGCGAACTCGACGACCTCGCGGTTCTGCAGGTAAGGGTGCAGTTCGATCTGGTGGGTGGCGATGTGCTCGGCACCCGTGGCGGCGATCGCCTGTTTCATCAGGTCGATGGTGAAGTTGGACACGCCGATCTGCCGGGTCAGGCCCAGGTGTTTGGCTTCGAGCAGGGCGCCCATGAATTCTTCGACCGGCACCTGATCGTCCGGCGACGGCCAGTGGATCAGGGTCAGGTCCAGGTAGTCGGTTCGCAGTTTGCGCAGGCTTTCCTTCAAGCTGTCGATCAGACGATCACCGGCCAGGTTGGCGACCCAGATCTTGCTGGTGATGAACAACTCTTCCCGGGCGATGCCGCTGGCGGCGATAGCCTCGCCGACGTCGGCTTCGTTCTCGTAGATTTGTGCGGTATCGATCACCCGGTAGCCAAGCGCCAGGGCGGTGCTCACCGAATCGATGACCACCTGGCCTTGCAGGCGAAACGTACCCAGGCCGAAAGCGGGAATAGACATTGAAGACTCCAGAGGTTGCAGTGGGAATGGGCGGCAGTATCGGCGCCTGTATCCGTGAGAAAAACCGCTGGAGCGGCAAAGCAATGTTTACCGCAAGTCAAGAATCGGGTCAGACCGATGTATTGAAGGTGTCTGGTCTGGCGCCATCGCGAGCAAGCTCGCTCCCACAATGATCCGGGTCGTACACAAATGCTGTGGACGCAGTGAATCCCTGTGGGAGCGGGCTTGCTCGCGAAGGCGGCGACTCGGTCCAAAGCCTTACCCCGCCCCTAAGCAATATCACTACGGCTGAACTCCTCCCCAAGAAAATCGATCAACGTGCGCACCGAAGGCAGCAGGCCCCGACGCGAGGGGAAGATCGCATGGATGACACCGCTTTTCGGTGCCCAGCCCGGGACCAGTTCCACCAGTTGCCCGGCAGCGATTTCATCACGTACCACCACACTGGGCAGGTGCACGATGCCGATCCCGGCGACCGCCGCATGGCGCAAGGCCAACAGGTCATCGGTGACCATGCGCGGTGCATGCCGGATCATCGCGGTGCTGCCATCGGCCCCGAACAGTTCCCACTGATATTCGCGCTGCGCCGCGCCCCAGTGCAGGCTCGGCAAACCGCTGAGGTCGGCCGGGGAGGCCGGTGTCGACAGGCGCGATAAAAAGGCCGGGCTGCCGACCACGCTCTGGGTGCTGTTGCCCAGCACCTTCATCACCATGTCGGTGTTTTCCAGCGGGGGGAAACGTACCCGCAGGGCAATGTCGAAGCCCTCATGGATCAAGTCGACCCGGCGGTTGGTGCTCTCGATGAACAACTCCACCAGCGGGTACTTGAGCATGTAGCGGGTCAGCATCGGCCCGACCCAGGAATTGAGCAGCGCCGTCGGGCAACTGACACGCACCAGGCCCTGAGGCTCGGAGCGATTGCGTTCGATCAGTTCGGCGGCGCTTTCCGCCTCCACCCGCATGGCCAGACAGCGCTGGTAGTAGGCCTGGCCGATTTCCGTCAAGGAGCAATGCCGGCTGGTGCGGTGCAGCAGGCGCACGCCAAGGCGTTCTTCAAGCTCGGCAATGCGTCGGCTGAGCTTGGACTTGGGCATGTCCAGTGCCCGGCCGGCCGCGGCGAAACCGTGATGCTCCACCACTTGGGTGAAGTAGTAGAGGGTGTTGAGGTCTTCCACCATCGTTCTCCAAATAGAACGCTAAAGCTGATTTTTGCAGTCTAGCGCAGCAAAGGTCACGGTTTTAAGCTTTGTCCATGGCTTCACTCACCTCACCAGGAGACACCATGAAAAACATCATCGGTATCTACACCAGTCCACGGACCCATTGGGTTGGCGACGGTTTTCCGGTTCGCACGCTGTTTTCCTACGACAACCTGGGCAAACACATCAGCCCGTTCCTGATGCTGGATCATGCCGGCCCCGCTGAATTCACCCCGACCACCGAACGGCGTGGCGTTGGTCAGCATCCTCATCGTGGCTTCGAAACCGTGACTATCGTTTACAAGGGCGAACTGGAGCACCGGGACTCCACAGGCAGTGGCGGCAAGATCGGCCCTGGCGATGTGCAATGGATGACCGCTGCCTCGGGGATCCTGCATGAAGAGTTTCACTCCGAAGGTTTCGCCAAGAGCGGCGGCACCCTGGAGATGGTGCAACTGTGGGTCAACCTGCCGGCCAGGGACAAAATGGCCGACCCCGGCTACCAGACGATTCTCGACCGTGACATCCCGGCCATCCCCTTGAAGGACAACGCCGGCAGCCTGCGCCTGATCGCCGGAGAGTTCGATGGCCACAAGGGCCCGGCGCGCACCTTCACCCCAGTCGACGTGTGGGACATTCGTTTGAATGCCGGCAAGTTGCTCACCCTTGACCTGCATGAAGGGCGCAATACCGCGCTGGTGGTTCTGCGTGGCACGGTTCAGGTCAACGGCCTGGAATCGGTGCGCCAGGGGCAACTGGCCCTGTTCGACCGCAAGGGCGATCAGGTGAGCCTCGAAGCCAGCGAAGACGCGGTGGTGCTGTTGCTCAGCGGCGAACCGATAGACGAGCCGATCGTCGGCCACGGGCCGTTCGTGATGAACACCGAGCAAGAAATCCACCAGGCCTTCGCCGACTTCCAGTCCGGTCGCTTCGGCCGGATGCACGCTTAGTTCGCAACGCTTTTACACCCGACTCTACACAGGATGAGTAGGCCGGTTTTCAGGCCAGGGATGGCTATTGCCCAAAAGAAAGAGGAAACGCACATGAACACTGTCTACGCGGCCAACTTCAACGGCCAGAAACCGACCATCGACCCCAACGACAGCGCAATGCTGTTGATCGATCACCAGAGCGGGCTGTTCCAGATCGTCAAGGACATGGACGTGCCCCAATTGCGCGCCAACGCCATTGCCCTGGCCAAGGCCGCGACCCTGCTCAAGATGCCGGTGATCACCACCGCTTCCGTTCCCCAGGGGCCGAACGGGCCGTTGATCCCGGAAATCCACGAGGCCGCGCCCCATGCGCAGTACGTGGCGCGCAAAGGTGAAATCAACGCCTGGGACAACCCGGAGTTTCACGCGGCGGTCAACGCCACCGGCAAGAAAACCCTGGTGATCGCCGGCACCTTGACCAGCGTGTGCCTGGCGTTCCCGTCCATCGCCGCCGTGCATGAGGGCTACAAGGTGTTTGCCGTGGTCGATGCCTCCGGCAACCACTCGAAACTGGCCACTGATCTGACCGTTGCCCGTCTGGCCCAGGCCGGTGTGGTGCCGATCGACATCATGGCTACGCTTTCTGAACTGCAAGGTTCGTGGAACCGCCCGGACGCCGAGCAGTGGGCCGCTGTCTACGCCCAGGCCATGCCGCATTATCAATTGCTGATCGAGAGCTACCTCAAGGCCCAGCAAGTGGCGAACGAACACGAAGCGCTGGACTCCCAGCGCTAACCGGTTACCCCACGCCGATTTCCAATCGGCATCGATAACATGCGAGGACTACTGCAATGACTTCTTCCTACAAGCGTCTGGACAAGGACAACGCCGCGGTTTTGATGGTCGATCATCAGGCGGGCCTGTTGTCTCTGGTGCGCGACATCGATCCGGATCGATTCAAGAACAACGTGCTGGCGCTGGCTGACCTGGCCAAGTACTTCAAGCTGCCGACCATCCTCACCACCAGTTTCGAAACCGGTCCCAACGGACCGCTGGTGCCCGAACTCAAGGCACTCTTTCCGGACGCGCCGTACATCGCTCGCCCGGGCCAGATCAACGCCTGGGACAACGAAGATTTCGTCAAGGCGATCAAGGCCACTGGCAAGAAACAACTGATCATCGCCGGTGTGGTGACGGAGGTGTGCGTGGCGTTCCCGGCGCTTTCGGCGCTGGCCGAAGGTTTTGACGTGTTCGTGGTCACCGACGCGTCCGGCACCTTCAACGAACTGACCCGCGAATCGGCGTGGAACCGTATGACCGCTCAGGGCGCGCAACTGATGACCTGGTTTGGCCTGGCCTGTGAACTGCACCGCGACTGGCGTAACGACATCGAAGGGTTGGGCACGCTGTTCTCCAACCATATTCCGGATTACCGCAACCTGATGACCAGCTACAGCACACTGGCCAATAGCAAATAACTTCGGCATCACTCATCCCCCCTGTGGGAGCGGGCTTGCTCGCGAAGGCTGCTTAACTTTCAACCTATGTGTTGACTGTTATACCGCTTTCGCGAGCAAGCCCGCTCCCACATTGGTTTTGTGGTGTTTTTGGGAGGGTGTTCATCCCGCCAAATCAAATGCTCCTACACTGAGGCCAATCCATGCGATCTTCGCGTTATTGGCCCTGGCTGGAGTTGCTTGATGCTGTCATTGCTCACCGAACACCCGCTGATTTGCGCGATGGCGCTGATCCTGATCGATCTTGGGTTGTGGTACTTGCTCAGTGCACTTGGCAGCGCCTGGCGGCTATTGGTACGGGTGGTGATTTTTTCGTTGTTCAGCCTGCTGTTGTTCAACGAAGGCCTGAACCCGATGGAGCCGCCGCCCTGGGCTGACAACGTACCCTTGCATCTGGCGGCCACCGGCTTGCAGATCGGCTGGTGGTTGTTCGGCGCGCGGACCCTGACCGTGCTGATCGGCGCGGTGATGATGCAACGGGTCGGGCACACCGGGCGATTGCTTCAGGATCTGCTCGGTGCGGTGATTTTCCTGATCGCGGTCATTGCCGCCCTGGCCTATGTGCTCGATCTGCCGGTCAAGGGCGTGCTGGCGACGTCCGGTGCGTTGGCGATCATCGTCGGGCTGGCCTTGCAAAGTACCCTCAGTGACGTGTTTTCCGGGATCGTCCTGAACACCACCAAGCCCTATCAACTCGATGACTACATCTCCATCGATGGCATGGAGGGCCGGGTCACCGACATCGACTGGCGTGCCACGCGCCTGCAGACCTCCCAGGGTTGCATGGCGGTGATTCCCAACTCCCTGGCAGCCAAGGCCAAGATCATCAATTTCAGTCGGCCGAGCGATATGTTCGGCATCTCCGTTTCGTTGGAAGTGAGCCCCCACGCGCGGCCGAACACGGTGATCGAAGCCCTGGAGCGGGCTATTCAAGGTTGTCGTGCGTTGCTCGATACACCGTCGCCAAGCGTCGGCCTGAAAACCGCCAGCAACACCGGAGTGGTCTACGAAATCAGCGGCTTTGTCGCGTCGATGGACGAGAAACGTTCAGTGCGCAACCAGCTGTACGATCTGGCCTATCGGCACTTGCAGGCATCCGGGGTCAGTTTGTTGTCGAGCGTGGAGCCCAGTCCGCCGGTCAACTCGACTCGCAAACGCGCGTTGCTCGACAGCTCGCCGATTTTCTCCACCTTGCGCCAGGAAGAGAAAGACACCTTCAGCCAGAACATGACCCTGCAAACCTTTCGCGCCGGGGAGGTGATCCTGGAAGCGGGGCAGGTCAGCGATCACTTGTTCATTATCGAATCCGGCGTGATCTCGGTGACCTTGATGCGTCACGGAGCGCCATACGAATCCGGACGCATGGGGCCGGGGGAGGTGTTCGGCGAAGCAGGTATTCTCACCGACAGCGCGCTGCCTGCGCAGTTTACCGCCAAGACATTCAGTGGCCTGTACCGCATCGAAAAGTCATACCTCAAGCCGTGCCTGGATGCCCGTCACGATATCAACGATGCAATGCAGGCCTTGCTCGATTATCGACTGCAAAAAGCGAAAACCCTGACTCAGGACCTACCGGTGGCGGTGGAGAAAAAGGGCTTCCTGCGATGGTTGCGCAGTCGGGTGTGAATGGCCGCTGCGCGGATCGTCGGATCGCCGCCCGGAGCAAGCTCGCTCCCACAGGGAAATACGGTCAAATTGTGGGAGCGAGCTTGCTCGCGATGACGGCAATGAACTCACCAAAAGTGAAGAGTGAAACCCATCATCCCCGCGTTTCCACCAACAACCAGGAAGGCACCGCCAATGGCCTCCTCGACTTCTGAAAGATTGGCTATTTGTGTAGAACGGTCGGGGGACTAACGTAGTCACACACCCACCTGCCCTGGAGCACCCCATGCAACCTCGTATCGATTTCTACACCGCGTCCCCTGACGCCCTCAAAGCGATGATCGCTTTGGAAACCGCCGTTTCGAAACTGCCGCTGGAAAAGAACCTGATCGAACTGGTCAAACTGCGTGCCTCGCAAATCAACGGCTGCGCCTTCTGCATCGACATGCACACCGCTGATGCGATCAAGGGCGGTGAAACCCCGCGCCGCCTGTTCGCCGTGACAGCCTGGCGCGAAGCACCGTTCTTTACCGAGCGCGAACGCGCTGCGCTGCTCTGGACCGAATCCCTGACCCAGCTCAGCCTGACCCACGCTCCGGATGAAGACTACGAAATGGTCAGCGCCCAGTTCTCGCCCAAGGAAATGGTCGACCTGACCGTGGCCATCAGCACCATCAACAGCTGGAACCGTCTGGCCGTAGGTTTTCGCAAAATGCCTCAGGCCTGACCCGCACAAGCATCAATGAGCGTCGGCACTCGGCGCGGCCGGTGGTTGTACCTTGCGCATCAAAGGCACCATCGCCGTGGCGATAATGAAGCAGACCATGATCATCAAGAACGCGTCGCCATAGGTTTGCGTCTGGGCTTCGCGGTAGGTCAGCAACCATAGTTGATGCAGGCTGGCGGTGACCCCGGCGTCACCGCTCTGGCCGAGGGCGGCGAAGTTGTTGCCGACCTGGGACAGCCATTGGTTGAGCGCCTCGTTGGTGCTGTTGAGGTTCTCCGCCAACCGGGTGAAATGCAGGTTGGTGCGGTCGTTGAGGATGGTCGCGCACGCTGCAATGCCGATGGCCCCGCCCAGGTTGCGCATCAGGTTGAACAACCCCGACGCATGCTTGAGCCGTGCCGGCGCCAGGCCGCCGAGGGTCAAGGTCACCGCCGGCGGCACCGCCAATTGCTGTGCAATCCCGCGCAAGGCTTGCGGCAGCATCAACTCCTTGGCCCCCCAGTCATGGGTGATAGGGCTGAAATCCCACATCGACAAGGCGAACAGCCCAAGCCCGAACATCATGATCCAGCGCAGGTCGACGCGATTGGCCAGAAAGGCATACAGCGGAATCGCCATGATCTGGAACACTCCGGTGGAGAAAACCGCCAGACCAATGTCCAGCGCTCCGTAGCCACGCACCCGACCGAGGAACAGCGGCGTCAGGTAAATGGTGGCGAACAGGCCGATGCCGGTGACGAACGAGAAGAAACAACCGAGGGCAAAATTGCGGTCCTTCAAGGCGCGCAGATCGACAATCGGGTTGGCCACATGCAAGGTCCGGCCGATGAACGCCAGCCCGGCCAGGCCACTGATCCACGCGGTGGTCAGGATCGTGCGGTCGCTGAACCAGTTCCAGCGCGGGCCTTCTTCGAGGGTGTATTCCAGGCAGCCGAGGAACAGCGCCAGAAACACCATGCTCAAGTAATCCGCGCCCTTGAGCAGCGACAGTTCCGGCTGGTCGATTTTTACCAGCATCGGCACGGCCACGGCGACGAAGATGCCGGGGACCAGGTTGATGTAGAACAGCCAGTGCCAGGACGATATGTCGGTGATCCAGCCACCGATCACCGGCCCCAGGGTCGGTGCCAGGGACGCTACTGCGCCGATGGTCGCGGCGGCGATCACCCGTTGTTTGCCGGTGAAGAACACGAAGGCCGTGGTGAACACCAGCGGGATCATCGAACCGCCCAGAAACCCTTGCAGGGCGCGGAAGGCGATCATGCTCTGGATGTTCCAGGCTATGCCGCACAGCAGGCTGGCCAGGGTGAAACCCACCGCCGATGCGCAGAACAGCCAGCGCGTCGAGAACACCCGCGACAGCCAACCGGACAGCGGGATCACGATGATTTCGGCGATCAGGTAGCTGGTTTGTACCCACGCGGTTTCGTCGGTGCCGGCGGAAAGCCCGCCGCCGATGTCACGCAACGAAGCCGAGACAATCTGGATGTCCAGCAGGGCAATGAACATGCCGATGCACATGCTGGCGAAGGCGAAAACCTTGGTCGCCGTCGCCATGTTCGCGGCATTGAACGGTTGCGCCGGGGCGGCGAGGGCACGGCTCATGGCGCGCTGGCCACGGCTGGCGCTTCAGGCTCCTTGCGCGTGTCCACTTCAGCGGTGACCGACAACCCCGGACGCAAGTGGCCGAGCACACTGTCGGCCGGGTCGAGGTGAATCCGCACCGGCACCCGCTGCACGATCTTGGTGAAGTTGCCGGTGGCGTTTTCCGGCGGCAATACGCTGAATTGCGAACCGCTGGCGGGGGCGAGGCTGTCCAGGTGACCGTGGAATTCCTGCCCCGACAGCACGTCGGCACGGATTACCACCCGTTGCCCCGGCACCATGTGCGCCAGTTGGTCTTCCTTAAAGTTGGCATCGACCCACAGACCGCTGGTCGGCACCACCGAGAGCAATTGCGAGCCGGCCTGGGCATAGGCGCCGACCCGTGCCCGGCGATTGCCGATCACACCGTCAACCGGTGCCTTCAGTTCGGAGTAGCCGACATTCAATTGCGCCAGGTCGCGCTCAGCCTTGGCCTGGATCAAGGCGGCCCGGGCTTGTTGTTTCTGGGTGTCGATCACGTTCAACTGGCGTTGCGCGGCCAGCAATTCAGCCTGGGCGCGGTTGCTTTGGGCCTGGGCCGTCTTGAACGTGGTATTGGCCCGCTGGGCACTTTCAACCGAGACGGCGTTGGTGATCACCAGTTTTTTGTAGCGGGCATCGTCATCCCGCGAACGGACGGCTTCGGCACCGGCGGCGTCGATGCCGGCACGGGCCTGGCCGATGACGGCCTGTTGCAGTTGCTCGGTGGCGTCGAGGTTGGCGAGCAGGGCCTGCTGGGCGGCCACTGCGCCTTCGGCCTTGGCCAGGTGGGCGCGGTAGTCGCGGGAATCGAGACGGATCAGCACGTCGCCGGCCTTGACCTTCTGGTTGTCGGTCACCAGCACTTCGTCGATGTAGCCCGCCACTTTCGGCCCGATCACCGTCACATCGCCGCCGATGTAGGCGTCGTCGGTTTCCTCGATGAAACGTCCGGCAGTCCACCAATGCGCGCCATACACACCGGCCAGCACCAGTGCCGCGATGCCCAGTGTTGGCAACAGCAGGCGTTTGAGCAGGGGAGGTTTGGCGACAGTCACCGGGGCAGCCAGGTCGGGTTCAACGGTGGGCATGCTGGTCATGGACGTTTACCTGTGGGTGCGGCGGATAATTATGATGTTCATAATATGACGAATGTAATATTTTGTGGCAAATGGTTTTTGCTGCCGGTCGTCAGGTGGCTTGTTCAAAGAGGAAGAGATTTTGTGAGCGCTGGAGAAACATTGTAGGAGCGAGCCTGCTCGCGAAAAATGCCCAGACAACGCGCTCATCCAGACACCCCGCGTCATCGTTGACGTCCATCGCGAGCAGGCTCGCTCCTACAGGGAATCGGGGTACCAGCAAAAGCCAGGTCGGCCCGAAGGCCGCCTGGCTTTTGCTTTTGCTTTTGATCTTCTTGCCCCCTCGAGAGGCCGAGTGGAGGTTCTGCGCAGTGGGCAACCCGGCATGGATGCCGGGTTAGCCGCGTACGGCCATGGATGGCCGATCGCGGCGGGCCCACGGAGCAGGACCGGAGCGAGGGAATGCCGAGCCTTGGCGAGGCACCGAACGTCAGGGGCAAGAGCCCTTGGTTACTTGGGGCTTTTCCAAGTAACCCGCTGTAAAAGCGGAACCGTCAGCGGCCGTTACCGCAGAAATGGATATGTACCCAATCCAAATGTGCAGCTATCAAACCCGCTCGAAAATCGCCGCAATCCCCTGGCCGCCACCGATGCACATGGTCACCAGCGCGTAACGGCCGCCGGTGCGGTGCAGTTCGTGGATGGCCTTGGTGGCGATGATTGCGCCGGTCGCGCCCACCGGGTGGCCCAGGGCGATACCCGAACCGTTCGGGTTGACCTTGGCCGGGTCGAGGTCCAGTTCCTGGCTGACGGCGCAGGCCTGGGCGGCGAAGGCGATGTTGGCTTCGATCACGTCCAGGTCGGCGACGGTCAGGCCGGCGCGCTTGAGCGCCAGGCGGGTGGCCGGGATCGGGCCCAGGCCCATGAATTCCGGTTCAACGCCGGCGTGGGCGTAGCTGACCAGGCGGGCGAGGGGTTTCAGGTTATTGGCCTGGACCGCGTTGCCGCTGGCCATGACCAGTGCGGCGGCGCCGTCGTTCAGGCCCGAGGCGTTGCCGGCGGTGACCGAACCGTCCTTCTTGAACGCCGGCTTCATTGCTGCCAGCTGTTCCAGGGACGTGGCGCGCGGATGTTCGTCGACGCTGAACAGTTTGACGCCTTTGCGATCCTGGATCTCCACGGTCGCGATCTGCTCGCTGAAGTAGCCGTTGGCAATCGCGTGGGCCGCGCGTTGCTGGTCTTCGAAAGCCAGGGCGTCCTGCATTTCGCGGGTGATGCCGTTGCGCGCGGCGACGTTCTCGGCGGTGATGCCCATGTGGATGCCATGGAAGGGGTCATGCAGGATGCCGAGCATGTAGTCGATGACCTGGGCGTTGCCCATGCGCGAACCCCAACGGGCGGCCGGCATCAGGTACGGGCCACGGCTCATGGATTCGGCACCGGCACCGACGACGATGTCGGCATCGCCGAGCATCAGGGTCTGGGCGGCGTTGATGATCGCTTGCAGGCCCGAACCGCAGAGGCGGTTGACGTTGTAGGCCGGGGTTTCCTTCGGGATGCCGGCGTTCATCGCCGCGACGCGGGAGATGTAGGCATCGCGGGTTTCGGTCGGGATCACGTTGCCCATCACCAGATGGCCAACGAGCGCCGGGTCCACGGCGGCTCGCTCCAGGGCGGCTTTCACGGCGGTGGTCGCGAGGTCGGCCAGCGGCACGTCCTTGAGCGAACCACCAAAGGTACCGATGGCGGTACGGGCGGCGCTGACGACGTAGATTTCTGGAGTGTTCATGGCTGGTTTCCTTTCGGTGGATTCTTATCTGTACTGCGATTGAGCAGGGCGTTCAAGGCGGTTTTCGCCTCGTCGGTATTCAGGCGCTGAATGAACAGCGTGTTTTCTTCGCGCAGGGTGGTTTCCAGTTCGGCCAGGCAAGCCTGTTTCATCAGCAGCCGGGACTGGCGCAAGGCTTGCTGGGGCATGGCCAGAAAGCGCTGGGCGATTTTTGTCGCCGCCGCCAGGCATTGTTCGCCGTCATCGAAGGCTTCGTTGGCCAGGCCCCAGGCCACCGCTTCGTTGCCGTCCAGGCCGTTGCCCAACAGGAGCAGGCTCGCGGCACGGGCATGGCCGAGCCGGCGTGGCAGCAACAGGCTGGCGCCAAATTCGGGGCACAGGCCGATGTTGACGAACGGCATGCGCAGCTTGGCGTTGCGGGTGACCAGTACTTGATCGCAATGCAGCAGCAATGTGGTGCCAATACCGATGGCCGCACCGCAGACTGCCGCGATCAGCGGTTTTTGCAGGCGCGTGACGACCTTCATCAGGTGGAACGCCGGGGCGTCCAGATGAGTCGGCGGGTGCTGGAGGAAATCCACCAGGTCATTGCCGCTGGTAAAGCACGCCGGGCCACCGGTGATGATGATCACGCCGGTCTGCGGGTCTTCGTCGGCGGCCAGCAACAGCTCGGCCAGTTGCGTGTACATGGCGTTGTTCAGCGCATTGAGCTTGTCCGGGCGGTCGATGGTCAGCGTCAACACGCCGTCGCGTTGCTCGTGTTTGATCAGGTCGGTCATCGCAGGCTCTGCAGGGTCGGTTCAGGGCTGCCACTTTAAGCGCCGGACAAACCCCGGATCTATGGCAAAACGGGTCAACTGCACTGCCGCTTTTTGCCATGCCGGTATGCCCAAAAAGCGACACACACCCATTCGGGGTATGGCCGCGCCCGGCGAATCCACCAATAGTGGGGGCATCCGCTCATCCAGAGCCGAACTCGCTATAAGGTGCATTTGCTATGGGCAAGACGCTGCTTAAGGTGATTTCCAGTCTGTTTGTTGTACCGCTGACATTGAATGCCTACGCCGCTCAAGTGGACGACAGCCATACGCTGCGGTTGTACAACTGGGCGGATTACATCGGTGAAAAAACCGTGGCCGACTTCGAAAAGGCCACCGGCATCAAAGTCATCTACGACACCTTCGATGCCTACGAAACGGTGCAGGCCAAATTGCTCACCGGCCACTCCGGTTATGACCTGATCGTGTTGAACGCGTCCCTGGCGCCACCGCTGATCAAGGCCAAGGTGTTCCGGCCGCTGGACAAAAAACTGCTGCCGGGCTGGACCAACCTGGACCCGAAAGTCCTGGAGGATCTGCAAGGGTACGATCCGGGCACCACGTACTCGGCGCCTTATACCTGGGGTAGCAACGGCGTCACCTACAACGTCGACAAGATCAAGGAACGCATGCCCGACGCGCCGATCGGCTCGCTGGCGATGATCTTCGATCCGAAGATCGTCTCGCGCTTCGCCGACTGCGGCGTGACCCTGCTCGATGCCCCGACCGAAGTCATTCCCATGGCCCTGAAGTACCTGGGTCGTGATCCGAGAAGCGCCGCACCGGAAGATCTGAAAGCCGCCCAGGACTTGCTGTTGTCCGTGCGGCCGTACATCCGCAAGTTCGACTCGGTCAATTACCTGACCAGCCTGCCCAATGGCGATGTGTGCATGGCCATGACCTGGTCCGGCGACTACGCCACCGCCATGGCCCGCGCAGCAGAAGCCAAGAAGAAGATCGACCTGGCGTACTTCATCCCCAAGGAAGGCTCGCTGATCTGGTTCGACAACCTGTACATCCCGGCCGACGCCCCCCACGTCGCCAATGCCCACAAGTTTCTCGAGTACCTGATGCAGCCGCAGGTGATGGCGGACGTAAGCGACTTCATCAATTACGCCAACAGCAACGCCGCGGCCACGCCGTTGTTGAGCGCCGATGTGCGCAACAACCCGGCGATTTACCCCGACGCGCAAACCCGCGAGCGGCTGTTTCCGCAGAAGACCCAGGACGCCAAGGACATGCGGGCGATTACCCGGGTCTGGAGCACCGTGAAAAGCGGCATCTGATTTGTTCGAACGTTAGTCAATTCGGTTAGAGGTTTATTTATGGCGACGCCAACACGCACCGTTTTTTCCCCAGCGGACGAGTCCCGGCTGGTCAAGGCCGACAAGGCTCACCATATGCACGGCTATCACGTGTTCGACGAACACGCCGAACAGGGTTCGCTGAACATCGTCGCAGGCAACGGCGCCTACATCTACGACACTCAGGGCAACCGCTTTCTCGATGCGGTGGGCGGCATGTGGTGCACCAACATTGGCCTGGGTCGCGAGGAAATGGCCGAGGCCATCGCCGACCAGGTGCGCCAGCTGGCCTATTCGAACCCGTTTTCCGATATGTCGAACAACGTCGCCATCGAACTGTGCGAAAAACTCGCCAGCCTGGCCCCCGGCGACCTCGACCATGTGTTCCTGACCACCGGCGGCTCCACCGCCGTGGACACCGCGTACCGGCTGATCCAGTACTACCAGAACTGCCGAGGCAAACCGGAGAAGAAGCACGTCATCGCCCGGTTCAACGCCTATCACGGCTCTACCACGCTGACCATGTCGATCGGCAACAAGGCCGCCGACCGCGTGCCGGAGTTCGACTACGCCAACCCGCTGATCCACCACGTCTCCAACCCGAATCCGTACCGCGCGCCCGATGGCATGGACGAGGCGCAGTTCCTCGAGTTCCTGGTCAAGGAATTCGAAGACAAGATCCTCTCGATTGGCGCGGACAAGGTTGCCGGTTTTTTCGCCGAGCCGATCATGGGCTCCGGCGGGGTGATCATTCCGCCCCGGGGCTATCTCAAACGCATGTGGGACGTCTGCCAGCGCTACGACATCCTGTTCGTCGCCGACGAGGTGGTCACTTCGTTCGGGCGCCTGGGCAAGTTCTTTGCCTCTTATGAGGTGTTCGACGTGCAGCCCGACATCATCACCACTGCCAAGGGCCTGACCTCGGCCTACCTGCCGCTGGGCGCGTGCATCTTTTCCGAGCGCATCTGGAAAGTCATCGCCGAGCCGGGCAAGGGCCGCTGCTTCACCCACGGCTTCACCTACAGCGGGCATCCGGTGTGCTGCACGGCGGCGCTGAAGAACATCGAAATCATCGAGCGGGAAAACCTGCTGGCCCATGTCGACACGGTGGGGGCTTATCTGGAGGAGCGCCTGGCCACCCTGCGGGACTTGCCGCTGGTGGGGGATGTGCGCTGCCAGAAACTCATGGCCTGCGTGGAGTTCGTCGCCGATAAACGCACCAAGGCGCTATTCCCCGACGAGATCAACATCGGCGAGAAAATCCACGTGCGGGCCCAGGCCCGGGGCTTGCTGGTGCGGCCGATCATGCACCTCAATGTCATGTCGCCACCGTTGATCCTGACGTCTGTCCAGGTCGATGAAATCGTCGAGACCTTGCGCATATGCATTCTGGAAGTGGCCGCCGAGCTTGAAGCGAGCGGACAGTACGCGGGCCAATGATTTCGTCAGTCAGGCTGTTACCAAGGGCGTGTCCAGCCGCTAGACTGCGGGGCATGAGCAAACCAGACGACGATACGCTGATCGCGGTGCCCTTCGGGGCATTGCACAAATGGCATGGGGGAATGCGCGAGGCATTCGCCCATATCGATGAGCCTGACGCCTTGCAACACCTGGCGTCGGCGTTGGCGCAACTGGTGTCCGTCGAGTCGATGATGATCAGCCTGGAGCGCAAGGACCGCGCGCCCCAGTTGCTGCATCAGCGCGGGATAGCGCAGGAGTATCAGGTCTCGATTCTGGAGCGCTATTTTGCCGGGGGTTACTTGCTCGACCCGTTCTGCCTGGCGGTGGAGCAGGGGTTGGCGCAAGGCTTCTATCACCTGGAGGAAATTGCCCCGGACAACTTCTTCGACAGTGACTACTACAAATCCTATTACCTGAAGGCGGGCTGCTCGGAAGACAGCTACTACATTGTCGATATCGGCAATGACACGAAGATTTCCGTCAGCCTCTATCAGGGTTTCGGCGGTGAATGCCTGAGCGCCGAACAGCTGAATCTGCTGCGCGCCGTGGAACCGCTGGTGCGCGAATTCATCAGCGAATTCAGTCAACGGGGCATGCTGCGCAGTCGCGAGATCCAGTGCGATAAAGACCAGGGCATGCGCGATGATCTCAAGCACCGGGTGCAGTCGGCGTTCGAGCATTTCGGCAGCGACTTGCTCACTGAACGAGAGCGGCAAGTGGCGCATATGGTGTTGCGCGGGCATTCGGTGAAATCCACGGCCAGCCAGATGAACATCTCACCGGAAACCGTGCGCATGCACCGCAAGAACCTGTACCTGAAACTGGAGGTGGGTTCGCAGTCGGAGTTGTTTGCGCTGTTTATCGAGTGGTTGCGCAGGCACTGAGAATTTCAGCTCGGCACAAATCAAATGTGGGAGCGGGCTTGCTCGCGAAGAACGTCCAGACGACGCGTTCAGTCAGGCAGCCCGCGTTATCGTTGACCACCATCGCGAGCAGGCTCGCTCCTACAGGGTTGGTCAGCGTGCCCGCAACCGTCGCCCGACCACATCCAGCACATCACAGCCATCGCGCAACGGGATGGCGCAGAGCAATGAAAAGTCGCTGAGGATGAAGGAATCGCACTCGATCGAGCCGCGCATGGACAGGTTTTCCAGCAATTGGGTGACGGCGCGGATTCGGTAGTTGGCGGCGTCCATCAGGACGTCGAGCGGTGCGTGGGTGTCGACGAAGAGGGTGGGCATTTCACTGCAATTGCTGGTGAGTGCCATGAAGCGATTGTTGGGGTGTGGGGTTGGTTTTTCGTAGGGTGGATCGGGATGAATGGTTTTCATGGTTTCTAACTCTAGGAAAGGAAAATCGAAGCTACCGAAAGCCTTCCTACGGGCTAGGGTGGCAGCCATGTACGGGGTAGGAATATCGAGTCCCTAGCACCTCGACCACGCCGAAGCGTGCCCGTACATAGCCGCCGCAGCTGATCTTACGGACGCATTTCAACGGCCGCAAACCAGGTAATTGGCGCCAACGTGGTACTAGGGAAACTGGAGGTTCCTACACCTCGCCACTGAATTTCAGTGACCACCAAAGACTATCGATTGAGCACCTTTCAAACCAGTTCATGCGGATCGCCGCAATTCGAAGGAAATCTCCGAAGACCTTGCCCGGAAATGTCCTAGGACCTGCGCAATGAATATCTGCAAAACGGGGACGGTGGGTTGTGGATGAGGGACAACGGGCATGACCGAAGCCTAGGAAAAACAGAAATGTCCTACGCCAATTGACGCCTGGATCACTTCAACCCTGTGGGAGCCAGTGAGCACAAAATTGAAGTTCGGCAGAGAACGAACTGTGGGAGCGGGCTTGCTCGCGAAAGCGGTGTGTCAGTCGACATCATTATTGACTGACAC